>JBJONT010000103.1:0-3512 GCA_046051705.1 Planctomycetota bacterium | reverse complement strand
CTGAGCGCTGTCGATCTTGAACTCATCTTTGATCCGAGCTGCGGCGACCGAGAGGGTTTGTCGGTCCATGTAGTTGACCGCGGAGGCCAGCAGGAGCAAGATGCAGACGATTCCAATCCTGCGAAGCTTCGAGTCGGAGCCAAAGAGGGAGTTTAGGGGGAGCATCGAGGCGGGGGTCCTAGAAGAGGATGGTTGGGGGATGTGTAAGATAAGCGATTCGCCGGTGGGAATCACGGTTTTTTGGCTTCAAGAGTTTTTTCGCCCCAAGAGTTTTTGGTTCTTCGGGAATTTTAGTGGCTGGTTTTGCTTTGTATCGGCATGGCCGCGCCTTGCTCGTGCTCAGTGAAACGGTGCTCGTGCTCAGTGAAACGGTGCTCGTGCTCAGTGAAACGGTGCTCGTGCTCGTAATCGAAAGCAACCTGTTGTACTGTTATGTTCGTTCAGTACACGACCTACCGCTGACTACCTCTGAATGCAACTAAACTAGTCGCGTTATCTGGGCCCCAGCCCCAGCCTCAGCGCCCGACCGAGCACGAGCACGAGCACGAGCACGAGCACGAAAACGGGCACGGGCACGAAAATGGGCACGAATCGCATCACATTGGCTACTATTTTGCGTCAATAGCCTAAGTTTTTCCGCTAAACACACGCGGGTTTTGAGTGCAACTTCACCTGCTTTCCGCACCAGATCGGTCGATTTTCAGGACAATATGGCGGTTTTCGCCCCGTTAGCTTGATTTCAAAGACCCCGTTTTCCTTGGAAATATTGGATTTTTGGGGTTGTTCAGGACGTTTGAATTCCCATAATTTCCGCCTGATTACCAAATTCCCCAGGCCAGCATTTTGCCGCAGAGTCGCGGCAACGATGACTGACCCGATGATCCGCATTTGGATGTCGAGAGTTGGATAAGTAGCTAAGTGATTAGCTAGCCGACGATCGAGCAATCCGAATGGGAGCATCCCTAGTCCATTTTCCAAACCTTTTACAAGGTTGTTTTAGGAGAGTCCATGGCACGCTATACCGGCCCCAAGGCCCGCGTCAATCGTCGTTTCGGCGCAATGCTCTATGAAAACGCAGGTTGCGTTCGAGCTTATGAGAAGCGCAGTGAAAACCCACCAGGGATGCACCCACGTAGCCGTCGTTCGAGCAACTACGGCACTGCTTTGTCGGAGAAGCAAAAGATCAAGTACTACTACGGACTTGGCGAACGCCAACTTCGTCGGTACTTCGATGATGCGGTTCGCAAGAAGGGGAATACCGGGGAAACATTGTTGCTTTTGTGCGAACGACGGCTCGATAACGTCATCCGCCGAATCGGCTTGGCAAAGACCCGTCCACAAGCTCGCCAAGGGGTTGTTCACGGTCACTTCAAGGTCAACGGCGTGAAGGTTACCAGTCCTTCGTTCTCCCTTCGACCAGGGGATGTGATTGAAGTTCGCAGCAACGAAGCGATCCGAAACCTTTACCGAGGCGTTATCGCTAACGCTTCTCCAACCCCACTCGATTGGGTTGCACTTGATACCGAAGGGCTCAAAGCCACGGTTCTCGGAGCGCCGAGCGGAGCGGATATTTCCCTCCCTGTAAACGCTAACATCGTCGTCGAATTCTTGTCGCGTTAAGCGACTAGATGTTCGTTTTGGCTATACTGTGCAAGAGCTCGATCGATCCGTCGATTCGGGCTCTTTTTGTTGCGAAGCCCCTGTGTTTAACTAAAAATGTGGCAAACATCGCACAATGTGGCAAACACCGTACATTGTGGCAAACATCGTATTGAGATTCTTGGTTCCCATTCCATCGGCGTAAATTCATGCACTTTCCAGTAGTTGTTTTGGGTGGTGGTCCTGGTGGTTATGCAGCAGCTTTTCTAGCTGCCGACGAAGGCTTAGAAGTTGCCATTGTCGAGTCCGAGCCGAAGCTTGGTGGAACCTGTTTGCTTAGAGGCTGCATTCCATCGAAAGCTTTGTTGCATGTGGCCAAGGTGATCGATGAAGCGCACGAGTTGACTGAAGGTTGGGGAGTAGAATTCCCAGCACCGAAAATCGATATCAACAAAGTTCGGGCGAGAAAAGAGAAAGTCATCGAGACCCTCACCGGAGGGCTTGGACAACTCGCAAAGCGCCGCAACGTGAAAGTGATCCGAGCGCGGGGCAAGTTCGAGAACTCCACAACTTTGGTGCTTGAAGGAAGCGATCCAAGTATTCCAGAGGGTGGCAAGATCACCTTTGATTACTGCGTTTTGGCGACTGGTAGCACGCCAGCGATGCCTCCGAATTTCCAAATTGGATCGGATCGCGTCATGGATTCCACCGGCGCATTGGAACTCAAAGACATCCCCGAAAAGATGCTTGTCATCGGCGGTGGATACATCGGGTTGGAAATGGGGACCGTCTACGCGCATCTCGGTTCAAAAGTAACCGTAGTGGAATGGACCGATACGCTTCTGCCAGGTGCGGACCGAGATTTGGTCGCTCCCCTACAACGTCGCTTGAAGAACCTCTTCGAGAACCGGATCTATCTCAACACGAAGGTCGGTTCGGTAGCCGAAGTCAACCAGCAAGTCGAAGTAACATTTGAAGGGCCCGGTAAGTTTGGACACGAACGGTTCGATCGAGTCTTAGTGAGTGTTGGTCGGCGACCTTCGAGTCGCGGAATTGGGCTTGAGAACACCCAAGTGCAAGTCAACGAACGCGGGTTCGCAATATGCGATCGCCAGCAGCGAACCGCAGATCCACATATCTTGGCCATTGGCGATGTTGCCGGAGAGCCGATGTTGGCGCACAAAGCCAGCCATGAAGCCAAGGTAGCCATCGAAGTGATTCTGGGGCGCGATGTGGTGTTCGATAAACAAGCGATCCCAGCAGTGGTCTTTACCGATCCTGAAATCGCTTGGGCTGGACTTACCGAAGATCGAGCCAAGAAAGATGGAATTGCCGTCGAGATCGAAACCTATCCTTGGGCTGCGAGTGGGCGGGCCCAAGCACTCGGCAGGACCGATGGACTGACGAAGTGGCTTGTAGATCCGCAGACCCACCGAGTGCTTGGATGCGGCATTGTTGGACCGGGAGCCGGCGAATTGATTGCCGAAGCCGTGTTAGCCATTGAGATGGGATGCGAAGTGCGTGACATCACCGAGTCGATTCACCCCCATCCAACGCTGAGCGAGACTTTGATGAATGCGGGCGAAGTCCACTTCGGGACTGCGACTGAGATTTACAAGCCGAAGCGCCACTAAGCGAGTTGCTGGTCTCGAAACGCGCGCTCCTATACTGACCGCTCGCCCGGGACCGCAGTCCCAGGCTACGCGGTGGGGTTTGTCGCGGTTCTCGCACCGACTTGTCCGACTTGTCCGACTTGTCTGACTTGTCTGACTTGTCTGACTTGTCTGACTTGTCTGACTTGTCTGACCTGTCTGACCTGTCTGACCTGTCTGACCTGTCTGACCTGTCTGACCTGTCTGACCTGTCTGACCTGTCTGACCTGTCTGACCTGTCTGACCTGTCTGACCTGTCTG
>JBJONT010000102.1:0-14956 GCA_046051705.1 Planctomycetota bacterium | reverse complement strand
TTGATTGCGAGCATCGCTTAAGAGACTTGTTCGAGTATTTCAGCGAGCGAGTTGGCAGCCGTTAGCGGTATGCAGATCGTGATCCCCGACGGGAGTTTGATTTCGGTACCTGTTGGAGCTGGTATTGAGGTTTGCACACCTAGGAAAGCGGAGGGGGCTGGAGTCGGTTTCGCCAGTTTGCGTTTCCAGAGGTAGAACGATCCGACCGAGCAATCGATCGATTGGCAGAACTTAGCGACAGATAGGTTTGAATTCTCGAATTGAGCGAGACGACTCGCCCAGCGTTGGGCAGTCTCTTCACGACGTTGTCTTGGCATGATGAACTCTCAGCAAAGGAATTGGAGGTAAGACGTGACTTGCCAAGTCTACCTCTCAAATCAATGCCAAAATCCGGGGCGATTGTACGCTCTCTCCTCTGGCGATGTAAGATTTTCCGTAAAAATGAATTCGCGAATTAGGAAAATCACTCTTCATCGATTGACAATTCACAGTATCGAGCCTCCCGGGCCAATCAATCTCATCCGATTCACTTTGGTCGTACCCGAGCTGGCTTGATGAGCCGTCCCTGGAAACGCCATGGCTTGCGCCTGAGCGTTATGCGTCGGTAGCGACGCGCAGGGAGCCTCAGGTCCCAATCGAATCGGTGCCTAACGGTTCGCGCGCTGGTGAATAGCCTTCAGGCGATTTTTGGGGGGAAACCGGCTGAAGCCGGGACCCGACGTTGAACGATATCTGGCACCTGCGAGCGGAGCAAGCAACCGACGAAGTGATAGGTTGATACAGATTAAGCGACTTGCATCGACGGGTTTGGTTACCCTGTTTTTTCAAAATCCGCTGTCGCTTCAATAGTCCCAGGAGACTAACGCTAAGGACCCATCTTTCGGTTCGACTGCGAGGATGTCACCGTTATGCCATTCGAGTGAGTCACAGCATCGTTCCCTCGCAGCAAATCGGGCATGGTGATTCTCTGATACCTGTCGTTTTGCTTGTTCGGGTAATTGGGAGTATGTAACCCATTGTGTGTTCCACGGCGCAGGTGTCGAGAGCATTTGTTCGACGTCCGCAATTGGAACCCTCGCCGTCAGGCGAAACGTCCCATCACCATGAAATCCACCGTGATCATCGGATGCGACAATCTCGGTTGCGGACTTCGGGAGGACGAAGCCGACGATGGCGGAGAATTCACCGCGTGGATCATCAACGGTTCTCTCGTCGAAATGCGGAACACGGTCGAAGGGAATTACGAAGCATATGATCAAAAGTCCTACAACGAGCAAGGTAGCTAGGCTTGCCATGAACTTCATGATGGACCTGTCGAACCACATACGTCACCGAATCGGTGCAAGAAAACGGGCTGTTGTGAAAACGCACCGTGCGCGACTTCTATGCACGATTTTGGTACACCCGCCACGGACGCTTGTTTATGGTGTGCAAGGCTTTGTGCGATTTAGGAATTCCACTGCAATCAATATACCAAATAGAATTTTCGAGAGTTCCAATACCATGTTAATCGAGTGATCGCGGACGACTCTGGCAACCCATTGGACGACTCACTGGACGACTCACCAGGGGCAACGGTAGCGCACCAGCAAAACCAGCTTTCTAAACAGGGTGCCGATTTATAGGGTCACAGGGTTAAATTCCGATTGCGACCTTATCAGCGTTTCAATTCGTCAATGCCTTGCTTCGTTTCGGATGTACTCAGGGCAACGCGGAAACCGAAGTCGTTGCCTCGGTCCGACGGGCCGACCCTGCCACGGATCGCGTTACCGCCGCCCCAACCGCCACCCCGAACTATGCGGAACCAACCGCCCTTGCCACCTTCAGGGTATGCACCGTTCAAGTCACTGCACCATTCCCAAACATTCCCGTACATATCGTAAAGCCCCCATTCGTTTGGTTTTTTCTCTCCAACTGGATGCGTATGACCTTTGCTGTTGCCACCAAACCAAGCGTAGTCACACAAACCGCTGTCAAAATAACTCCACGCCGATTTACTCCCAGCGAGGCAAGCGTGTGCCCACTCCGCCTCTGTCGGTAGACGGTATGTGCGACCCGTCTTCTTTTCCTCGGGCAACTCCGAAAGCTTTTTGCAGAATTCGACTGCATCCTCCCACGAAACCTGCTCGACCGGATGCACTGCACTGACGCTTCGTTGGCCCGACGACTTCTTGAACCACCCCGGATCAGTTCCCAACCCGTTCCTCAACACCGCTTCAGTGTCCTCATTGAACCAACTCGGGTTGTTTCCCATAACTTTCATGTATTGTGCCTGGGTGACCTCATACACGCCAAGGTAATAGTCTTCGCTAATCTCCACTTCGTGCTGATGGGTTTCATAGTCACTGCCACCTTCTTCGTACTTAGGCGAGCCCATCATGACCTTCCCTTTAGGGATCAGCACCAACTTCATCCCGATGCTGTTGGTTAGCTCCTTGGGAGGCTGTGCGTTAGAGGTATTGGCCCAACCACCAAGACAAAGTGATACAACAAGGATACATCTACAAATCGCTTGGAACATGATTTATGTATTTGTTTTGAATTGGTTAAATAACATCGGCTATTTGGAAACCGGTTCGGCCGAATAATTATTGAATTGTAGCACTTCTAAGATCGCATTCACCCTGCCACCAACTGATACGTCCCGGTTTTGTTGGGACCGATGAACTCGATCTTTCCGGCTAAGCGGAGGGTTTCGAGCTCGCGTTTGACTGTCTTGAGGCTGCACCCCAAGTGGGTCGCGATGCAGGTGGAGCGAAGCTTCCCGCCATCGCCCAGCAATTCCAAGATCCGCTGACGGCGACTCGCTGGTGTGTCTTCGATCTCAATCGGATCGGAGTCGGCTTTCCTGGCGTCCCGAATCGGTGATCCACTCGGCGAATCGGTACCCCCTTCCACCACTGGAAATAACATCCTGCCTCCCGCAGACAATCCATAGCTGCGACTTGGGTAAGTCGACCACCGAGTCTCGAAACGCGCGAATCGAACAAATGATCGAGTTTCGCCCATGTACGATGCCAAGCTCGTTTACCAGCACCGGACCGCTCCTGGAACGTTGTCTTCAAGCACACCTTCGATTCCGGCCGAAAGTGGGCGAATCGCGTTCGTGATGGGCTTGGCAATTGATTGGCGGTGTGAGGAAGGTGCCCGGCGACAGCCAAGGCAACCGGATTTATGCAGAATCTTCTCCCCCGTTCGACTGAAGGGATTCAAGAAACGTCATAAAGTCGGGCGCTGCATAGTGCAGATTGGCGAACGGCGCTGGCTTCTCGCTTGCTTTATCATATTGTTTCAAGTCTGCCCATGACAAACCAGATTGTTGTTGCCAGTTTGGATCGTCCATGAAATCCGCGCCGCCATCGTGCTCATAAACATATATCCTTCCGTTGAGACCATCGGCAAGGAACAACACGATCTGATTACCCCAATCATCACTGCCGATGCAGAGAGCAACCGGCGCTAGCCCCAATTCGTTAAACTCACCTCCCGGGTTCATTTCGACATCATCGTCATCCCTGAACCCATAGAAGTGAGCGATATACGCTCCTGGAAGGGTCTTGCAATCGATTTTGGCATTAACGCGGAATTTCCCAAATCTCTTGAGAAACTGCGCATAACTACTCGGAAGAACGACTCCTAAAGATGTTTCAAGCTGTCGTAAATGAGAATCGGATGGGTCAACGCGTCGACTCAATGGAGTTGCTTTGAGACGCTTCATATGTGTTTCGATGCTCATAAGACCATCACTTTAGCATTACGTCGGGGTTCAGCGGGCCAAAGCGATTGACTCAACGCAAGTCAGTTCGACATATCGAGGGTTCCGTGTGTAAACCGTTGGGTACGCCCGACATGGTGATTGGTTTATAGGGTTCAAGTTCTTTTGCGAGATAGGACTCTCCATCAGACCAGTATAGCAAATGACAACTTCAAGGGGACAAGCAGCAGGTGAAGGCTACTGCGCCGGGGGGACCGCAGCTTCGTTTGGGTCTCCCTGCAACCCTCGGTTCAACACGGCACGCAAGCGGCTACGCGTGTACCTTTGCAGCAGAATTGGGTAGACGTTGACGACAACATTGCCGATGCTCAGGTACACCGCCCAGCCATTCCACCCGATGCTCCACGCCCATGCTGCTGATGCGATTCCAAGAGCCAACAATACCAGGTGGCCACGCTCGCTCTGCTCGGTGCGCACGACGAAGTCAGCAGCGGAACGACGACCACGGATCACGCGGAAATCTGCATTTTTCCGCCGCTCCCATCGGTTTGCGAAATCCCCATCCGGAGCAAACCAGCGAAAAAACACAACGCCCAGCGACACGTAGCACTTCCCCGTTTGCTCGAATCCATGAACTCGAAAGTATGCGCGTGGCAGGAGCCACAAGAGCGAGATGCAAGCAATGATTACGAATAGAAACGACGCAGGTGGCAAGAGATTGCCGGACTGATAGTGGAATGGTCTCAGAGGTCCCCATACGTAAAGCCAGAACATCAGCAGAGGTCCGAGCCAGCCTCCAGCCATAATCGCGAAAGGGATGATATTGAGCCCATGTGTCGGTGGGGTATGACGCGGTGCGTTGCTGCGTGACATAAACAGGCTTCCTCAACCCAGTGAATTCGGACTTACTTGCTTTATTTATGGATCAGCTTAATCCATGTAGACCGAACCAGTTCAGCTTATCAATCCATGTTCCCATGACCTAAGGTCGATTGTGTTGGAACGCTCAATACTTGAATGCAAGACTCGCGAAATCTAACGTATCCGAAGTCGATGGTCAGTAAACAGTATGTCGAAATCGCGATTGGGCTTGAACCATATCCAATCGTGTTACCTCGTTCTTGTGAGCCATCCCATTTCGTTTTGCAGTTCCAAACGAGTTTCGTCGTTCATGGTGGAATGTGTTGATCTGCCTAGTTCGCGCCCAGGTCTTGGACGAATCGTGCACTAGGCACCACTTTGCTTCGATCGACTCCAAGTTGTTCGGCGACGATCCATTGTAGTGTATTCCAAACGTCGGTTGGATTTCGAGTCGAATAACGCGTGGCGAGAGTATTGTGGTTTATAGCGACCAAGCTCGTTACGAGGTCACGGATTGTAGAGCAAGATGACACGGGATAAATGGCGAACGGCTGAGTTACAAACCACAATATCGCGGAACTAATGATTCCAAGCACGACAGCCGCAAAGATTCCAGTCATCAAACTCGGAAGGGCGAATCCGATAAAGGATGCAGATACTACGATCGCGACAAGTATGCAATTGAGAAGGGCAAGCCATGATGGTCGTTGTAGACTTGGGAATTGCAAATCCATTTGGGAACCAAGAGCTTGCCAATACTTCCGGCGACCAATCAACGGTATTACTCGATCCAATTTCGTTTTCGGACGAATCGACGAATGAGACAATCCGAGTGATCGCAGTTGCCGCCGCAAGTCGTAAAATGCAGCAGCGGTCAAGCAAGTGTTCGATGTCAATGCTGGGTCAGCAGTCCTTTGAAGGAGGAATTCGTAGACCTGTCCGACGGTTAGCATGGTGCTAGCGCGATCGTCTGGAATCGAAACGTCGAACGCTTCTTCGATTTCCAACACGAGTTCTACGGTATCAAGGCCCATAGCGATGCTCCTTCTTGTGCTGCGTATGGGTGGAGATTCAAAGCTACGCGGAATCCGTAGTCGCGGTGGGAGGCTGTGATAACAGATTTACGAAGTGATTGGTACATGAAAGTCAAACGTAGCTTGGATTCGATGATTCACATCGGCAATCTGAAACATGTTCGGCCGAGCGGTGCTCGAATTGTAGCAGGATGTTATTGTTGCTTGCTAGTTGAGGACATTCAGTCGTCCTTCGAGACGCTGTTCCAGCTGAACCAACACCCAAACACAATTTCGATCGCTGCGATCATGTAGGGAACCAAGTTTGCATCCGGAGAGCCAGAGAACATGGATGCGGTACCAACGATACACATGATTCCTCCAAGGACCCAATTGGTCCAGTCACCGTACGCGGTGCGAAATCCAAAATAGTGTGTGCCGACCGCAATTGCTGCCATCGGAAAAACACACTCCGAGCGATATGGCATGAGTAGCCAAGCGGCTAGCAATCCGCCGATCATTGGAAATATGGTTTCAATTACCGTCCAAGCACCGGGGTTGTTTTTGGAAACTGGATCACGTCGCAATATTACCTGGAGAATGAAAGTTGCGGCAGGGAAGATCAGCATTCCACCGAAAAACAAAACGGCAAAGCCGATAGGTACGCTAGACGCTGATGCTGCGAATCCAGCAGCCAACCAGACTACACCTGAGACGATGGCACCTGGACCACCGCGCAAGTAAGCTCTTCGCATTTCTGCTTGTGCGGTCGAAATATCCAAATGTGCTACCTGCTTCCTTACGACTCAGCGGATAAACATAGATGCTTTCCCAGACCTCACAGGGGTGAGGATTATGCTTTATGGCGTGAGGTTACCACACGTGGATGAGCAACTCAATCAGCCTTGGGCAACGCTTACTTTAGGACTGCCTCTTGTAGTTCACGTCAAAATAGCTTCCACCTTCTGCTCGGCTAGCAAACTTCCTGCGGGAGAATTCTTTAAAGCCATGTTCGCTCAAAAAGGAGTCCATGTCGGATAATTGACAGCAACCTTCATAGGATTCAAAGTCTGGAACTTCGGTTTTGATGAACTTGAAGTGCCTCAAAACGGGGACGCTTCCTCGCAACACAAGCAGCTCCGATCCTTGCGTATCCATGATCAATGCATCGTATCCACTGGCGTCTATACCTTCCCTCTCAAGCAAGCTAGGCAAGGTAGTGCTTTTAAGTTTCACTGTCGTGGTGTAGTCGACGCTCGGCCAAATATCTCGGTGGTGCTTGAGATCTAAAATAGACGAAGACGCTCCGTTATTGTTTGCGATATGGAACACGTATTCCTTGTCGTCCAGATCTGTGACGAGAGCCTGGACTGCAAGTTGGTTCTTCAAGTTCCGAATATTGGCTTTGAGTTGAGTGAAGACTTGGGGAATCGGTTCAACCCAGAGAACATTTAAACCATAATCGTCGTAGATGTACCGTTCTTGTCCTGCATTTGCACCTACATGCACAACTCCGGATACATCCCTGAGAAATCCATCGGAATTTTTCGCGAAGGCGATCCGGAGCGGGCGAAGCCATGCCCTCAATTTATTGACGATCATCTGTGAATGTTGGATGGTGTTATGGTGAAGGTAACTTAGTTTGAGTCCGCTGCAGACTTGCGGTCCGCCAGAAATCGTTTGACTGCTCTTTGAGTCTCGCTCGCTTCCGAGAGTTCAGTATGGTTGAGTTTCGGCATCGTGGCGATGACGTTCAAGACTTTCTCAGTGGTAAGGGCTCGGCCGTTGGCGAAAATCGACTTCAGTTTTTGGTGATTTGTAAACATAGCAAACTGTTCATCGGATAGCGGAGTGTTTCTAAGGCAAAGGATTTCTAGGGTCTGAAGCTTCGCGACTTTTTCTATCGACGCGTTGGTAACCGTGGGGGCTGTTACAAGAAGATTCCGAAGGTTTTTGAGTTCAGCGAGAGCTTCAAGCGATTTATTTGTCAGTAAAGGGCATTCGAGCCAAATCTCTTGAAGTTGGTTTGCTGTTGCAAGATACGAAGCGCCTTGGTCGGTAAATTGACTGGACCGCAAGTCGAGCGATCTTAGGTTTGCGCATCGCTGGGCGATCACCTGTAAGGAGCGATCGGTCAGGTGTTCGGAAGCCAAGTCAATGTATTCGAGTTCTTTAAGGTGTTGTGTGATTGCATCGATGAACCGATCGGTGAGATGGCCTTGGCCAACGATACGAAGCGAGCGAAGGGATTTGGCTTGCTGAATCGATTCAGCGCAAGCATTGGTGACGCTTGAACCCTCTTCGTGCGATGGATTGGGACCAGTTAGGAACTCCAGATACTGAAGGTTGGGAAGATTAGCTAGGAAATCAAGATCGCGATCGCGCATATCACGTTTGCATAAAAAAACACTTTTTAACCGTTTCAAACTAGCTAACGACGATAGGCTACCTTCAATGACAACGTACTCGTCATCCAAGTTTCCGCCAAAGGAGAGTTCTTCTACGTTTTGAAGTGTTGAAAGAAAGTCCACATCCTCTTGTTTGAGTGTGGTTCCATACGATATCTCGACACTGGTGAGGTTTGAGGTGTCACTTGGCGCGGCTTGTTTCAGTCCGCTTCGACCAAAATAGGTTAATCCGACGATGCGTCCACTTGCATCTCTCGTAAATCGCGCACCGTTGAGAAGGGCGTCTTGCGCATGGGAATCAACACACAAAAAGCTTCCGAGCACGAGAGCGAGCAAAAGTAAGGCCGCTGAACTTGGGGGAGACGATTGTCTTGGGAGCATTTGCTTTTTCGCTTCAGTATCGCCACATCCATTGGTAGGTTGTTGCGTGGAGTAGTACAACCTTTGAATCGTAACATGGGATTCCATCGGATGTTAGCTCTTTGATGAGTTTCAGGGAGCGGGGAGATTGTAAGGGGGTGTTTTGAAACACAGAGGCACGGAGGCACAGAGAGAGGGAGGTGGAAAGAGTGGGAGATGGAAAGAGAGGGTGGTAGAAGGAGAAGGAGGTAGAAAGAGAGGGAGGCAGGGGGATAGATAGGGAGGTACTGAGGGGGAGTTAGTCTTTGGGGATGTTGAATTGGGCATCGAGTGATCCGATTCGAGACATTCCCTGTCTCCATAAGAATTCCATCCGTTGCAAATCGCGAGTCTCTTCCTCGTCGCTTCGTATCTTATAGGGTGTTGCAATCGCCCGGTTCTCCCAATCGCTCTTGGGTAATACATGGATCTTCGATCCCGATTTGGTTTTCCAACTACGAATCTCTTTTACTTCGACGACTTGGTCGTTTTGGTCGATCTCGAAGTATTGCAACCATTCCAAAGAGTTTGGAGGGGTGTTGGGAGTTGCGAGAGGGTTCGGTTGCAGGACGAGCATCTGATGTTTCGGATCAGCAAGAAAACCTTCTATGGTTTTTAAGTACGCAGGATCATCAAATATGCTGGGGTCAGGAACGATCATCCAAGCTGCATCCGGGATTGCTTGATCGGTGGCTCTTGGGTCGGCATGCTTTGAGAGCAACCCGAATGCGTGATAATTGCGATCCGCATCGGTGGATCCCCAATAGGATTTGTGTTGGGAAATCGGTTCGAAGCACCATATCAACGTGCGATCGGGATCGGGTGCAAATCCTGATTGAATTTCATCTGCCTGCGGTCGCTTCTGTGAGCTTGCCCAATACGCCGCTTGGATCCACATCAATCGATTATCTGCGTATCCAATGAACATGTTTCCAACGGCATTTTGGTCTGCGATTAACACGATGCGACCTTTGTCGATCGACTTGGCGGAAAGAACTGGAAGAGGGCCCACACGCTCATGAGGTTGCTGTTGAAAGTCGCCGAAGAAACCGACATCTTGACCTTCTCCATACTTTGGAACCCTGCCGAGGTCTCCCCATCCTTGTGGGCTTGTCCATGCGATCCCGAAACGCGAGTCGGTGATTCCTCCGGTTTGAATTCCGAGGGTGCGGATTCCTTGGACGATTGGGTGATCGCTGAATGACTCGATGCGAATCCATCCGTTTCCGCTTGCGAGTTTCATCGGAACGCGTTCGCAAGCTGTTTCGTTCGCAAGGTTGATGTCGAGCTTGGCGAACAGTGCGCCGAGTACATGATGGTGGAAATAGCAATTCGTATGGTCGGTAATGACGATCATTCCACCACCGTCCCTGAGGAACGCTTCGATGGCTTCGATCTCGGAGACGAGGAACGGGGGGAGATCTGCGGAGACCAGATTCAAGACGATCAAGTCCACGTCCGTGAGCGACTCGCGACTCCAGGGGGCCAATTGCAGATCGATCTGCCATCCGAGTGATCGGAGCGTGGAGGCGGCGCGGGATGGACTCGATAACAAGTGATAGTCGTTTAAGCCAGGGGTAGGTAGAGTGTCAATCCAAGTGTGAGAGTGGATCGCGTCGAATCGCGCGCGAGGCTGGCGGGTTGTTGGATGGCTGGAAGTCTGCGATGGTGATGCTTGTGCGGGTTGAGTTGAGTTTGGTGCTGATGGCGATGGTGGTTGGCATGTGCAAGCTTGGGTTGCAAAAAACGAAGATGTTGTTTGAAGCGTTGTTTGCAACGATGCAATCAGAAGCACAGTAACTAGCAACGGCCCAGGAAGCAGCGACGCGGCTAGCAGCGGCGCGGCTAGCGACGAGAGGGGTGATGCGGCGAGGGGCAACAAGAGGTTTCGGAGGTTGCTCATCGCGGCAGATTCGACATTTCAGGAGTTGGTTTTTGCGAGAGGATTGCGTACATATTTTTGGTAGCAAGGTTGGCAAAGCATGTACTGTTTGCTTTGGAACCACGCTTCTTCGAAATCTGCATCGCATGTTGAGTCGGCGTTCGCGAGGGCTTCTTCCAACCGATCGAATCGATCGGTTGGTTCATCGAAAGAGTCGGATTCAACGAACCCGCCTGCTTCTATTTCGATGGTAATATGAAAATGAATTTCTCGTCCGAGGTCGACTTCGGTTTGACATCGATCGCAAGTAGGATGGGCCACGCGTTGTCCTGATGCAAGAAAAGGTATTCGGGCGGTCGGTGAATTTCTAGGTTAGGTTTGCGCCTTAATCACACCGAATTTTAAGCAGAAGGGGGTTTTGGAAATCAAGGACTTTCGTTGTCGGGTTGATTATTACCGCGAGGCTGATTGCCGGGTGCTTGAGCTTGGAGAGCATCGATTTCGGCGCGAAGGGGACCTAGATCGAGGATGGGTTCGACTTCGGGATCTCGTGGTCCGACCGATTTCTGAGTGCAGCGGAAGAACTCAGAGAGGTAGTGTTGCGGCGAGGTATATTCGGGAACTTTGAAGCGATCCCCTTTTTGCAGAATGGGGCGATAGTCGTGCATTTGGCCGAACTGGCGGTCTCCGGCGACTTGGCATGGAAACCAATGCCCATCCCCTTCGTCGTCTTCTAAGTAGAATTCTGGGTAGCAGTGGTCGGGGATCCAAACGCAGCGAGCGGGGATACCGCTAGCTCGGCAGAGGGCGATAAAGATCCCGGTCATCTCTTCGCAATCCCCTTGTTTATCTTTCATTGCTTCGCGGGTGTTTCGGATAGGACCGTTGCGGTATTCGATATTCTCGCGCACCCAATCGTAGAGGGCTTCGACGTGTTGCCAAGCGGACTCGGGTTTTGAGTCTTTGATCGATTTAGCGATGCGTTTAATGTCTGAGGCGTTTGCATCGATCATTGGGCTGTTGCCCATGAACCAATTAAGCTCCTTGGGTATTTTCTTGGGGATAACAAAGACCGAGGTGTCGGAAGGAGGGTCGATGAAGGATTTCTCTACTTCGACATCAAACACCATGTCGAGTTGATTGTTAGGTTGAAGTCCGGGAAGACTCATCATCATCTGCCGGGCGGTGGTTGGTGCATTAGGGGGCAGATCGCGAAATTGCCACTGGGAGTTAGGCGGGATATTAGAGAGTTTGAGTTTTACTTTTTGTTCGGGCCAATCGGTTGGAAAGGCGATGGTGGCGAAGAGATTTGAGCAGAAGTTGTCGTTCGATTTGAACTTCATTCCAAATTGAAAGTCGAGTGTACGGGGTGCGAAGTACCGTACACCTTTGGTTTCCGGTGTGGGGCTATCTTGGGCAACGAGATCCTGCGATAACGCAGCGTGAGTTGCGACCGCGATCGCGATCAGATGCAAAGCGAAATGGCGACGCGATTTGCGTTGCTGCAAAGATGCGAGGGGATCCATGTGAAGTGTCATTGGGATCTTCCGGCCAGAATCGAAGGATTGAAACCGATATCTTTAAGTTTAATCACCTATCCTTTCGGCACTTGGCCCGGTGGCTCTTTCTTGAAAAAACAGCAACGGGTAATTGTCAGGTGGAGAATGGGTCGAGTGGCGACCGGTAAGTCGACTTAATCCGCAGGGTTTACCGCAAAGAGCGAGGGGTTCGAATTCTCTCGCCGCGTTGTTCGGAAGCGTAGAGCTCGCGAATGATTCGCATGTATTCTTTCATCGAATGATCGCAAAAGTAGTCTATTTTCCCATGGCGAAGGGACGTGAGGAAGCCGCGCAGCCGGTCATGGAATCGAAGCCATTGGTGGATACGGCTTATTTTACCTTTTCGGTTGATGTAGATTTCGCGGCCCATGTGATGGTAACCCAGGAGCCGGGGAGGAGTTCTCGGGACGATATCGTTGTTGTTGATCCATCGATAATGGCGGATTTTTAAGAACGAAGCGTACTTTCGGTTTCCGACGCGAGGTGCACCGAAGCTAAAGATGGCTTGAGGGTTCGAGGGAATGGGAGAGAGTTTGCAGCGTACTGCGCAGACGGCAGCCATGGCACCGCCGAGCGAGTGGCCAGCGAACCAGACGGGGCGTTGGTTCTCACGCAGATGGGTTTCGATATCTGGCCAGAGCAGATCGACGTGGGTGTGGAAGCCGCTGTGCACACGTCCGATTTCGCAAGCGATCGTCCAGGCTTTCGCGTCAGCGGAGATATCGTCCCATTTGGTTGGCTCGGTTCCGCGTGCTACCACAAGGCAATCGAATCGAGTTCCGAACACGTAGGCTTCTGAGCCGGCTTCTTGAATGAATTCGCATTGGTCGATGCCGGCGGGGTAGACGACTTTGGAAATCTGTTCGGGTGGGCCGTAGGCCAAGCGGGAGAGTTCGGCAAGCACCAATGATCGGCCGATCCATGTAAGGGATTCCAGAGGCCGATCGAGCTTGATCGTAAGAGGTTCAGCTGGGAACGGGGGTGGGGCTTTGGATGATGGTTCAGACATCGTCAGAGCCTGCGGGGGCGACGTCGGTTACTTCGGGGTAGAATTACTCTCAGGGCGGTGAGAATGTAATATGCAACGTGGGGGGCCGCAAGTGTTCGAAGTTACCCTGCGGATTGTTGATCAGGATATTTCACTCGGCCGTGGTAGACAGCGTTAAGGTTTTTGACGAGTGAGTGTTTGATCAGATCGATTTCCTTGAGGGTCAGATCGCATTCATCGAATTGACCATCGAGAAGTTTTTTCATGGCGATTTCATCGACGAGGTGTTGGATACGCGAAGAGGTGGGTTCCTTCAGAGCGCGGCTAGCGCTCTCTACCGCGTCGGCGATCATCAAAATTGCAGCTTCTTTCGATTGAGGTTTCGGACCTGGGTACCGGAACATTCGTTCGGAGACTTCTTCGTTGTCTTCGTTTCCGACATTTTCTTTTTGGGCTTGTCGAAAGAAGTATTCCACGAGGGTTGTCCCGTGATGTTGTTCGATGAAATCGATGATCCGTTGAGGGATTCGATTTTGTCGTGCCAAGTCCGCGCCGTCTTTGACGTGCGCGATGATTACGAGGGTGCTGAGTTCGGGTTGCAAGGTATCGTGGCGATTGACGCCTGGCATTTGGTTCTCGACGAAGTAGTTCGGTTTTAAGATTTTGCCGATATCGTGAAAGCACGCGCCGACACGCACTAAGAGTCCGTTTGCGCCGATGGCTTCTGCGGCTGGTTCAGCGAGGGAAGCGACGGAGATGGTGTGGTTGTAAGTACCCGGCGCGCTTTGCGCTAGTTGTCGGAGCAATGGGTGGCTCATATCGCTGAGCTCGAGAAGGGTCAGGTCGGTTTGGATATCGAAGAAGCGTTCCATGAAGGGGAGGATGCCGGTCATCAAGGGCCCACATAGGGCGACGAATGCGAATTGCTTTAGAGCTTCGTAAATAAGTCGGCTTGAGAAGCCTGTTTTTGGGTCTCCGAGTTCCGATGCGTAGTTATCGGAGATTACTTCGAGAGATTGTCCGGTAAGGACTCCGAGTCCGAGGTAGGTTGCGAAGACGATGCATGCGACACCGAAGCCGACGTAGACCAATCGCGTTCGGTTTCGGATACGACCGCACAGCAGGATTGCGCCGGCCGCAGCGCTCGACAGAAGGATAAACTCGCTAAGGTCGACCCCGGTGCTGAAAGCGATGATCAAGGAGATCGCGGCCATGAGCATCAGGGCGGTTGGTTTTCCGTAGATAATCGTCGCGGTAATTGCGCAGAGGGTGACTGGAATGATTTCAACGTGAAAAGGGTCTTGGGAAGCGAAGACGGCAGCGAGGACCGTAGCTGAGCATAGTCCGATAAGCCTAAGGAAGCTTTCGGTTTGCGAGATTGGCGAACTGTCTTTGGATTGGTAGATAAAGAACCCGCACAGGAAACACAGGGCGGTAAGCAGTCCGAGGAAAGCGAGGAGACGTTGGAATCGCAGTCCCCAACCCATTTGCCGAAGGTAAGCATCGTGTTCGGCTCGGAGGAGTCGAATTTCCTTTGCCCCGAGAAGTTTCCCCATGCTTACCACGGTGCCGTATGTGGTTTCATAGGAGATCATCGCTGGCTTGACTTCTTTTACCGCGTTGAGCCGAGCGACGTTGCTGAGGTCTTCTCGAAACGAGAGAGTCTCTTGGATTTTGTTCGAGATGTATCGGTGGGCCATAAGGGCCAGGAGTCGCGATGTTCCTTCTCCGAATTGGTTCGTGAATTCGCGTTCGAGGGAGGACTTGAGTGTTACGAGGACTTCGGCGATACGGACGCGAGCAACATCGACTTCCCGTCGATTTCCTTCATCACCGACGGAGATAACTTTGATGAAGCGTTGATTTCCTTTATGGCTATCGTGACGGAGGGACTGCAGGAGTCCGAGTTCTTCCATTGGGTCGAATATTTCCCGAATGGCCGAATCGTATTTCGAAATTTCAGCATCGGTAGCAAGAGTTTTTTGAATGCATTCGATAGCTAGTTCGTTGGTAATTATTTTTCCCCCATCTCGCAGGGGTTCCGCGTTTGGTGGGGTGATGCCGAAGGCGTGTAGATTTTCTTGTTGGATGTCCGAGAGTTCGTTTGAGGGTTGTTGTGTGCGCAAAGAGA
>JBJONT010000101.1:0-18649 GCA_046051705.1 Planctomycetota bacterium | reverse complement strand
GATTGGGGCAAAATATTCACCTGGAGTCTCTTGTCGTTCCACAAGATCCACACGGCGGTGCTCTCCGACTCGGGTAAAATGATAGGCGGACATGGTTCCTCTGCCGCCGGATACTGCTTGTCCAGTGCGATCACGAATGCGAACTAAGATTCCGGGAGGCGTGGTTGAGCGCTCGATGCTTGTGGCCCATCCGAGCCTATCCGATGCGGCTTGTTGATCTTTGCGAACTTGCCAGTCGATTGCTTCTTGGCTGTAGTTTGGAAGTGGTTTGAAAGATGGATCTCCGACCGCCATATATACGGCCATGCCAGCGACCCCCAGGTTAATCGCCATGAGTCCGAGGATAAACGCGCCCCAAATCCAGGCGGCGCGTCGTTCGCGTCGAGCGAGATTGCTGGGTGATTGATGTCCTGCGGGTTGCATGCTGATGGATCCTATGGCGAGGCGTGTGGTTGGAGGTCCGACGGCCAGATTTTGGCCGAATTGAACCACTGCTTCATTGCGAGTCGCCTCTGCGTTTCGTAGTAGTAAGTATCGCCTCGAGTGCTATTGGGCTCAATGCGAACCGAGACGGTTCTGCGATTCGCGACAAATTGTCCCTTTAAGTCCCGTAAAAACACCGGTTACGCCCCTTAAAACACTGGCTGTTCACCCAAAAGCACCGATTGTTCCCCTCAAAGCACCGGCACCATCCCGGAAATCACCACTAAATCGCAATAAAGATTGTGGAAATTGAAGGTTCTCTGAGGCTCATCGTTAAAGATTCCCTCCCGAAAAACGCTCCGAAAAGGTATCTTACTCACAGAAGACCAACATGCATCGGTGGTTGGCCGATATTCAACTTTAGCTTGCTGGCTCAAAATCGAAATGCCATACATTGAAATGACTAGTGGACCGGCGATGGGTCGCCGCATCCAACTTGATAGCTCAAAATACATCATTGGACGCCATCCTGAATGCGACATTGTGCTCGAGAGCGCGATCGTATCACGTCAGCATGCCGAATTGTATCTGGAGGATTCTGGGTATCGAGTAAAGGATCTTGAAAGCCGCAACGGGACTTTCGTCAACGGAAAGCTCATCGGGGGCCCGACTGCGCTCAACGATGGTGATTCGATTCGGATTTGCGACATTGAGATGGTTTTCGGTGATGAATCGATCGAGAGCTCGTATCGAGGATCATTGGTCTCATCCAAAGGGTCCAACTTAGGGGTGCTGATCGCAGAGGATGAAGATGAAGAAGACGCGGGTAATCGTTCGGTAACGGCAAAACTCGATGTTCGCGGGAGCCAGTTTGGGGTTCAACTGTCGGCTTCGCCGGAAGCCAAGCTTTCTGCGCTTCTTGAGATCATGAAGAGTCTTGGAAAAACGGTCGGACTCGAAGAAGTGTTACCGAAGGTGCTCGATTCGCTGTTCACCATCTTCTTGCAGGCGGACCGTGGGTTCATCATTCTTAAAGATGACGCTGGGAATTTAATACCGCGCTGGGTCAAAGCACGTCGTGCCGACCAGGAAGACAAGATTCGACTCTCGAGAACGGTCCTCAAGGAAGTGATCAAGAACAAGCATGCGATCATATCGCTTGATGCTGAAAACGACTTCAGCATGAGTGAGAGCATTGCGGATTTCAAAATTCGCTCGATGATCGTAGCACCTTTGTTGAATTCCGAAGGGGAGGCGCTTGGTGCTATTCATATCGACTCCATTCAGACCAAAGGTGGATTCGAGAACAAAGATCTTGAAATCCTCGTTGGGGTTGCGAATCAAGCTGGAATTGCGATTGAGAACGCTCAACTTCATGAGCGGATGGTGGCACAGAAACTCGTCGAGCAGGATTTAGAATTAGCCAAGCAAGTACAAATGGCTTTCTTGCCGAAAACATCACCAACTTGTAGCGGATATTCGTATTTCCAGTATTACAATCCAGCGCAGCAGATCGGCGGCGATTACTTTGATTACCTCGAACTCGATTCGAATCGGATCGCTATTGCGTTAGCCGACGTGGTAGGCCACGGTGTTGCTGCCGCGATGTTCATGGCCAAACTTTCAGCCGAAACTCGGTTCGCCTTCGCATCGATCCCAGATCCAAGAAAAGCGATGGCTTTGCTCAATGATCGAATCACCGCGTTGGACGCAGACCGATTCATCACCATGTCCGTCATTATCCTAGATAAGCAAACTCATAAAGCCACGATAGTCATCGCCGGGCATATGCCACCGATTCATTTCCACGCGGATGGCACGATCAGTGAACCGGGCGAAGACATCTCCGGTCCACCGTTGGGCATTATGTCCGATATCGAGTTCGAGTCTGCAGAAGTAACGTTGCAACCGGGTGAATGTTTAACCATGTACACCGACGGGATCTTCGAAGCACCCAATGCTCGACACGAGCAATATTCCATAAACCGCGTTCGAGAAATCATCCAGACGGCCCAAGGGCGCGTGCAGGAAGCGGGTGAGACGCTGGTCAAGTCCGTACAAGAGCATATCGTTGGATGCGAACAGGAAGACGATATGTGCGTGGTGATCGTAGGACGAACAAACGCTTAGATATCACCAATTGGATTCTGTCAACCAAATCGGTCGCTAGCGAAGCTTGCTCTTTTCTTGATGCAGTTTCGCAAGCTGATCGTTGCCGATCATGCCATAGGCTTTTGACAGCTTCTCATGTAGCTTGTACCGTTCGGATGCCGGAGACCTGGCAAGGGCCGATTCAAGTTGTTCGATCGCTTGCGGTATCTCGTTGGACTCGAGCAAAATCGCTCCTAGGGTGTCGCGATACGTAGGGATATCTGAATTCGTTTCGATGGCTCGTTGAGCAAGCTGTTTCGCGCGGGCAATATCTTTTGGCTCTCTTGTAGCGAGTAGCCATGCTAAGTTATTCAAGGACAGACCATGATCGGGGAACTTATCAATTGCTTGTTCCAGATCAGCTTTCGCGTCATCAAATCTTTCTTCGATGATTGCGATGATACTCTTTGAAAAATACAAAGCTGGATTTGGGCCTTTGGCAGTGAGGCTTTCGTTGAGAAAGTTCTTCACAGATTCGGTCAATTCCGAGGTTTGAGAGAGCCGGTAAACTTCTACGCTTCGTTGATAGACAGATGTGGCATCGGGCACCTTGTCTCGCATCTCACGCAAACATTCGAGTTTTTCTGCGACGCTTTTCGATTGAAGATATCGCTGTTCGATGAACGCTAAATCAAGTTGTCCGCGAGCTTCGAGTAAAGCTTCGTTTCCAGGTGAAAGTTCCAAGCCTGTTTTAAGCGTATCTGAGGCCGCTTGGCTTTCACCGTTGCGGGCGTGAGCGAGAGCAAGTTGAATTCGGGCATTGGTTGAGAGCGGGTCGCGAGCGAGTTCAAGTCGAAATGCATTGAGCGCGTTGCTGATCGCTTTACGCGCAAGCTCTGGTTTTTGATCGAGGACATAAAGATCAGCTACGGAGAACCAATGTGATGGGTTGAATACTGCGGCAGACTCTAGAGAGCGAACGCTCATGTCGAGCTTGCCTTCGAGACGGTAAAAGTTCGCCCAGGCAAGCCATACACTTTCCGAATCCGGCTCGCCACATTGTTGGAGGTGCCAGAGCAACGTTGGTAGATAATTTGACGAGACACCTGCGGTGAGGAGATTCGAGAAAGCAATTGCGCGTTGGGCGTGAGCTGGTGGATATCCCGGCGCATTATTGGGTGCAAGTTGGGCCATCAAGGAGTTAGCTTTTACAAGTTTTTTGTCTTGCGCCAACCATTTGCAATACTTCAACGCAACGTCAGGTGAAGCTCGGAAGCCATCGTGGAATACTCTTAAAGCCAAACGGTCTGTTGACGTGCGCTCACTATTGGAATTTGCAGTGTTACCGGCGTCCGTATTAAGCAATGCAGAGAAGCGTTCTGCGTATCGGTTGATAATTTGGGGTTTGACACTCCTATTCCACACGCTTAACGCCATCGAGGATGTAAAGACCAGGAAAGCTGGCAAGCCTAAAAAGAACGCAATGCGGCGTGCTTTTAACTGAGCTAGTTGTGTGGCGGAGTCTTCTGCAGAACCGTATTCGGTTGCTAGTCGAGCGAGGCCCAAAAGTTCACCGATCGCACGAAATGGACTTACCACTAAAGAGACGATCCAACGTAACCAAAATGGGAGCATTCCGGGCTGATTCATGATTGGCAATAATCCCTTTGGCTATGATCTCTTGGAGAGATTTCCTTATTCGGACAACCCAACGGTTGATTCAATACTGACCCGTATCCGATCTTTGCCGAACTTCTCGAGCTGCTTGTCCCACTCCTGTTTACATCGCATCAATCGCTCTTCTGTGGAAGCCGGATCGGCAAGAACATCGAGCAATGCATCCGCTAGTAAGTCTAAAAGTTCGTCTGCGTGGTAGAACCGAGGGGTCATTTCTAGGGAGACGTTCGAGGCTTCCATACGCTGCAAGGATTGGTAGTCTCGATAGTCTTCTCGAATGCGGTTTCGGTCGTTATCGAGCTCAAGGAGTTCTACTAGCGAAGAGTGTTGTTGCATCGCGATACGGCTTTCTTCGGTGGTAAACCAAGCGATCCAATCCGAGGCGTTAGCGGATTGTCTGGTTTTGCGTCCTAAGGAAGCAATTAAACCATCGGCTCCATTCCAGATCAGTGGAGATAGTGTTAATTCACCGGAAGATTTCGCTTCATCGGCGCGTTGGATGCCATCGGTGCGTGGCCAACCAATCGCAAACATCGCTTGCCCCGTCGCAACGCGTTCCCAAGCGTCCGTGGGGGAGACGAGTGAGGTCGTTGGTTCGAGGACTGACAGACGTGCAAGCAATCGTGCGTTTCGAGAGAATTCCGGTAGGTTTAACCGAGAGACCATCTTGTAAAGGTCGAACAAACCACGGTAGCGCGATTCGGTGGTCGACATGATCCACAAGTACCTGGATACAAGTGCTCGCCTATCAATATTTGCACGATCCTTGAGCAACTGGTGCAATGCATCTCGGTTGCTTGCTAGTTTCTCACCGAGTTTTGCCTCGGCAAGCTTGATAAAGTCATCCCAGTTTTTACTCGACACTTCCGATGTGTTTTGGCTACTGACCAGAGCTCGGTGCAGTTGTTCGAGAGGTTCGGTTTCAAGCCCCCTCATCGCCGCGACCCAACTCGGTGCACCTAAAGGGATTCCCATTGTTTTGTTTCCGACCTTGGATATCGCCCCCCAACGCGCTGGCCAGGCTTGGGAGTCTGATTCGTTCCCGTTAATGGATAAACCAGCTTCAGAACGCCCAGAAGAGCGGCCCGCACTTGTGATGCGTTGAAGCAAAGGTTTGGGAATCGGAGCTATCCATTCGGCTTGTGTCATTGCGCCAATCAAGTTCCCCGGATAGATAAGGACATCGATTGCCCCTGCGGGTGATTCGATCATTGACTTGCGGTCGAGTTTGATGATTTCCAAAGGCTGGTCGGAAACACTCTGCCAACGGTTTACCAAGTCTGCTTCGAGTGATTCGCAATCGACCAAACCGATTTTCAGCGGTGGGAACTCACTTTGACCCTTGCGAGCCGCAGGGGTTGTTTTCCCTTTACCTGACGCTTCACCAAGCGAGGATGCCTGCGAGCCGGATTGATTGTTTGTCGGAGTGCTTCCCGGTTTTGGACAACCGGCAATGCAGCAAAGCAGTACGCAGCAAGCAATTGGGGCTAAAAAGGTACGAAACAATCGCGTGAATTGACTTGCAATATCCGGGGCGTTGAGGGCCGGGACGGGAAAAGATCGTCGAGCGATCGATGGGATAAACATGATCCGGCCTTTGAGAAAGTCCATTTGCTTGTTCGGCTAGCCAAAACTCGCGGTTACTAAGTCAGGCTACCTGCCCGACTGCAATGCTTACGTTGAGCGAAGAGCCGGCGCTCATCCTTTAGTTTTTATTTTTACCAATATTCATCGAACGCGGTAGCGTCCTATTAGGAACGAATTCCATACGATAGGATACTACTCATGCGGGCAACAACCCTTTGTCTTATCGGGATATCGAAAGGGAAAGCACCGCATTTCAACCATTGAAAACCTTCCTTTTTCTCCTCCGGAACCGTTTCGAGAGACTACAGCGATTATGGCCACCTTGTCCTACTACCTCGGTATTGATATCGGCACTTCGGGTACAAAAAGTTTGCTGATCGACAGTTCTGGAAATCCCGTCGCTGAAGCGACGATGGGTTACGCTTTAGCGACCCCGAAACCATTGTGGACGGAGCAAAACCCAGAGGATTGGTGGACAGCGACGAAGGGAACGATTCTGGCGGTATTGAAGAAAGCCCGGATCAAGGGAACACAGGTCAAGGCTATCGGCCTCTCGGGGCAGATGCACGGCTCGGTGTTTCTCGATGCACGCGGGCGTGTGATACGGCCTGCTTTGTTGTGGAATGACCAGCGAACCGATGCGGAATGTGAAGAAATCACCCGCCGGGCCGGTGGCCGTGATGCTTTGATTTCCATGGTTGCAAATCCTGCATTAACGGGATTCACCGCTCCGAAACTTCTTTGGCTCCGCAACAAAGAGCCGAAGAATTACGAAAAACTCAAGCACCTTTTGTTGCCCAAAGACGAGATTCGCCGCCGACTGACCGGCGAATTTGCAACCGATGCGAGCGACGCAAGCGGTATGCTGCTGCTCGATGTGGTCAAACGCAATTGGTCTAAGGAACTGCTCAGCAAGCTGGAAGTTGACCCGTCGATTCTTGCCCCTGTATACGAATCAGAGCAAGTCACCGGGACGCTTCGCAAGGATGTTGCAGAGATGCTCGGGTTGAGTCCTGAGTGCAAGGTTGTCGCTGGTGCCGGAGACTGCGCAGCGGGTGCTGTGGGGAACGGAATCGTTAAGCAAGGGATCGTTACGGCGAGCTTGGGAACCTCCGGAGTCGTGTTTTGCCACAGCGACTCTCCTCAATACGATCGCGCAGGTCGCATTCACACATTTTGCCATGCGGTTCATGGGAAATGGCACATGATGGGAGTGACCCTTTCGGCAGCCGGGTCGCTTCAATGGTTTGTCCAACAGCTTTGTACGGAACTGGCTAAAAAGAAGGGCGTGGATCCCTACGACGTGCTCAACGAAGAAGCGGCACACGTTCCTGCGGGCTCAGAGGGATTGTTCTATTTGCCTTACCTCGCAGGCGAACGAACTCCTCACGCAGACCCATTCGCAAGAGGATGCTTTATCGGACTTACCAACAAACACGCTCGCGGTCACATGGCCCGTTCAGTGATGGAAGGGGTGGGGTATTCGCTTCGAGAAAGCTTGGATATTTTCGAAAATCTTCAAGTTCCGGTCAAAGAGATCCGCCTCAGCGGCGGTGGTGCGAAGAGCCACTTGTGGAAACAAATTTTGGCTGACATCTTTGGCCAGAAGGTGTGCACGATCAATGCAGAACAAGGCCCTGCCTTTGGTGTTGCTCTCTTGGCTGCCGTCGGGGACGGCGCTTATTCGAATATCGAAGAAGCCTGCAAGGCAACCATCTCGGTGGTCGAGAAAGTTGCCCCGCAACGAGGACCACAGAAATCCTACCAACAAGGGTTCCCAGTATATCGCAAGCTATACACTGCTCTTAAGGATCGGTTCGCCGACATCCACGAACTCGGCTAACGTCCTAAAGCTCAAAACGGATCTGTCTCTAAGTTGGTATTGGTCGATTATTGGTCGACTCATGGAAAGTCCATTAGCCGATGCAAGTGATGCAAGTGATAGAGTGGAGGTCCATAGAGTCCAGGTCAATAGAGTGCAGGTTCATGGCATGGAGATCCACTGGGGAATAACGATATTGTGCTAACTCCCTTCGGTAGTAATCGGCTTAAAGTCATTAAACGAGGAGCGTTGCTCGCGGCAGTATTTCTCCTCGCTGCGATGCTTGCCGTACCCTGGGATCTGGAGATATCCCAAGTCGTAAGGAAGACAAAAATACCCGGGGATCTCCGCCGTTTTATTTACTTGATGGAGATCTTCGCCCACACTCTCGGGTGTATTTTGATTCTTGGGACACTTCTGTGGATCGACGAAAAGAACCGAAAGAAGATATGGAATGCGTCGATGTTCGTGTTGTTTTGCGGGATCCTTGCGAACCTAGCCAAATATGTAATCCCAAGGAACAGGCCGAGTACCTTCGATTTGGAACCTTGGAATTTGCTCAACCCGGATCGTGATCCTCAAGCGAAAGCAATTTCGAGCTGGGAGATTTGGGGGCAGCCTTTCACGCAATCTTGGTTTGATGAGTCCGTCCGCAGTTTTCCATCCGGACACGCAGCGACCGCAGTCGCGATGGCAATCGGTTTAACCTACGTGTATCCGAAAGGTAAACCCCTGTTCCTACTGATGGCATCTCTTGCTGCTCTCCAGCGGCTTGTTGTAGGCGCACACTACCTCTCGGACATTTTGGTCAGTTTCGCACTGACAATTCTTGTCGCATTCGCTTGGGGAACCTTACCCGATTCCGATAAGATAGCCGACAAAGGCGAGGTCGAATTGAATACAGAACAACAGAGCATTTGAAAACCGAGCATTTAAAAGAAGTGCTCAGTGGCAAACGAAGCCCGCGGTTGCAACTTTTCACACACTGTCAGCCAGAAGTGCGAATGCATACCGCTCCCGGTAACGACACGAAAAAACCTACCACCCGGAGAAGGTAGTAGTTTCTCGTTGTTTTTTTGGGAAATGTCGCTCAAGCAGAGTCCACGAATCGTTCAGAGTACCCCATTAGCATCTAAGAAGCTTTGATTGGGGGAACAGAACTCAACGATTCAAAGGGGACTACTTACGCTTTTCAGTGTGCAGAGTCACGCGTCGAAGACGCGGGCTGTACTTCTTGAGCTGCAGCTTCTCCGCGCCAGGACGACGCAACAAAACGTAGTTGATGTCGCCCGTTTCTTGACAAACGAGGAAGGTAGTTTCTTTCTTTTTCTTGCTCTTGGCCATGGCTAACCGCTATTCGTTCGAAACCGTCTTGATTTGTTAAAACCGATTGCATTGAATTCTTGCAACCGTTTCACATCCGTGAATGTTGTACAACTGTACGCAACGTGCGTATTATGCAAATCATTGGAGGTTCTGCCAAGTTCACCTGGAAGAAAACCGGGCTTTTGAACGGTTTTCGGAACTGAACAGCCGAAACATCATCCAAAGTGTACGGGAGAACTACACGAACCCTTGATAGTTTTTCCCGATTGCTCCGGTTTTCACGGCCGGGACGAAACGCTGAATCAGGAAAATTTATTTTACGTCAGGATACGCAAAATGAAATCAAACAAAACGCGATTGGCCACCGACGCTTCGGCAACCCCATCGAGTATCGGAAGCTCCAAGATGGGATATCGCGTTCGATCCGCCCTAAAAAATCTTGTTCGCGACGCGATGAAACAAGAAATTCTGATGGATGAGGCGAGGTTCCTTCGACGTATCCGTTTCGAACCTCTCGAGCGCCGAGAGCTCATGGCTGCCGACTTCTTTGAAGCGACTTCGAACTCCTCGCAGTCGTCTTGGGCGGACGCTTACGCTGCCTCGCAGGGAGATTATTCCGCTGCACCATTCGCGTTGAACAGCGGATTAGTCGCTGAAGGAGAAGCTACTGCCGCCGTTGACTTGGTGGCCTTCGCGAAAGCGCTTACGACTGCCGGTGCGAAGTTTTACGGAGCTGATTGGTGCGCCTTCTGCACCGATCAAAAGAATTTGTTCCAAGAAGGCAAAGTCTATTTGCCTTTCATCGAGGTAACAAATCCGGACCGAACGGTAAATGCCACCGGAACGGCCGAGAATATCACCACGTATCCAACGTGGAAGTTCGCCAATGGACAGACAGCCACTGGCGTTCAGACGCTTCAGCAGATATCAACTCTATCCGGTGTAGCGATTCCGACTGGAATCAATCCGACGTTTATCGAGGTTGCGAACCAAACCGTCCGCGCCGGTTCGCCATTGCACGTTCCAATCGATGCGTACGATCCGAACGGTGGGCCATTGACGATCACAGTCTCGAGCAGTAACCCGAGCGTGATCGCTGCTGAAATGGTCGCGAATCCAAAGTCGGTCAAGATGGTGGTCAACGGTTACGGTGAGATGGTGTTTCGACTCTTTGCCGACGAAGCTCCACGACCTGTCGATCAATTCTCGCGCTTGGTCGATTCGAGCTTTTACAATCAAGTCGGTGAAAACGAAGTTATTTTCCACCGTGTCGTCGATGGATTTATGATCCAGAGTGGTGACCCAACCGGTACCGGTTCTGGTGGTTCCCAACTCGGTGACTTCGACGACCAATACAATCTGAATCTGCAACACAATCGCACCGGAGTTCTCTCCTATGCGAAGGCTGGACCCGATACGAATGATTCCCAATTTTTCGTTACCGAAGTCGCCACGCGTCACCTCGACTTCAAGCACTCGGTATTCGGGCAGTTGGTAGAAGGAGAGGCGGTTCGCGAAGGTATATCTCGCACGAAGGTCACTTCACAACCTTCGGGTGAAGTATCGCGACCGGTCAACGATGTCGTAATCAAGTCGATGCAGATCTTCGAGGATACTGAAAACGGTTTGGTGCGACTGAAGGCGCTCGGAACCACTGGATCCTCGACCATCACGGTAACCGTCGCCAATTCCACCGGGCAAACTTTCTCGCGAACGTTTACTGCTACTGCGGCAGCAGATAACTCCAATGGAGCACCGTTCCTCAACGATATCACTGTTCCGCCAATTGCTGCCGGACAAACCGTATCGGTTCAGCTTTCAAGCCAAGATAAAGAGGGGGATGCGGTTCGTTACGATGCCGTTCGCCAAGGATCAGTCGCTTACCAGTTTAACGTCGATAGCCAAACAGGCTTGCTCAATGTGACAGCTCCGCAAAATTTCAGCGGACCTTTCCAAGTGCGAGTCAGTGTTCGGCCTTCTACGCAATCGGCTGCGGGTAGTTCCGATGACGCCCAAGTATTGACTTTCAACGTTCCAGTGGTCGTTAATGCACCCACTTCCGTAGATCTGCTTGCAGCCACCGACACCGGAACGAGTGACAGTGACAATGTTACGAACGCAAGTAACTTGCAGTTCGTCGTCGCAGGCACTGTTACAGGGGCTACCGTGCAATTGAAGGTTGGAACTCAAGTTGTTGGTTCCGCTGTAGCTACAGGAACATCGACAACCATTTCCACAACCTCTTTCGGCAACCTGGGAACCGGGACTTATAGCGTCGTTGCTACGCAAACACTCAGCGGCACAACTTCCAATGCATCGCCAGCGTTGTCGCTCAAGTACGACGTCAGCCCTCCAACCGCCATACCCAACGGAGACCTTCCAAAGCGAGCCAATGTTGCGACTCCATTGAATTACGATTTGAATCATCCGGAGGAAGGTTTGGGATTACGATACGTGTTGGACAATGCTCCAGCACAAATGTCCATCAATCCGGACACCGGCGTGATTACATGGACTCCAGCGGCCAATCAACTCGGGCCACAAACTGCAATCTTGCAACTTCAAGACAGTGCCGGCAACGTTACTAGCCAAACACTAGCGATCCAAGTCGCCGATACGGCAAAGATTGCGGTCGATATGTTTTTGCAAAGCGTCTCAGGGCAGCCTTTGACCTCGCTTGCTGTCAATCAAGAGTTCTTGTTGAATCTTAAAGTTCAAGACTTGCGGCTTACTGGATCTGGCTCTGGAGATGGTGTGTACACGGCTTACGTCGACCTGTTCTACGATGCATCCAAAGTGGAATTGGTGGGCGCAAATCCGATTACCTACGATCCTTTGTTCGCAAACGGCAAGTCGGGTTCGACTGCGACCGCAGGTTTGATTGACGAACTCGGTGCCTTCTCTTCGTTGACCGCAGGCCCCGGACGCGATCTGCAAAACTTTATCACCGTTCGAATGCGAGCGAAGGCAGGTGGAACTGCGAAGTTCATGATGGACGAAGCGGACGAAGACACCAAGGTGTTCGCGCTGTTCAATGACTCCGCAAGTTCCGGAGTACCGGCCAACCGTGTCTTGTTCGATTCCAAATCGATCTCGATCTCTTCGAATTTCACCGCTGCCGATGACACATTCAGCGTGAACGAAGATACAACCAACAACACGATTGATGTCCTTGCCAATGACGCTATCACCGGTGGCTCATCGACAGTGTTGAATATCCAATCCGTTTCGACCCCGGACAAGGGGGGGACTGTATCGATCGCCAGCGGAGCGAAGCAACTGGTTTACACTCCAGCAGCAAACTTCACCGGTGCGGAGAAGTTCACCTACGTTGTAAGCGATCAAAACGGCGCAACTGCTACTGCAACGGTTACTGTCAACGTTCAATCGATCAACGATAATCCGATTGCCGTCGCTGACGTGTTCAATGACGTTGTTCAGAACCAAGTCGACGTGTTCTTGAACGTACTAGGAAATGACTCCACAGGCCCTGATTCGGGAGAAACGCTAATCGTTTCTGCTGTCGGTGCAACGAACCAAGGTGGGACGGTCAAGATTGCGACCGGTGGCAATGGGGTCTTGTATACTCCCAAAGCCAACTATTCTGGTGCAGAGACCTTCTCGTACACCATTAGCGACGGACGAGGTGGGACCGCTACAGCCAACGTCACGGTCAATGTGAAACTCGCCGTGCCTCCTCCGACGGTTGTCGGTGAATCGTTCACCATTGCTGAAGATTCTCCGCAAACCGAATACGATGTGCTTGCCAATGACACTCCTGCTGTAACCGGCGATACGCTTAGCATCTCCGCCGTGTCGGCAGCACAAGGCACCGTATCGCTCAATGAGAACAAGACCAAGATTCGCTATACCCCGAAAGCGAATTATGTCGGCGTTGATTTGGTGACTTACACGGTGCGTAGCAGCAATGGCGGTACTGCGAATGGGACGATGAGCATGACCATTACGGCGGTCAATGATGCGCCGGTAGCCACCTCGGATAGCTTCACCATCGCCACCGCCAGCAATCAATCGCTGAATGTTTTAGCGAATGATACAAGCGTTGATGCAGGTGAAACGCTTACAATTACAGCAATTACCCAGCCTGCTGCTGGTAGCGGAACGGTGGCGATCGCGAGCGATGGCAAATCGATTTTGTATAGCGCACCTTCCACAAGCTTTACTGGTACGGCTACGTTCACCTATACCATTAGCGATGGCAATGGACTTACCGCGACCGCGAACGTGACGCTTAATGTGATCAACTATACACCTCGGGATGTGGGTGTTACCACCCAATCGACCCTACAAGGTGTGAAAGTGACCGTCGAACAAGTGGATGGAGTCGGTGTGGCTGATGGACCGCTACAGCATTCCGCAGAATCCCTAGGGAACATCGTCAAGGTAACCGATGTGGGGCCGGGTACATATCAGTTCACTGTTCCTCCGTTGCCGTTCATCGTCAGCAGCGGGACTGCATCGGCGAGAGTCTTCTCCAACACCCTCGATTCCGATTCACTTACAACGCCATTGGTTGTTGGAGCTCGGGATCCGAATTACATGGACGTTCGGGATTTCACGACGCGATCGCTCCGCAAGGGGATTACAGTTGCGGTACAACCCAACCAATCATCGCTTTGGTACGATGGAGTAAAGGATTGGCGGAGTTACTCGAATATCGAAGTAAGCTTGAACCAAGCTGCGACTCAGTTAACCGTACAAGCTGTTAATCCTTCGAGTACGCGAGTGACGACAACGTTGGCTGTAAGCGATCCACGAGTGGTGCTGCGTGCGAAGGAAGGAAACAATTACATGTTCCGCATCCAAGCGGCCCCAAGTGAACTCGATTTCAAGCCTGTAACAAGCACCAGTAGCACGGCTGCGGAAGGAGAGGGAGGAACTGTGGGACGATTCGCTGTTCCCGCTTCTTATCTTGATCGAACCTTGGGAATCGACCGAGCCATAGGCGAGATGAGCGACGAGTTCTAGAGAAGGGCCGTTAACTTCAAAACATCGGGGTTTACGGCGAAACATCCCTGCGGCAACTTCAAGGAGAGCTGTGTCTTCAACCCCAACAGGCCGATATTTGATTGCCCAGAACTACTTCAATGCGGGTTTTGTCTTCAACCCCAACGGGGTGGCAGGTGATAGCCCAGGGCAACGCCCTGGGTTCGGGAGAAAATAGAATCGCAAGCCCTGAAGGGGCGGAATGAAGCGTCGCAATGTACATCGTGATGGTTCGGATGGATCGCGTTGATGAACCTGTGCGAGCAACGACAAATTGGTCCATTTGGGACGCTGGTAGGTTGCCTCATGCGGTGAAACGGCTTTTAATGGCTAGACTATCCTCTGAAGTACCGGATATCATTGAACAGTGTGGTTTAGGCTGATCGGTATAAAAACAAGTTAGCCGCCACGAGACCGAAGGAATCACGAAATGAAAATTAGTCGCTCAGTCATCATCAAAGCCTTACTGTTGGGCAGTTTTATACTCTGCGGCTTTGTTTGTATGTCACTTTGGAACAAGGCAGACTATTGTGCCGGTTGGGCCGAGCATTATGCTCAGCGCGCGGCCGTGCTTCGCGATGAGCAATCACGCGCCATCGCTGAGGATCGAAACGATGACGCACAACTTATCGAACGCACTGCGATTGAAATGAGTGTGATCGCGAAGAAGTATGCTCGTGTCGCGAGTAATCCATTACTTCCCTATCCTTCAAAACCTCTGGTTACTGAAGCGGAATTTGTTTCGGAGCGTGATTTGCCCAGTGGATGATCTTCAAGCATGCATTTGATTGATCCGTCTAAATTCATGTTCTGGCATCCAGTTACAAGTATCGTTCTCACGCGCTGTGAATAATCGCCATGCTGGCGATTACTGTGTGTCAACAAAACGACTTTGCATGCCCTCGGAATACGTTCGGACTGACACGATAGCGCACCAGAAATCCTGATCAGGAAGGTGATCGGTCATTGGTGCAGAATCAGGTTGTTGGCCATCGGGTTCGCACCAAGCACCCGCCGAGCGTTCCGCGATCGATTTCAACCGATCCTCCGTGCTGCTGTAGGATCCGCTGGACAATGGTCAATCCCAACCCTAGACCCGAGTGGGACGAAGCTTTCTGCTGGTCTTGCGCTACAGGATCGATGCGCACGAACGGTTTCATCACCTGACTACGCATCGCATCAGGGATCCCCGGTCCATCGTCCTCAACGTCTATACAAATATACGATAGCCACCCACCTCCAGAGACGGATTCTTGAACCTCGGAGACACGGAGTCGTAGCAGCGACTTTGCATAACGTGCCCCATTGGAGGTTAGATTGCCAAAGGCGCGTTGAAAGGATCGGCGATCAGCCAACACTTTTTTGCTCGAATCCCGATCGGCAAATACCATCTCGATGTGCAACTGAGGATACTCGATTCGCAACGCTCGCAACATTCCCTCCAGGGCTAGGTCGATGGTGATGAGTTCCTTTTTCTTGAGCGGATCTGCCTGCTCGTTCTTGATATAAAAGAATACCTCTTGAACAATCGTCTCGATGTCGTCGATCGACTGGAGCATGACTGGCATCGGTGAATCGTTCTCCTGGCTTGCATTCGCTTTGGGCAAAAGTGCTGCTGCGAATTTCAACCGTGCCAGTGGAGTCCGTAGCTCATGGGAAACGACCTGCAAAAGCTCCTTTTGTGTTCGAATGACGCTCTCGGTCTTGGATGCCATTGTGTTGAATGCTAAAGCCAGCTTCTTGGCTTCTCCAAGATTGGGGGTATTGACCCTGGCGCTGAAATTGCCATCCGCGATTTCCTCGGCCGCCTTTTCGATTTTTCGAAACCTGCGAGAGATTCTGAAGATCATCGAGCCCAGGATAGCCGAAGACGCAAGTAGACAGACGAGAAACCCTTTTTTCAAAGCATCCTGCGCGTAATCTGTAACTTTTGTCAACGGTCCCATGCAGAGCACTTGGCTGGAATCCCCAAGCTCGAGGGCGACAAAGCTCTCATCACTAGACTGGTAGAAGATACTGTCGTGGTGAACCTTCATCTTTTCCGAGACTCGATCAGGTAAACTCTGGCGTTGCTCGATGCGAATCGGAACTCGAAACTGGCTGGAGTAAGTGCTAAGGGTTCCCTGGCTATCTCCGGAGGATTCCAATGCCTCCCGAACGACTTTGAGCCAGCTATCGACCTGCTCCTCGATGAATCGATTGGCCAAATCACCCATTGGGCCGTAGAGCAAGTGCTGCTGATTATCCAACCGAACCCCAAGATAATCGATCATGCCATCGGAGTAGCGATAGATAAATCCATCGGGTTTACTCAGACGTTCCCGATCCGATTCCGAAAGCTCTGTATTGGCCCGAATGTCGATTGGCACAATGCTCTTCTTCCGGAATTCAGCAAGCTTGGTCGCCTGCGATTGTGGGTCGCAAGCGACGAGTTCATGGGCTAGGAAATCCAGCTGATCGAGGTGCACTTGGGATAGACCTGCAATCACCCGATTGCGATCCGAATAGACATTTTGGAAAAGTATCTCCTCTGTGACCCACTTGATCGCGAAAAAGAGAGCTACAAAGAAGATCAACACCTTAATGAAAAATCGAATCATGGATAATCCGACAGCATGTAGCCATCCCCATACACCGATTTGAGCCGCACGGGATTCTTCGGGTCCTGCTCAATCTTGCGTCTCAATCGCAAAACATGCATATCGATGGAGCGATCACCGAAATCGTAGTTTTCATTTAGATGAACGTCATTGAAAATCGCTTCGCGGCTCGTAAGCCTGTTCTTGTTTCTTGCCAGAACAAGCAGGATGTCGAACTCCGCATTCGTAAGCTTGATCGGCTGCCCGCGCAACTCGAGCAATCTACTTGAAACGTGAATCACCAGATCACCGACCACGAGAACTTCGTTGGGTGCGTTTTCATTCAAGCCATAACGCCGCAGGTGAAGTTTCAATCGTGCGACCAGCGCCATGGGGCGGACAGGTTTGGACAAAAAATCGTCGGCTCCGACCTCCAGGCCTAGCACCTCGTCGATCTCTTCACTGCGGGCGGTCAAGATCACAATCGCACCCTGATAGAAGGGGCGGACCTGTTGGCAGATTGTAAATCCGTTGGAGCCAGGCAAATTGATATCAAGTACCACTGCATCAGGTTTGCGCGCAAGGATGCGATCGACGGCTCGGCCGCCATGCCCCTCGACTTCGACGATGAAACCGTTCTCTTGCAGAAAAGCTCGCATGATCGTGGCAAGCTTTAAATCATCTTCGACCAATAGTACCGTCTGCATTTCGATAGGTTGTGTGTCGGAGGCTTTTGAGCTGGAGGAACAACCTCCAATGATATAACGAAACTCGTTACCGAACAAACCGATTGCAACCGCCGAGCGGTTGAGTGGGTTTTGCCTTCGAGAAAAAAAGTTTTTAAAATCCCAGTGTTCGCTAAAACAGATAGTTCTCTATATCAAAGCTTTCGTGACAATTCAGTGACAATTGCTTTGGCTAATAGGTAAACCTAAGAAACCCAGAGATTTCGGCGATCTGGGCTTGTGACAATTCAGTGACAATTGCATCGGCTTATGCACCCAAGGTGGTTGCTTAGGCTGCAAGCTCCCCATTCCTGTTTGCCAGGATGCAATTGTCACGAACTTGTGACAATTGTTTGTCTTGTAACACGTGTAACGATCGTTTTAATCGTAAGGAGGTAAGGTCTTTCTCCATATTCCATTTTTTCGAGGAACACCGAGCCAACTTGTACACCGAGTAAGGTTGCTCGGTTTTTGCCTTGCAGGATGCGAAACGATGATTCGTTATTTTTTGGCAATTTGCCAAGGAGTATAAGGGATGAGATTGTTTTTTACACGAGTTGCATTTGCACTCATGATTGCGGCAACGGCTTACGCACCGAGTTCTGCCGGTGTTGTCACGTTCGGCTCTGGTGCTAACCAGTTCAACATGGAGTTTGTCACCATCGGCAATCCGGGCAATGCAGCCGATACCACAGGTGACCCGAATCCCGCCGGTGCGGTTGCTTACGAGTATGGAATCGGTAAGTTCGAGGTCAGTGAGGATATGATCGAGAAGTTCAACGCTTCGCAATCGCTTCAGATCATCAAGGACACGCGTGGCACAGCGAAGCCCGCAACGAATATAACTTGGAACGAAGCAGCGCGGTTCGTCAACTGGCTCAATACGAGCACTGGAAACCAAGCTGCCTATAAATTCTTCTACGGCGACGTCAATGACAACATAGAACTGTGGACGCCTGGAGAGGCCGGGTACGATGCATCGAACCCAATGCGCAACAGCTTAGCGAAATACTTTCTTCCAACCACGGACGAGTGGTACAAGGCAGCGTATTACAACCCCACTAACAGCACCTATTACGATTACGCTACTGGTAGCAACACGGCTCCAACGGCTGTCGCAAGCGGCACAAGTGCAGGCACGGCAGTTTACAATGTACAGCCTAGCCCTGCGAATGTGAACCAAGCTGGGGGCTTGAGTCCTTATGGCGTGATGGGCCAAAGTGGAAACGTTTTTGAATGGCAAGAAAGTTACACTTCCTTGGGCAACAGTAATCGGATTATCCGCGGCGGCGGTTGGGAATACGGCGATAGCTTCATGATGTCGGCGACTCGTTACGACCTCGCCCCTTTCCTCGAGTACAACAGCCTCGGTTTTCGCGTCGCAAGTCTGGCTCCATCCTCCCCGGTACCTG
>JBJONT010000100.1:0-3270 GCA_046051705.1 Planctomycetota bacterium | reverse complement strand
GTTTTTAAGTTCTAATATTTCCTGTACAGCACACAGATTGGGGCAGACTTGCTTCCTGCTTTCTGCCCACTAAATCGATATTGCCGTCAACTGTTCAGCGTTTAAGATCATAATTACACGCAATTTTCCGCCACGCGGATTATAGAATCCATGTTATCCATGGACAGGCATTTGCAGTAATCTAAAACTAACATCAAAAAATTAATAAGGCGCTTAAAGAAGGCAAGCCTAACCCTCGGTTTCCCAAACTATTAATGTATCTATCGGATCATCGTTCAAACACTGCATCCCATCGATTCCATCAATTGAGACTTTTTGATTGTCGAATGTCCAAGTGACAGGATACCGCTTTCCTTCGTACCAAGACCACGTCGACTTGGTAAACTCGTTGCCCTCATTTATCATTCGCCAGCTTCGACGACTGATACGAATGGTGCTCTCGGCATCATCATTACCCCAATAAGCCTTTATGTTTATATACTTTCTCAGCTTTTTTGCGATACCATTCATACTAGCTTCTTCTATTTTTTGTGATACCACATCAACCACGGATGGCCAGTGATGCATTTCATCCTTTTTCAGTCTTGCATTAACAAACTGCGTAAAATCATGAATTGCCAACCTAATTGTATCTTCATTTAAAGTCTCGATGGCGTCTATCCGCGCGCGAACCTGTGCTATTACGGGCTCACAAGCCTCCCAAAACTGAGGATTGATAAAGTGATCCAGCGCATCAGGCGGGGCGATATACGGGAAGCGTTTTTGTAAAAGAATCAGTATTCCGATTGGCTTTGCTTCGTCTCTGTAACCTTGGTAGCAAGCAGCTCCACCGAGACATGCGAACCTCTCATCCAATTCGCCAAGGGCGGACCAAAGAACATGAGTAACTTTTCGCACTATTGTCATTTGAAGTCCATGCACTCCTTTTAATTATGGGTTAACTGACAGTGAGGCGGTGCGCAAGTTCAAAACAGGCACATGCAAATTCACGGTACTAAATCAACCTTCATCAGATTGCATCACAGGCCCGAGGCTGAACCCATAGTCAATACGGTCAATCTTTATGCGATTGACCGACGTCATAGATACTTTCGCTTCACGAATTGGATGTCCAAAAAGAGCAATATTCGTTAACGCATTACCCTTCACCTTGGAAAAAAAGCTGCGGTAGGTAAAGCCATCGAAGCCACGTTCAAAAAGACGCCGAGAAAGCATTCTACATTTTGGGTATTCATCCTCTGTAGCGACCGATAGTCCATGGAGAAAGTGACCAATACACTGAAAGGGCGTGGGTGGTGCTGGCTCATCTAAACTCTCGAATTCTACTATTCTAAGGTCACGGGTCGTCCTAAGCGTCGCAATTACAATCTCGTCAAGAACCGTGCAACGACACTCGTGAATACATGTCTCAATGTCGAACGAAGCGTAGAGTAACGGAAAATCGTTATCGTCATATCTTCCAGGAGTTCGAGTAGCGAAATTCGGTGGAGCATCATAAGAAATTGGCATGGCAACGCCCTCCCTTACATTTGTTCTAACTCGATAAAGTTTTGTATTGCTCGGCAAGATGCGATGTGACGCGACGCTAATTATCTCGTCCAGAATTTGAAGCGCATCTTCGTAAGATCCAGACAATGCGTGATAGTGGTCGGTCATTCCCATCCTCCACTCTGCGGGAGCATTATGCCGTACGCCAATGTTGTAGTGCTCGATTAGCATTTGATAATCATCTTCCAGCGTCGGGTCGAACTTTCCGGACATTAAGGCGCGAGAGGCGGTGAGCTTGTAGACTGGGATGTGACCGGCGACGACAAGGCTTTGAGAACCATGGCAGAAGAACCTATCGATAAGTTCATGGGCGAGGTCGCTGCTAATCGTGTAACTCGAAGGAGATTTACAAGTGGGACAAAACGTCGGATCGGAGGAAACAAGACGCTCAGCCTCGATGCGCAGTCCCTCATTGCTGAAGCATTTAGTGCAAAGCATAATTCTGCAGCTAGAATCTTGTTTTATGCCCGCGAGCACGACCCCAAAAACAATCCAAATCTTCCTGCCAAGTGGAGACCCGACAGGAATCAGGGTCGCCGAAATGACGACCAGAATTGTGCAGGTCATTGAAGTTCCGCGAAGCCTACTCGGAAATTTCCTCAAAATGCCCGAGAGCGATCAAGTCGCTTTATACTTCCTATTCGGTGAGGAGAGAGAGGGAGAGGACCAATCTGTGTACATAGGACAAACTGGAGATTTGCGAGCTCGGCTAGTCACTCACAACCAGAAGAAAGAGTTCTGGGAGCGAGCTCTGATCCTGATTTCACGCACCAACAGCATGACGCAGACCCATTCGCTATTTTTGGAATGGCTTTGTATACAAACAGCACGAGCCGCCGGCCGTTACCCTGATCTGAATAACAACGCTGGAACTAAACCACATACCCCGGCTCCTCTAGAAGCGGACTGCTTCGAAATTTTCGAAACGGGCAAGATTCTTCTAGCAACCCTTGGCTTCCCAATTTTCGCCCCAGTTGGAAAAGCACTGACTGACTCTGATCAAGACGAAGTCTTCTATTACAAGTCTGCTGGAACGAATGCGCGAGGCCTTTACACACAAGAGGGGTTCGTAGTCTTGAAGGGATCAGTCGGGCGTAAGGAGAGCGTAAAATCCATTATTGGCACATCCAGTGAGCAATTCCGCCTCAAGCTAATCGCTTCGGGCGTCATGCAAGAGGAGGGAGATAGCCTCGTGTTCCGAAAGGATCACCTGTTTCACTCGCCGAGTGCAGCTGGGTTGGCTGTTTCGGGTAGAAGCACGAATGGATGGGTGGAATGGAAGACAGCCAAGGGACAATCGTTGGATGCGGCCAAGCGCCAAATCGAACAGACAATCGATAGCCAGTGAGCACCGCTTCGCCCATCAAACTTTCCCTAAAAACCGCAGCACAGCCACCACCCCCACGACAATCCCCGGTAGACTGGTGCCGATCGAGATCCAGCGGATTGCCTTCTGCTCGAACGCGTCGAAGCGCTGGCAGAGTTCTGTGAGCTTCGCCTTCATCCCGTTCCTCCCGTCCTCACCTCGGACCACAATCTCCAGCGCGAGCAGCCTACGATCGAAGGAGGCGAGGCGCTCGCGCATTTCGTCCCGGTACAGCTCGCAGCGTTGGGTGACTTCCTGCATTTGCTCGGATTGAGCAGACATAAAATGAAAAAGGCCCTGTTCTCCGTCAGGGCGCACGGGTGACCGATTTCTTAACCGAGGGCTGCAATCGCGGT
>JBJONT010000099.1:0-16314 GCA_046051705.1 Planctomycetota bacterium | reverse complement strand
CAACAGCGAACTTGCGAGGACGATCGGGTTCGACCCTCATCATCCCGCCCATTCCCATGCCACCCATTCCGCCACCACCCATGCCGCCCATTCCACCGCCACCCATGCCACCCATTCCGCCGCCACCCATACCACCCATTCCGCCGCCCATCCCTTGACCACCACCACCCATTCCGCCACCACCCATGCCGCCCATTCCACCGCCACCCATGCCACCCATTCCGCCGCCACCCATGCCCATGCCACCCATGCCACCGCCGCCCATCCCAATGCCCTGTGCCACTACAGGAACAGCGCCAAAGGTTTCTGGCAGGACAATATCAAGCGATTCCCCAGACTTATTCTTGAAAATCAAGTTCGCTTGGGTGGAGTCTTTTCCAATGTAATCGACTTGGATCAACCCTTGATCCATCGCATCAAACATCTCCACCGTACGGGCTTCGCCAGCTTTAGCCGGCCCTGATTTCTTCACTTTACCAGCTACTGCGACGGTTTTCCCGCCTTTTGAAGGTTCCGCATTCTCGTTTGCTTGAAGGGTTGGCTCCCCTAAAAACGTTGCAACAGGGGCAAAAGCCAATAAAAGAGCGAGGCGGCGGAAAAGCGTTTTCATCGCAGGGAACCTTTGAATGGGAACCTAAACTGTTGGAATTCGACTAACGGACTTGTTCGAACTAGTCGTTATTCGGCAAGCAATCTCTGTGCCATTCGAAAAAAGTTGCTCGCCAACCCTCGTCAGCGTAATCGGTTTGATCGAAAAATCCATTGTTTTTCGGATAAAAAACGCCGTCAGAGCTCCCGCAATCGTCAAAAACAAACTTCTTCTACAAAAAAGGCTTCTCGGATTGCGTTGCAAGAATGTTGCGGTTTGATACCTTCAAGTGTTCATAAATGCGTGAGCATCGCGCAAAATCACCGAGGTCTCTAATTCGAAGAGGGAAGTCACTCCATGTCTATGTATGTTGGCGAAGCGTTGGTCGGCGATGGAAATGAAATTGCACACATCGACTTGATGATCGGTAGCAAAGAAGGGCCAGTTGGGGTGGCTTTCGCCAACGCCTTGGCAACCCAAAGCAGTGGTCACACCAATTTGCTCGCAGTCTTGGCTCCTAACGTTGCTGTTAAGCCTTCGACCGTGATGATCACCAAGGTGACGATCAAGGGTATGAAGCAAGCTGTTCAGATGTTTGGCCCTGCCCAAGCTGCTGTTGCAAAGGCTGTAGCCGATAGCGTTGCTAACGGCACGATTCCTAAGGATCAAGCTGAGAAGTTGGTCATCGTCTGCGGCGTGTTCATTCACCCAGCAGCTGCCGACGATCGCAAGATCTATGATTACAACTACCAAGCAACCTTTGATGCCATCGCCAACGCGATGAAGGGCTTGCCCACCGCTGAAGAAATGGTCGCCCAAAAGGATACGGCTTCGCACCCGTTCAAGGGATTCTAATTGGCTCGATGCAATCGCAACGGCTATCTTATTTAACCAGGCGCTTCCAAAGTAAGTGCCTGGTTTTTTTGTTTCGTGCTACCGGAGGGTTCATCCCGCAATGTCCTTTCTCAACGACTTGAAAGTTCTCTATCACTTGGTTCTTCGTCCGGTTCGCGGGAAAGACCATGCGCAGCGGATGGAGAATTTTTATGCCGGTCAAGCCGCCCATTACGACGACTTTCGCAAACGCCTTTTACAAGGTCGCGAAGACGTTTATCGCAAACTCGGCGAGCAATGCGAAGGAACTTGGGTCGATTTCGGTGGCGGGACCGGAGCGAACTTGGAATTCATCGGCGAGCCGATTCGTAAATTCGACAAAATCTATGTAGTGGACTTGGCGGAGTCTCTTTTAGGAGTCGTCGGCCAAAGAGTTGCTAAACATGGGTGGACCAATGTTGAAGGTGTCGCGGCTGATGCGACGACTTGGACTCCCCCCACAAATCAAGGCTTCGCCGATGTCGTGACTTTTTCGTATTCACTTACGATGATTCCCGATTGGTTCGCAGCAATTGAAAACGCAAAGCGGATTCTCAAGCCCGGTGGTCGTATTGGTGTGATTGACTTCTATGTCTCTCGCAAATACCCACAAGATTCACATGCTCGGCACGGTTGGTCAACGCGTTCGTTTTGGCCTTTGTGGTTTTCGAACGACAACGTCTTTCCAAGCCCAGATCATTTGCCGTTTCTAGCCCGTCACTTTGAAACCTCTTGGTTGCAAGAGAAACGTGCCAAGGTGCCTTACATGCCTCTGGTTCGAACACCGTACTACCAATTCATCGGTCGCAAATCAGCTTGAGCCTAACCACTGCGTGGGGTTACTGCGATGTTCGAGTTCACTTGCCCTTACTGCTCGCATCGATCGACGGTCTCCGATGAGTACTTGGGCAAGCGTGGTCCGTGCGTTGAGTGTGGATTGCAAGTGGTTATGCCCACTCGATCCCCGTCAGGACGATTGATCGCTGGACTTCAGTCCCAGCAGGCTTCCGAGCTGCACGTCAGCCCTGGCTCACAAAGCCCAACTAGCTCTGCTAAATCAGTCGATGCGAGCGGTTCGCAAACGCTGGGTGATACCATGCCGAGTAATGTTGTGCTGGCTAGTCCCATGCGCCGATGGATCTTCATCGCCACAGCCGCTTCAGCGCTTCTCGTATTGCTCTTCGGAGCAACATTCGGTCTCGCGGAATTTCGACGTTTGGTTCGCTTTCAAGCGATTCGGGAGGATTACGCACGTATGAAGACGATTGTCGATGCACTTGATGCGTACTACGATCTTCACGGAAGTTATCCAACTCCGGTTGTACGTGACAGCGCAGGAGTACCGTTGTATTCTTGGCGAGTATTAATCCTGCCACAGCTTGGTTATCAAGAGCTCTTCGATGCATTTCAACTTGATCAGCCTTGGGACAGTCCTGCGAACACCACTCTCGTTGCTCAGATGCCCAAGGAGTACTGTTCTGTTAGCTCGCCGGATGCTTGGGTGAACCATGAACCAAACTTTTACTTGATCACTGGGCAGGGGACACTCTTTCCTAACACTGGTCCCGTCGATCGTGCAATGGTCAACGATGTTCCAACAATGTTAGTGGTTCAGAGTTGCAATGGTGCTATCACTTGGAGTCAACCAGGTGACGTTGAGATAAACAAAAGCAGTTTGCAAGTCGGCTCAATTCCACAGGAGCAAATCGGCGGAATACATCGCATTCCGAAGTCCGCTTTTTCGCGTTCATCTCAGTCGCCAGAGTCGCTTGCGCTGGGTGTGAGCGTGGGAGGAGAAGAGCTGTGGATTACGGATCAAACACCGCAGCGTGTGGTAGAGGCTTTGGTGACTCCGAATGGTTGGGAGCGATTGGATCCAAAGGAGTGGAAGTCACCGATTTCATCCAGCGAGAATATCCCTTGATAGCATTTAACGCCGAGGAAATTCGCGGTGCTCCGGCGTGAGAATTCTTGCACGTCCATCCAACTGGAGGACGGACAGCCCAAGCAAAAGACAGGGAAAACTGCTAAGCGAAGTGGACTTTAGCCAAAATGGAAAAAATGGTGTTGACGCCGTGATGTTAAATTGAAGATACTCTTTGCCCGAGCTACGGACGGCTCGACATTGGGGCAGTTGCTGCATCGCGGTAGTAGCGAAATACCATTTTCCCGCGTCCAAGTAAACCCAGAAATCTTATGGCATCGCGATTTGATAATGCGACGAAGGAGCAAGTGCGTGCCGCCTTGAACATCGTCGACGTGATCGGTAGCTACGTCGAAGTGCGGCGACAGGGCCGTGGTTTCGTCGCGCGATGCCCGTTCCACGACGATCGCCGTCCGAGCATGCAGATACATCCCGAGCGGCAGAGTTGGAAGTGCTGGGTGTGCGATGTGGGTGGGGATGTCTTTAGTTTTGTGATGCAACGTGAAGGGATGTCGTTTCCGGAAGCGATGCAGTTTCTTTCCGAGCGTGCAGGGATTTACATCGAACCACCCGAGGCGCCGCGATTCCCGACAACTCAGGCGTCAGGTTTCAAGCCATCGGATTCGAGCTCGCCGCAATCTTCGAGTGCCAATATTGCGAAAACCGGTATTGGTAAATCGGGCAATGCTAAAACAAGTGAGGCAAAAGGTATTGGGTCGAGTGGAAGTGCCCCTTCGAGCGACTTGAGTGTTCCGAGTACTAAGTCTTCGATGGTTCCAAGCGGCGAGTATCCACCTTCGTTATCAGTTCCTGAGCGAACGGTAGAGAAGCGTCAGTTGTACCGAGCGATGGAGTGGGTTGTTCGCGAGTACCGTAGTTTGTTGGGGGGAATGCAGGGGGCAGGTGAAGCGTCAGCGAGTCGCAATGAGGTCGCTCAGCGCGCGAGAGAATATCTGTTGGAACGCGGTTTGACTTCGGAGATTGTCGATCGGTTTCAGTTGGGTTATGCGCCAAGTTCTTGGAGTTGGTTGGTAGATAAGGCAGTAGCGCAGGGAATAAGTGTCGATGCATTGGAGAAGGTTGGGGTATTAGGAGTCAGTGAAAAAGGGACGCGATACGATCGTTTCCGTGATCGGCTGATTTTTCCTATATACGATCCGCAGTCCCGTCCCATTGCGCTCGGCGGTCGCATTTTGCCGGGTGGTCCGAGCGATGTGGCGAAGTACATCAATTGCAGCGAGACGAGGCTTTATCATAAGAACCAGACGCTCTACGGGTTGAATCATGCCAGGGAGCGAATCACGAAGAGCCGAGTGGCATTGGTGATGGAAGGATATACCGATGTGATGATGGCCCATCAGCATGGCATCGACAATGCTGTGGCTTGTTGCGGCACGGCTTTGACGGAAAACCACATTCGTTTGCTCAAGCGTTACTGTGATACCGTCGTCTTGGTCCTCGACGGGGACGAAGCTGGTCGACGTCGGACTCAAGAAGTCCTCGAGTTGTTTCTTGTCGAGGAGATGGACTTGCGGATCCTGACTCTTCCAGAGGAGCTTGATCCTTGTGATTTTTTGGTCCGTTATGGCGGAGAGCCGATGCGGGAGTTGATCGACAAGTCGGTCGACGCGTTGGAGTTCAAGATACAGACAGCTTGCACGGGATTTGATCCATTGCTTGATACGCATCGAGCAACGCTTGCTTTGGAGAGCGTGCTTGGGGCGATGTCGAAGATGCCGGTAAGGTTATCCGACAGTCGGGTGAAATTGCGGCAGGAGCAAATCCTCTCGAGGCTAGCTCGGCAATTTGGCGTTGGGCTTACAGAAGTACGCTCGAGACTTATTGAGTTGCGCGAGCGAGCCGAGCGTTATGAGCGATTGCGAGCGGATGCGAAGCATTTGCGACCTGGAGGGTTGCAAGACGAAGAAGAGTTGGTTGAAGAGCAGGAGTATCGATATCGAGAGCTTTCGCCGGTGGAGTTGGAATTGCTGGAAATTCTGGTGCTTCATTCGGAGTTAGTCCCTTTTGCTATTGAGCGTTTTCCTGTCAAGCAGCTTGCTTCGAGCACAGCTCGAGGAGTTTTTCAGTTGTACATCGATTTGGATTTCGAGGGTGGGGCGTTGGACTACGCAAGTGTTTTAGCGGCCGCCGAGGATCCGGACTTGAAGAGTGTTTTGGAGAGCATTCAAGAAGTTGCGCTAGTGAAGGCGAGCAAGGCTCTGCTTGATGCAGAGGCTCGTTTGCATTCCTTGTGCGAGCACTGGGGTGATCAAGGTGAAGCAACGCACCGTGATTCCCAGCGGCAGGCTTTAGAGAACGGACTACTCGATGAAGACAAACAGCTCGATGTGTTAGAGTCGTTGATTCGTCAAGCGAGATTGCGTCATGGGATTGAACCGACGGGCCCAACACCGACTGGGCCTTGAGTGATTCCCGATTTTAAGAAAGACCGATCCATCGATGACGAGCCAAACGGCAACGGATGATTTTGTGACTTAAGAAATTTTTACTGTTAGAAGACCCAGCGATAGAACAACGGATGTTCGATCGAGATCTTTTTCCACTATGCCAAAGGAGTTGAGCACATGGAAAGCCAAATGTTGGAACTGCGTGCGTTGGTTGCATTGGGACGAAACCAAGGCTTTTTGACATACGATCAAGTCAGCGAGTACTTGCCTGATGAAGCGAGTTCAGCAGAGAAACTCGATGAATTGTTGGTTGCTCTTGAGCGTGTTGGTGTTGAGATCATCGATTCGGATGACAAACGGGTTGAGAGTTATGATCAATCGCAGCAGAGCGGATCGATTGATGAACGCATGCGTCGAGCGGGCTTGAAGCTTGTTACGGAAGAGTCAAACGAAACGCAACGTCCTGTCAAAGAGCTTCCCCTGGCACCTGCTGAGCGAACTCGGGTTCCAAGCGATCCGGTGCGAGTTTATTTGAGCCAGATGAGCGAGATTCCTTTGCTTACCCGCGAGCAAGAAATTTCGTTGGCAAAGAAGATTGAAATTACGCGTCGCAAGTTTCGACGCGCTGTACTTGGGAATGATTTTGCGCTTCGGCACACCGTGGAGATACTTCGCAAGGTTTCTTTGGGGGTCCTTCCTTTCGACCGAACTATCAAAGTATCGTTGACTGAGCAGTTGACCAAAGAGCAAGTCAGTGGTCGGATGCCATTGAACATCGCAACACTCGATCGCTTGATCGAAGAGAATCGACGAGACTTTCATTCCATCGTACGACGCAGCACGCCAGAAGGGGTCAAGGCTGAAGCAAGGCAGTCGTATCAGCGTCGTCGACTGAAGTCGCTAGTGCTTGTAGAAGAGCTCAGTTTGCGATCGCGTCGTGTTATTCCTTTGATGCGGCAACTTGAGCAATACTCGCAGCGAATGGATTACTTGCAAGCCAAGGTTCGCGAGTTGCGTGAATCCGGATCGCATCCTTTGGAGCTGGATCGTTACAGACGCGAACTGCGTCATCTGATTATGACCACCCAAGAGTCACCGCGATCCTTGCGAGCGCGAGTGGAAGAGTTCCGAAAGAATTTTCGCGAATACGAAGCGGTTAAGCGTCAGTTGTCCAGCGGCAATCTTCGGCTCGTCGTTTCGATCGCAAAGAAGTATCGCAATCGAGGTATGAGCTTTTTGGATTTGATTCAAGAGGGCAATACAGGGTTGATGCGCGCGGTAGACAAGTACGAGTATCGACGCGGGTTTAAATTTTCCACGTATGCGACTTGGTGGATACGCCAAGCGATTACCAGAGCGATTGCAGACCAAGCGCGTACGATCCGAATTCCGGTTCACATGATCGATGTGTTGAGCAAGCTGCGAAACATCGAGAAGCAACTGACACATGAGTTGCAACGTACTCCATCGATTTACGAAATCGCCGACGCGGCTCAAATTGCTCCCGAGGAGGTTCAGCGTGTGATGGATATCGGACGCAATCCAGCGAGTTTGGATCGGCCGGTTGGAGAAGGGGAGGATAGTGTGTTCGGAGAATTCATCGAGGATCCTTCGAGCGATAATCCTTTGCGTAATGCCAATAACGGAGTGTTGAGAGATCGCATCGATTCATTGCTCAAGACTTTGACTTTCCGCGAGCGAGAGATCATCCGATTGCGTTACGGTTTGACCGACGGATATTCGTATACGCTTGAAGAAGTTGGTCGAATTTTCAAGGTGACCAGAGAGCGGGTTCGGCAAATTGAATCCAAGGCGGTCGCGAAGTTGCAGAACCCTGTCCGTTCCAAGATGCTTGAAGGTTTTCTCAAGCAGGTGGCTTAGGCTGCTGGATCTCCCATCAGCTTGTTTCAAGGTGGATGCCCCTCGGCTGGGCGTCCATGAGTTGAGATGATAATAGCTCGAACATCGGTTGCGGCAAGCAAAGCGGCGGTGCGACAAGTAAAGCGGCACCGTAGAAAACGGCACCGTAGACCTTTTCGGGTTGTTATGGGTCGTTTATGCTTTTCTGCGGGCTGGCGAAGTCAGAGCGTTGAAGATCGTCGTAAGAACGTGATTTTGTCAGATCGTCATTGAGCCAATTTAGAGGTTTTTAAGATGCAAGAGACACCTTTTCGGGTCGAGTATGCACCGCGAGTGCATCGGTTGCCACCGTATTTGTTTGGGCGCATCAACAACTTGCTCTATCAAAAAAGGCGGGCCGGCCAGGATGTGATCGATATGGGGATGGGTAATCCCAGTGATCCGCCTGATCCACTGGTTATCGAAAAGCTCTCTGAAGCGGCTTCGGACGTCCGAAATCATGGGTATTCGAAGAGTAACGGTATTTTAAATCTTCGAAGAGAGCTCACTAGCAAGTATTTGCGCAAGTACGGCGTTCGGCTTGATCCGGAAACCGAGACCATCGTCTGTTTGGGGTCTAAAGAAGGTTTTTCGCACATGTTGTTGGCGATGATTGGGGCAGGGGATACGGCGATCATCCCCGCACCTTTCTTCCCCGTTCACATGTATGGTGTGATTCTGGCATCGGGCAACGTGGTGTCGCTCGATGTTTCGAATACGGAGCGATATCTTTCGAATATCGCTTATACGTGCGAGCATTTTTATCCCAAGCCCAAGATGCTCATCGTCAATTATCCGCATAACCCATCGACGGTGACGGTAGAGCCAGAGTTCTACACTGATGTCGTCAAGTTAGCCAAGAAATATGGTTTGATGGTCATCAGCGACTTCGCTTATGCGGACGTTGCTTATGATGGCTACCAGCCACCCTCGTTCCTTTCTGCACCGGGAGCGAAAGATGTCGGCGTTGAATTCACGACGATGAGTAAGGGGTACAACATGGCCGGCTGGCGAGTCGGTTTTTGTGCTGGCAACGCCGAGATGATTCGTGGGTTGTCGACCATCAAGGGGTACTACGACTACGGGATGTTCCAAGCCATTCAGATTGCGGCTATTGTGGCGTTGCGAGATACGGAAGCGACTGTTGAGAAGCAGTCGTTGATTTATCAGGGTCGGCGAGATGTGTTATTGCAAGGGCTTCGACGCATCGGATGGGAAGCCGCGACGCCAAGGGCGGGTATGTTTGTGTGGGCCAAAATTCCTGAGCCCTGGGCATCAAACATGAATTCTATCGATTTCGCAATGCATTTGCTTGAGCAAGGCAATGTTGCGGTAAGCCCAGGGGGTGGTTTCGGCCCTTCGGGTGAAGGCTATTTGCGACTTTCGCTTGTTGAAAACGAAGCGAGGTTGCGGCAAGCAGTTCGGCACATTGCTTCGTGCCTCGAGAAGACCTCCCCACCACAAGTCCAAAGGGCGTAAGCATCCATGTCGTCTGATTCCAACAAACCCACATCGATGAAGCCCAAGGTTCAGATTTCGCTCGATCTGACGAATCTCGAGGATGCGTTAGTGACGGCGCAAGCCGCGATGGAGGTGGGAGTTGATTGGCTTGAGGCAGGTACGCCGTTGATTTTGGCTGAGGGGCTTCGGGCGGTTCGCGGGCTGCGCGAACGCTTTCCGGGAGTCCCGATTGTGGCGGACTTGAAGACCATGGATGGCGGTTATCTCGAAGCGGAGATGATGGCAAAGGCTGGGGCTACGCATGTGGTAGTCATGGCGCGGGCCCATGAAGAGACGATCAAGTGTGTCGTCAAAGCTGGAAGAGATTTCGGCATTGGCGTCATGGGTGATAATCTTGGTTATGAGACGATGGTTGACGGAGCGAAGCGACTCGAGGATTTGGGATGTGGCTATGTCATCCACCACATCGGTTACGACGAGCGACGGGGGATCGCAGCGATGGGGAAGCGTCCTCCGAATCCTTTGGACGAGTTGCGCGAGGTTGTCGCGGCGGTTCAAGTTCCGGTGCAGGCTGTTGGCGGATTGACCTTGGAGCAAGCCATCAGCACCCCGAGATATGGAGCACCGTTGGTTGTCATTGGAGCCCCGTTGGTGATCGACGGTGAGCGATTTTCGCAGGCTTCGAATGATCCTTTCGCCGTGTTGCGAAGGATCTGTGAAGAAGTTCATGCGTTTGGAGAAGTAGCAATCGGTCCGAAGGCGGGATAAGAAGGCAGGATAAACGTTGCTCTGGTGAGTGAAATGCACGTTTTGCTTGAGATGTCAAATTGCGCCTAAAGTATCGATAATTCCGGCATTTATCGAGTCAACATTTGCTCATTTAACGTTACACTTATATGACGAGGCTTGTTTTTCCTGGTCTGCGAGCGTCAACCGGTCATTTTGGCTGATTTTGTTCCTATCAGACCCTGTCGACTTGTTCTTGTACAAAGCGGGTTTTTCCGGAAAATCCGCCCGAAGATCGGCGAAACTCCAGTACGGTCTTTGGTCCCAGAATTATCAGTAGATACGCGTTTCACAACGATTCTCGTGAGGCGAATGAATGTTACAGCAAAATGAAGACGGCGGGTTCGTCAAAGCTACCGCCAGCCAAAACAAGATCAACGCTTCCCTTCACTTTCCAGCCTTGTGGATCACCCTCGGGGTGCTTGCACTGTTGTTGCCAAGTTTGTTTCTGCTGCATAGGCTTCAGATTGGCAGGTTGGAACAAGATCTTTTGGATCGGGTTGAGGCCGCGAAAACTAAGGGTGATTATCCAGAGGCGATCAAGTTTCTCTCGCGATACTTGAAATATCGTCCGAACTCTGCGAAGCAAGAGGTCGAGTTCACGCAGTTGGTCTCGGAAGGGGGCGCAAGCGACATTCCTCCTGCCAATCTGGTTGGGATGCTGTACCAAGCCATTAGCAAATGCGAACTCAATCCTGGGTTGGAAGACCGCATTCCTGAGTTGCGAGAGAAGCTGTTCAATCTCTTGACGTACGATGCTGCACGTCTCGGCGAAGCCGTCGAGCAGATTGCAAAGATTACGACCAATGAGCAATCACCCAAATGGGACAAGAAACTTGCTGAAATTCGCTTTAGAGCTTTATCAGCGGGACTTCAGGATCCATCAATTGGGAGAATCAAGGGAGCGCCGAAGTGGGTGGAGACTCGCTGCGCAACGGATCCGGTAGATCACGTCTTGAGTACTTTGGAAGCAAACAAAGGGGATGTCAACCTTACGGCGATGATCGCAAATGCAGCGATCCTTAACCCCACTCTGTTGGTCAAATCGCGATTGGCCAAAGAAGAAAAAGCTGACTTAGAAACTCTAACTCGCAACAAGCTCCTAGAGATGCTTGAGCTCAATGGCGAGGAGCCGGAAGCTTGGATTATCGATTACCAAGTTAACTCCCGAATCAGCCCCGACTTGGCTAACGTGAATATTCGTAAAGCGCTGGAGTTATTCCCAGATAACGCGGAGATTAAGAAGCAGGGGGCAGTTCACTTCATGACCCGCTTGCAATCGGGTAGTCAATCGAAAAATGAGCCGATGGTTGCCGAGTCGATTGCTAAGGGAGAGCAGCTTTTGACCGATTTGCGTCAAGGTGCGGGTTTACGATCTGGCTTCACGTATTTGTCACTCTATGAGCTTTACGTTGCCAAAGGCGAATTAGACAAAGCATTACAATCGCTCGAAGATGGGATCCGAGTTTGCGAACCCCCATTGGCTCTACTGCATATCCGCCGAGCTGGCCACTTCAATCAGACGAAGAATTACGAGAAGGCTAAAGAAGCCCTTGCGGACATGGATGAGACCTACCGCCGAGAGTCACCGACTTATTCCGCAGTGTTGCAAGCGGAGTTGGGACGTTCGATGAAGGAGCAGCATTTGCTATACTTCTCCGGAACGGGGAATCTTGTTGCAGTTTCGAATCAACTCGACGACCTTGTTGTAGGAACCGCTTCAAGCGACTCGAACACGGAGTTTCGAATCCAAGCTTTTGCGGCTGAGAACTTCCGGAAAATCGGTTATTGGGAGAAGGCTGCGAATGCGTATCTAAAAGCCCTTTCTTTGAGTCCGAATCAGCCTGACTTGCGGCGTGGTGCGGCGGAGTCGTTGGTAAAACTCAATCGGTCAACAGAAGCATCAGAGCAATACCGTTTGATTGAGAGAAAACAATTCTCAGACTGGATCCAGCTTGCTCGATTAGAGTTGCTTCAGCAGACCAAGGATTTGTCTTTTGGAAGCGGGCAGTGGGATTCGATTCAAAAATTGATTGACCTAGCTGCTGAATCAGCCAAGGATACAAATCCTCGGCCAGCGAATTATTGGATGGTTGATTTGTTGCAGGCTGAGTTGGATGTTCGTCGAACACAGCCAGCGCAGCAACGCGAAGTTATTGAGAAGAATGTTCCGAAGCTTGTTGCTCTATGCAACGAGAATCCGGACTCGGAATACCTTTGGTTTAATACCATCGGCTTATTCTCTTTTTGGGGTGAATTTGATGAATCGAAAAAGCTTCAAGATGACTATGCGTCGCGCAACCCCAACAGTATCGATGCGATCCTCTCCCGCACAACGGATCTGCTCAATGAAGGGAAGAGAAACGAAGCTCGGAAGCTTATCTTGGAAAAGCTCCCTGGTTTCCCGAGTAACTTGCGGTTGATCCAAGCCGTCATCGGCTTGACGCGACTCGATGAGGATTTCTATCCGACGGTTCAGAAACTTCTCGATAACTGCGAAAATGATTTCTCGGCGGTTAGCGATCTATGCGAGAACCTTTTGAGGCTCCCCCAGTTCTCCGGTGAGCTAGTCGAAGAGAAATCACCTGAAAACTTGAAGAAAACGGAAATCTGGGACTCTGGAATAGTGCTTGCCGAAAACCGTTTACGACAACTTGAAGGCGAGACTGGCGTGCAATGGAAATACGTCAAAGCCCGCCGTTCTTTGGTCAAGTCTCGGTTTGATGACCGCCCAGACTTCTCAACGGTGATGCGGCTCCTTGCAGACATCGAAGCCGCTCGACCCGATTGGTCGCAGTTGTACATTCTCAATGGAATTCTCAACGAGCAGCTAAAGGAACCCAACAAGGCCATTCTCGCCTACCAAGCTGCAATTAGCCTTGGTTCAGACGACTTGAAGGTTTTTGAACGTTTGATTGAGTTGCTTTATCGCGACGGTCGATTTGAAGAAGCCGAGAATTTCATCGCTAAGCTTGGGGTTGTTTCCAACTTGTCGAATCGAATTTCTTCAGTTGCCCTTCGACTCTCAGAACGCAATCGAGCAAACACCCTTGATATTGCAAAGTCGGGTGTAGACGCGCGTCCTTTCGACCCACTCGCTTGGATCTGGTACAGCCGAGTCTTGGAGAGTTCTTCGAGAGAAATGAATCCGGAGAATCGGGAAGCACAACTCAAGCTTGCTGAAGATGCACTTGCGAGAGCGAGCGAAATCGATCCTAACGGTTTAGAACCGATCAAAGCTTATTTCCAACACTATGCGCTGACCCGCCAGCGAGCAAAGATCGAGGAGCTCGTCGCGAAAATTCATGCCAATGAATCGTTGCAGCCCGCCCAGGATCGCTGGATGACGCTCGGTACGATCTACATGTACCTCAGCGACCTGCAAATGGCTGATTCCTGTTTCAATCAAGCACAAGCGGCTGGCGGACCCGAGGATCGCATCGGGTTTCTCAAAGCCGAGGTGCTCAACCGATTGGGCAAAAGAAACGAGGCGATCGATCTGATTCTGGATCTTGTGCAAAAACGCCCTGAGCAAAAAGACATCCGTCACTTCGCAGCACTGATGCTTGGACGCCGAAACAACCCAGACGATTGGACTACGATCGAACGCGTCCTGACCTCTCCGCCATTTGGAAACATGGTCGAAGACAAATTGCTATATGCAAGATTACTGATGGATAAGAAGACGTATGCTGATTTGGAGAAAGCCAAAACAATTCTCCAGAGCGTCGCTAATTTGAAGAATCGATCTACTTCAGATGTAATGTTCACGCTTGGTTTAATCAATCGCAACCTCTTCGATATGTCCACCCGCGACGAAGCGAAGGGGGCCGATTTGAAGATCTACCAAGATTCCGCCGAAGCGTCTTTGAAGGTTGCTGCCAATAGCTCGCCACCGGATGAAGTGAAGATCGCGACTTATATCGCCTTCCTTCTAGATCAGAAACGCAACACAGATGCGGAATCTTATATCGATCGATTGATCTCTCTTGCGCCGAAATCCCGTAGCACCTATATCCTTCGAGTTCTTCTCCAGTCATCGAAAGATGGTAAACCGGCGGAAGGGATCGTCGATGAATGGATGGAGAGCTTGACCGGAAAATACGAGAATCCGAAAGATTTCAGCACTTACGAAAACATGGATCTCATGTTCGCCGGCGCGATGTTTGAAGTCGCGAGCGATGAAGCTCGAGCGGACCAAGTTGTGGAAAACCTCATCGAACGAAAGACCGAGAGTGCACGAGAATATCTGCTGTATCTTTTGCGACATGAAGTCGGGCAGCTCCGCAATGCCGCGATGAAACGCATCGTCAAGCATTTCGACGAGTTGCAGTTCACTCCGCAAGACATCATGTCCACGCTCCTGATTTCCTTGTCGTTGCCCTTCGAGAAGAGTTCGGTTGAAGCTTACAAAGAAACTCTCAGCAAGGTCATGGAGAACTCCAAGTCGTTTGATCCCGTTCTCGCTCGACTCGTCGGAGATTTCTACATCATGAAAAGTGACTTCCCTGCTGCCCGCAAGGCATACGAAGCCCTTGCGAATGCGGAGCCAGAGAATATCGTCGCTTTGAACAACCTAGCGAACATTCTCGTCGAACAAGGTCCAGAGAATGCACCTCAAGCACTCGAGTACATCGATCGCGCGTTGAAGATTATGCCTAACGAAGCACCCTTGCTCGACTCGAAAGGGACCATTCTCATCATGATGAAGAAGTACGATGAGGCTGCTAAAGCCCTTGAGCTCGCAACTGCAAAGGGGGGCGATCCTCGATCGGCGCTGCACTGGTATGTGGCACTCGCTCGCGGTGGAAGAGAGGCGGAAGCAAACAAGATCAAATCGAAGATCAACGTCAAGGCGCTTCGCGACGTACACCTTTCCGCTGAGGATAAAGAAGTACTGAGCAAGCTTCAGTAATTTGTAGACAGTTGCGTGTATTGAATAGTTACTCGCCTTGGCCTTATTGCCAAGACGAGTTTAACTGCATGATTGCGTAGGCTTCGAAAACACTAAGCTCCGAATTTGCCCATTCTGCCTGCATTCGATAGGGCCAAGGCCATCAGGTATTGGGCTTCGAATTGTCCCAAGCCGCCGGTGATACAAGTCGTCTCGTTGAACGTCTTGTGGGGGTCAGGTCGGCAGCAGTCGGATACTAGCAAGGTAGGGACTGGGTGCCACGAATGGCTCTTTAAGTAGCTTGGAGTGCTGTGATCACCGGTAACGATGAGGACAGCTGGACCAAGTTTTTCGATGGCGGGCATGAGAGAGTCGAGTTCTTCGATCCGAGAAACTTTCTCATCGAAATTGCCATCTTCTCCGGTGCTATCGGTGTACTTGAAGTGGATAAAGAAGAAATCGTATTTCTCCCAGTTGTCTCGCAATACATCGATTTGTTCGGCGAGGGTTTGTGCAGAGCCGACGATATCCATCCCGACGAGTCGCGCTAAGCCTTTGTACATTGGGTAGACGGCGATTGCCGCAGACTTCAGTCCGTAGACTTCTTTATAGGAAGGCAACGTAGGCTTGCTCGCAAAGCCTCTCATTGTGTGGAAGTTCGCTTTTGGATGACCGGCGAGAAGTGCCTTGGCTTGTCGTAGAAACTCTTTGGCTACTTCGGCTGTCTTTGTGCTTGCAGCATCGAGTGCGACGGGATCAAGGGGAGCGACACCTGTTTTCTGTGGGTCGGTGTCAGCGACATTACCTGACAAGCCAGGGCCGCGAAAAACTACGACGAACCGGTGTTCCTTGACCGGCTCAACGAAGATTTCCACTCCGGGGATTTTGACTTGTCGCAAAGAGATCGCTAGCGGAGCGCTCTCTTCACTGCTGATCCGGCCGGCTCGGCGGTCTGTAATTCGACCTTGAGAGTCAATCGTGCAAAAATTGCAACGGATAGCAACGTCACCTTCTTGAAGTTCAAAGCCGATACCGGTGGCTTCCAACGCACCACGGCCGATGAGGTATTTCAGAGGGTCGTATCCGAAGAGTCCCAAGTGTCCTGGGCCGCTTCCGGGGGCGATACCGGGTTTGACTGGGATGCTTGCGCCTTGAACACCTCGGGTGGCAAGTTGATCCAAGTTTGGAGTTTTGGCCGTTTCCAATTCAGTCAGCCCGCCGGGGCTCATCGGTAGGCCGCCCAATCCGTCGGCCACCAACATCACGATTTTACTGCCATTATCCAAGTTCAAATCACGGGTTAAAGTGTGGATGTCCATCGGTCGAATCACTGCTCCATTTCGGATCGTAAGAAGATCAGGTCATTGGGAGCCAAGTCGCCAGGAACCCAGAAATCAATCGTTTTTAATTGCGACTTAGTCTGCTTGTTTAACAAATCCTGGGTGATCGGCAAGGTCGAACCCTCTAGACACTAGGCGAT
>JBJONT010000098.1:0-3034 GCA_046051705.1 Planctomycetota bacterium | reverse complement strand
TGCAGGCGCTTTCCCAACCCAACTTACCGAAACTGAGTTCGAGTCGACCCGGTACAACGAACTCGATGATATGACTGCGACTATCGGAGTCTCCTTCTTGGGCTTGTCTATCGGTTGTGCTCGCTGCCACGATCACAAGTTCGATCCGATCACCGCACAAGACTACTACCGATTCGCGTCCACCTTCACCGCCGCGATCCGCTCTGAGAAGACCTTTGACCTCAGCCCCGAAGAAAACGCAAAACGGCGAGTGCAATACGACGAAACACTCGCCCAAGCGAAAGCGGACCGCGATACCTTCGAACAAAATGGCCTGCCACTAGAACTTCTCGACTTCCTGAAACGCTCAGCAAACGACGACCCCACCGCTCTTACCGGCCCTTGGAATGTCCTCTCAGGAAACCTCACAACTGAGAACGCAAGCACCTATATTGCGCAGCCCGATGGGTCGTTCCTCGCGTCGGGAAACGCTCCAGCAAGAGAAACTCTTACCTTCGAATCCAAAATCGCTGGCCCTGCCACCCGCGCTTTGCGGATCGAAGCCTTAGCAGATCCATCGCTGCCTCGAAGTGGCCCCGGACGCGCTGACAACGGTAATTTCGCTCTCGGAAATCTCACCGCAGAAATCCTCTCCGAAGGCAAGGCACCACGGAAATTGGAACTATCGAAACCCGCTGCTACACACCAGCAAAATGGAGATAGTCTCTCAATCGCCGCTTCCCTCGATTCGGATCTCGTTTCAGGCTGGGCAGTCGATGGGCAGATAGGCAAAAGCCAAGCCGCAGTGGTTTTCCTACCCGAACCATCCAACGACCCTGCCTCCTCAATGCAACCCGGCGATACGTTGCGGTTAACTCTACGCTTCCATCATCCGAACTCGAAACACATCATCGGTCGTATTCGCTTCTCGGCCTCCTCGCAAACGCAACCGCCGGTGGAAGTCGGTGGTAAAGAACCTCCGTCCGACGTGTTAGCTGCCATCGCCGAGCTTTCGAAGAAGATCAAAATGGAATCCGAAGGGAAATCCGATGAGCAGCTCGTCGCAATGCTTAAAGACTCCCCGCAATGGCCACCGCTAATGACTTGGCACAAGTCCATCTCGAACCGATGGAACGAACTCGACAAGTCCATCGCCGAGCTTGTGCGTAAAGGCCCACCGGTTCAGCTCGCGACCGTCTTAGTGACAACAGAGGGTGAACCGCATCTTCCTCACCATGCCGACGATCGCGGCTACCCTCACTTCTATCCGCAAACTCATATCCTGCGACGCGGTGATGTTGCGCAAAAGGTTTCCGTCGCCTCCCCCGGCGTCCCCGAGGTATTCCTCGGTCGCACCCGCAACGAACCAGCCTTGCATTGGGATCAATCACGATCGAACCCCAAATCCAGCTATCAGCGGGCAGCCCTTGCACTCTGGCTCACCGATGTGGACTCCGGTGCAGGTGCCCTTGCCGCTCGCGTGATGGCAAACCGCATCTGGCTTCATCACTTCGGACGAGGACTAGTCTCTACCCCTAACGATTTCGGTACCACGGGCGAGAAACCAACCCACCCAGAACTTCTCGAATGGCTCGCCAGCCAACTTGTAGAAAACAACTGGAGCATCAAGTCTCTTCATCGAACCATACTTACCAGTCAGACCTACATGCAAGGCAATCGCGTTCACGCCGATCCACGCACGAAAGTCGATCCCGACAACAAACTGCTTTGGCATCGAAGCCCCCGGCGCATCGAAGCCGAAGCGGTTCGCGACGCCTTGCTCAGCACCTCCGGCTTGCTGGACAAATCCATGTACGGCCCAGGATCCCTTGACTACAACATGAAACGTCGAAGCATCTACTTCTTTATCAAGCGAAGTCAGTTGATCCCCATGATGATGCTTTTCGATTGGCCCGAACATCTCGTCAGTATCGGGCAACGACAAGCCACCACGGTGGCACCTCAAGCTCTAGCTTTGATGAACAATCCGATCGCTAGGCAAGCCGCCGAAGCGCTCGCTTCGCAGACTTACGCAAACCCGGATCGTGTCCGAGAGGTTTTTCTTCGGGTTCTTTCCCGCGAACCATCCGATCGCGAACGCGCTCTGGCAGACTCGCTCTTTCAAAATGCACTTCGCGATCGATCGAACCAACCAGCAACAGCGAACGCAGAACAAATGGCTTTCGCAGATGTATGCCAAGTCCTGTTCTGCTTTAATGAATTTCTCTATGTAGACTAAGCCACCGAAAAGGTTGCCATTGGATTCGTCGATAATTTTCACTTCAAAGAAGACCAAAGCGACATCTCAAAACCCATGAATAGAACAACTCAAAACCACGCGGTTTCATACAGTGCGATCCTAGGGGCCCAGACTCGCCGAGCTTGGTTGCAGCGTGCTGGTTGCGGTTTCGGTTGGCTTGGTCTCCAAGCCTTACTGCAACAGCATGGCGGTCTGCCGATGGCTCGCGCCGATGGACTAGGGGACCGGGCCAAGAGTCCGCTTGCCCCTCGTGAACCTCATTTTCCAGCTAAAGCAAAACGAGTCGTCTGGATCTTCGTCAACGGTGGCCCAAGCCAAGTCGATACGTGGGATTACAAACCATCGTTGATCAAAGCGGACGGGAAGTCGATCAAAGAGTTTGATGCTTCGTTTTCAAACACTACCGGTTTCTTTCAGCATGCCGTTGGGAACTTGATGAAATCTCCTTTCGAGTTCACTCCTCGAGGGCAGTGCGGAAAAATGGTCTCCTCGATCTTCCCTAACCTTGGGAACCACGTCGACAAAATGGCATTCATTCACTCCGGCTACACGGAATCGAATAACCATTCCCCTGCTCTCTTTGCAATCAACACCGGAATGGCCCGTATGGGCTTTCCATGCGTTGGTTCTTGGGTTACCTACGGACTTGGATCCGAAAGTAGCGACTTGCCCGCCTTCGTCGTGATGAGCGATCCGAAAGGTCGCGGATTGCCCAAAGGACACGCCGCAAACTGGTCCGCTGGTTTCTTGCCCGGCGTGTACCAAGGGACCTACCTTAAACCCACCGGCGATGCG
>JBJONT010000097.1:0-15628 GCA_046051705.1 Planctomycetota bacterium | reverse complement strand
ATCGCGGGTAATGTCAAGGCAATCAACATCGGCGCAGCTTGCTTAGCCGCATCCCCTTTACCAGTTGCCACCGCAGTAAGATTCTCTATCATCAATTCCTTGATGTACTCATCTTCCTTCTTAGCCCGATTGGTCGGTTTGGGTTTCGACATGTGAGCTTGTAGGTGACTGAGAAACTGAGCCTGAGCTCGCTCGAGCCCGGCCGCATCAAGACCTGGACTTGTCCAATGACGTTGCAGATAAGACAACGCAGCAGCGACCATCCCGTCGCTTTCATTTTCTTTCGGATCCAATAAATCCAAAAGCAACTTCGTTGCCGACGGATCACCAAGACCTGGTCCAGCGTTGGAAGCTGGCTGACGATTCACCCGTCCTGCAACAACGACTCCAAGCACTCGGGTCGTTGGATGATAGACCTTGCCCTCTGCGTCCTTCGACAGAATCTCCTTGACCTGCCGCAAAATCATCTTGTTGTACTCAACAAGCATCTCCGGATTCTGCTTGGCACGGCGTTCAACAAGTTCAATATCGGCGAAAATCTCAGCACGCGCCTTGTTCATCTGGTCTGCGTTAGGCTGTGACAACCGTGCGAACAAACAGTCTTTGTAATAGGCTTCGATGGCTGCTATGTCGAAGGCTTCGGGTTTCAGCCGCTCGTTCTTTTCTTTCGTCTTGGCATCATTGCAAACGCTCGCGTCAATCGACTTCGTCCTAAAAGCCGCCGCCGGGGCCTCTTGAGAATACGACTGCGAAACCAACCCTTGCCCTACCAGGACAAGCGAGAAGCCAGAAACCAAGAGCTTTGAGGTGATCAAACTGCGCAACATTCGCAGATTGGCAACCGAAATTCTCTTATTCATCGTCGTACCAGTGCTTTGAATCCGGCCGGTTTGGTTCATGTGGGATTTCAGCGATGCTCTCATGCTTCGATTCCTTCTAGCGAACTACAGTTTCACACGAGTGAAGTCTCTTCGCTCATACCCGTCGGTCTGCGAAAATCCCTCATCTCTATTCTTCCGCTCTAGATTACCACAGAGAATCGCTTCTGTTAGGGTTTTCTAACGACAAAACCCTCGGTTGACGGCGGAAAAATGCGCAAAACCCCCCCAACCTCGCTTTTTCCGTTGAATTACCCGCAATGAGTGGTTCGCCGTTGCCATTCCACACCACGGCTCGCACTGCGGTGGTTCGTTCGGGCGTAACAAGCGAAATGCCACCCCATGGGAGTGACAGGAAACTGCAAAAAATCGCTCAACTTGAATATTCGCTAATGCATTCCCTGATTCAATTGCGGTACACTTCTACGCCACGCCGCCCCTGCTCTTCACAATCAACTCTGCGATGTATTTGTACATCCAGGTAATCCTATGAAACCGCTTCTCTCATCCCAGGCGCTCGTGTCAACCAACGTGAATTGGTTTTATCCCTGGCTCAAAAGATTATCCTCCAAATTGCTCGCCTCAGAAAATTCCGTGACGTTGCAACCAACCGCACTTGCTAACGAAGTGATCCTGAGACTCCTCTCTTGGGACGGTACGCTTACCGGTGACTCCACAACCGGACTCAAACGTGTCGCTTCCAAAGTCGCACGTCAGATGCTCACTGATCGAGGGAGGAAACAATGCGCTAAACGTCGCTACATCCAGAAACATGCTTACTCTCAAGTTCAAGAGATGATGGACGAACGAGCTCAGTCGCGCGGAACGCGTGTATTGGAAATCATGGATGCAGTTGATCGCCTCCGATCTATCGATCCCATCCTAGGTGACCTGGTCGTGCTTCGATTCTTCGAAGGATTGGATATCGATGCAGCCGCCGATAAACTCGGACTCTCTCGACGCACGGCAATCCGACGTTGGAGCTTCGCAAAAGCATTCCTGAAAGAACGGGTACTCTTCCAAGAAACCTCTAAATCAAACTCGCAAGTGAACTCAACACTATCGCCATAACATCAGTCGTGTCGAAGTCGGCTTGACCTTCAATTGACGCAAACACTGCGCCCCAGCAAATCCGATCGGGTCATCAGGCGTCGGATGGGTCATGAACTTTTCAGCCTTAACACGATATTTGACTCTCAGATAGTTCCCTTTCTGTACCCATTGTGTGACATCGATCGCCCGATTTAACTCGCTGTTGTCAAGCCTCTTCTCCAAGCGTGTTAGCCGAATCCAACGCCCCTGTGTCCCCTCCGACGAGACATAAATCTCAGCCCTTGCCGCTGGGTCAAACGTGGGGACGATCATCAAGTTCGGTTCGAGTATCCCCAAGCTAGGTGCCCAATCCGCATCCCACTCCCAACGCACCACCAACTCTCCCCACTGCAACGCTTCCTGCGGGCAATAAAACTTCAATGAGACCGCTTCGGTCTCTCCGTCACGCTCACCTACTCGCTGTATCTTTTCTGACGATTCGATAAAACGTGACTTTTCGTCAAAGAGATTTTCCCCAAGCGTGATAGCCGGCGGACTATCAGGTACGTTCGCAAAATACAGATCCTCAGATCTCTCCGAGGTTGAACCAAGCCAAATCCCAAGTGATCCACCAAGGAATACCGTAAGGCTCGGTAACCAAATTGATTTCAAAGAATACTTAAACATTGACCTGATCGCTTCTATCCGTCTTGTACATAAGTCGATCCCATAGCCTGAGTTGCACCATCGCACCCTGCGTCTGCTTCTGGTCGGTGTTGACGCAAAGTGGTACGACCCCATTTCGCTTACTTGCATCTGATTGATCGTAGAGCGATACGCGGTACCGAATCGATGCGGATGGACGGTATTTGGCATTAGGAATCGAAAGATGGTATGCCTTGTAGTAAAGCCCACCAAAGGCATTCGTCGCCTGAAGTATTTGCGTCCACCGCGTCTCCCCTTCATAGCTGTATGCCAATCGAACCATCCCTTGACGAGGTGGTAAATCAAACCGAACAACGATCATTACAAGGTTCGCTTTGACTTCAAAAGAAGGCAGAGTCAGAGGAGTCGTATCAAGATGCAGCCAACGCTTTGAACTCGTCGGCGCAACCCCCAAGTAATTGATGTCGAACAACTCCGAGGAAGCAAACTCGTATCGTTTCGCTTGATCAACCATCGATCCATTATCATCCCAAGGAAAAAACAACTTGTGCTTCGTCTCAATCCCCGGAACATAAGGTGAGACGACCGTCGACTCGGAATTCCAAACCTTCGTTGCCAAATAACCAAGCGCTGTGGAACTTGCTCCCATCAACCCATACTGCATCGTTCTTCCAATCCAAGCTCTTCGGGTCGAACGATTCAAACGGGATTCCTGTGTCGGTACGGACTCGAACTCAGTAACTCCGACCGCCCCACTCGGCTTCGAATACAACGAACTTATCTCTCGCAACTCCTTCAATACAACTTCGATCCCCGCCGGACGACTTGATACATCTTCCGCTACAAGGGAATCGACAAGCTGCTCATACCGCACTCGCATCGGATCGACGTCACCAGTTGTCCTTTTCCAGCGGCCAGAATGAGACGATCTAGATTGCGAAAGGCCTGAATGCGAAGGGCCAGATTGCGAGGGAATAGACTCGTAAGACAATGCTTCAGGATGAATCAACTGATAAAGCACGACTCCTAAACTGAACAAGTCTGCCCCTTTGGTGGACTCTTCCCCACGAAGTATCTCCGGTGCGATATATCCAGGAGTCCCCCCTTTCCACGAAGGATTGTGCGAAGCTCCAAGCCATAAACTTGTCCCAAAATCGGTAATGACCGGCGTGCGAGACGGTTCGCGCAAGATAATGTTTGCTGGCTTCAAATCACCATGCAACACCTCGGCTTGATGCAACGCCAGTAACCCTTCGCATATTCCAATCGCAAGCTCCACGGACTCCTTTGGTGTCATGGGGCCATTCTGCATCAAGGCTTCTTGCAAACTGATCCCTGGTATCCACTGCCTGAGAATAATGAATTGCTGATCAACATCCATCGTCCCAAGAATCGACGCGACGTTCGGATGAAACAGCTTGGCTACAATCCGTGCGGATTCCACAAGCCGACTGCGAAGCAGGGGAGTGGCTCTCCATTTCGGCATCGCTAGTAGAAGCGCCACCTCTCGATCGAGAACCGAGTCGTGAGCGTAGTAAGTGATCCCCAGCTTCGATACCGACAAACATCGAATTAACAGAAAATCACCCACCCGATTCATCTGATGGACAGGATCGAAGCGCAACTCCTTAGAGAGTTGATCAATACCGTCGGAGAGCGAATCGCTTTGGTCAGATTGCTGGGCAGCATCAATCAAATCATCAATGCCAAAGGCAGTGGAAGTGTTCGTATGCTTTCTTGCACTCGCTAGCAGACACTCGAGATGAAGCACGATCGGTTCATGCTCTTCGCGAAGTTTTCGCAACTCTTTGGCTTCCTCTTCAATCGGTAACTCAATTAGCCGATCAAACCACTGGTAGAGTTTCTTGAGAGAAGCCGGATCCATAGCGCCTTCGCCAACATGCATCTAGGAAGAGAGGTTCAAGTGCGCACGAAGTATAACACACCGTCCTTCAAGCGACTGGAGAAGCCTTATCGAGCCAACAATTTTCCAATTTTGCGAATAACCCCAGGCAATGCCCCCAAAATCCCGCTTCCTTTCAAATCCGTTACAGCACCTGCAACCAAATTGAAGCCGGAACTACCATTATCCGTTGAGTAGATTTCCCGCCGTCTATGAGCTAGAATAATAGTCCCTCCAAAGCGGTCCTCTCCACCGCGTCCGATTCATCAAATCACCCTCCCCACTTACCCCGGCTCGGTCTTACCAACCGCTTCGATTCCGAAGCCTTCAAAACCTCACCATCCAGCCATCCCTCACTTCAGATATTACCGCATGCTACCAACCCGATACTCCATCCGTTTCATGTTGCAACCGCGATGCGTGATGCCAACTTGCGTACCCCTGACCTTCCTTGCCGTAATCTGCCTGAATCTGATTGCCGGTCCGTCTTCCTACGCCCAACAACAGCCTGCCGCCACCCCCCAAGCCCCTGGTGCCCCTGCCGGCCCTCAAGCTACCGCAGAACAAATCGATTTCTTCGAAAACAAAATCCGACCTGTACTTATCGAGCATTGCTACGAATGCCACTCGGCCCAAGCCGCCCCCATTCAAGCCGGACTGACACTCGATTCCGCACAAGGTCTTCTGCGAGGTGGCGATTCCGGCCCCGCAATCGAGCCCCACAAAAGTGCATCGAGCTTGATCATCCAAGTACTCCGAGACAACTCGAATCAAATGCCACCTAGCGGCAAGCTTCCTGATCAAGTCATCGCTGACTTTGTTCATTGGATAGATTCAGGTGCCTACGATCCACGCACATCGGACTCGCCCCCAATCAAAAAAGAGTTCGACTTCGACGAAGCAAGAAAGTTTTGGTCGTTCGTCCCACCCAACATGCCAGCTATCCCTGATTGCGGTAATTCAACGTGGCCGGAATCATCGATCGACCACTTCACCCTCGCGGCGATGCAAGCCCGCAACCTTCGTCCTGTCGGGAAAGCGACCAAGCGGCAACTCATAAGACGAGCCACATTTGACCTGACTGGACTCCCCCCAAGCCCTGATGAAATTGAGAACTTCTTAGCCGATGAATCCTCAGGTGCTTTCGCAAGAGTCGTCGATCGTCTCTTGCAGTCTCAAGCTTACGGCGAACGCTGGGGACGCTATTGGCTTGATGTGGCTCGTTACTCCGAAGATCAAGCGCATACATTCAGCGTCCAGCCAAACACAAACGGATACCGCTTTCGTGATTGGGTTATCGACGCTTTCAATGAAGACCTCCCCTTCGATCGCTTTATCCAATACCAAATCGCTGCGGATTTGATGGACATCGATGAATCAGAGAAACTCAAACATCTTGCGGCCTTGGGGTACTTTGGTCTCGGTGCACAGTACTATAAGAACACCGATGCGGCGAAGGCCGCTGCGGATGAACTTGATGATCGTATTGATACTCTTACTCGAGGGTTCCTTGGACTAACCGTCTCATGTGCTCGTTGCCACGACCACAAATTCGACCCTATTCCACAACAAGACTACTACTCTCTCGCAGGAGTCTTTCACAGTTCAAGACTTCATAATGCACCTTTGGTCCCGAGCACCGAAGTCGATCGATACAACCAGTCGCAACAATCGATAAAGAAACTTGAAGAATCCATTGGCCGGATCATCGCGGAGAATTCACCCAAACTGCGTGAAAGCAGAATCGCTGAGGTGTCGGATTATCTACTAGCAACGAACAAGCTAGCTCAGGCGCAGGCAAGCACTCCCTCCCTTCAAATCGCCGAGTTCGCTAAAGAGCATTCACTCGATGAAGCCGTATTGAAAAGATGGGTAGACTTCCTGAAGTCTAAATCGAACGCACCTCCCCTAAGTCTTAAGGCTTGGTTTACCGCCCTTGAATCGACTTCGTCGGATGATCTGCCTCGAAGCATTGCGGCGGACTTCCAACACCATCTTGAATTGCTTTTGCGACAACGCGACGGAAACCTTACCCCTGAGGAGCAAACCGAACTCGCCAAGCACACCGAAACAGGAAATGCTCGGTACGCAAGTCCCAAGGTCACGAAGTCCAATCCAAAGGTCGCTATCGACGTGGATGTCACAGGTGCAAAAGAACTCTTTTTGGTCGTCAATGACGGCGGGAACGGTGCAAGCTGCGATCATGCAGATTGGCTCGAACCGAAACTGATTACCAACTCCGGTGAACTTGCACTGACCGAACTAAAATGGCGCGAAGCTTCTACGTCATTCGGTAAGGTCAACATCAACGCGAACGTAAGCGGGCAACCATTGAGAGTTGCGGGCCAACTCTACAGCAATGGACTCGGAACTCACTCTACCTCGGTGATCACATACGACCTTCCAGAAGGTACTACCCGATTTACCGCATTTGGAGGACTCGATAACAGCGGAAGCGATCAAGGTGGTGATTGCGGTGCAAATGCAGCGGTTCAATTCAGAGTCTATACAGAAAAACCAACTGACATCGAAGTTGGCAAGGGGGACTTGCTCGCCGAAGTCTTTGGCGAAAAAGGTGTATTCGCCATGGATAGCAAGGAGATAGAGAACCGCCTCCCAGCGGAATCCCGCACCAACCTAGCATCGCTGCGAACGGAGCTTGAGCAAACCCGTCGCGACTCGCCGAGCATGTACCCAATCGCGCACGTGATAGCAGACGCCGCACCGGCTGATCTCAAGGTTATGGTTCGCGGAAATCCGGCCAAACAAGGTGAACTTGCACCTCGGCGATTCCTCAAAATCCTAAGTGGCCAGACACCGACACCTTTCACCAAGGGAAGTGGGCGATTGGAATTGGCTCAAGCCATCACATCACCAGACAACCCACTTACCGCTCGTGTAATTGTCAATCGCCTTTGGCAACACCATTTCGGCCGTGGCTTGGTCGGAACCCCCGATAATTTTGGAAAACTAGGTGAAGCACCTACGCATCCCGAACTCCTCGATTATCTGACTTTGAAATTCATAGAACAAGGTTGGTCACTGAAATCCTTGCACCGCGAAATCATGCTCTCGGCCACCTATCAACTCAGCACCGACCGCGATGATTCCAACTTACAAATCGACGCAGACAACCGATATCTTTGGCGAATGAATCGACAACGATTAGACGTCGAAGCATGGCGCGATGCATTGCTGGCGATCTCCGGACGCTTGGATCGAACGCTTCATGGACCATCAACGAATTTAGCGGACGCTGCGAATAATCGTCGAACCATCTACGCATTCATCTCTCGTCACGAACTAGATAACATGCTGCGACTCTTCGATTTCCCAGACGCGAATATCACCTCATCAACCCGCTCCGAAACAACCGTTCCTCAACAGCAACTCTTTGTACTCAACAGCCCATTCATGATCGAGCAAGCGAAAGCCTTTGCGAATCGGATCCAGAATCAGGGTGGCCCGAAACCGGAAGATCAAATCCAATATGCTTACATGACTGCCTTTGGTCGCCCCCCAAATGAACGGGAACTGAATATCGCCCTGAGGTACTTGCAAATTCAAGATGCCGAAGAAGTCCAATCCAAGAACAAACTCAATCGCTGGGAACGATACGCTCAAGTTCTGCTCGCAAGCAATGAATTTATGTATCTGGATTAATTCGATCCGAAGCCCACCAGACGAGACAAGAAACAAGAGATAAGAGATAAAGGCATAGGCATCACATTGAATACACAACCTCCGCACTTGGAACTCCTTCGCAAAGCTCAAAACATGACAACTTCCTCCCGTCGCGAATTGCTCCAAAAGTTCGGAACTGGATTGGGCACCCTAGGACTAGCTGGAATCCTACATTCCCAACAACTCCTGGGAACCGAACCGGTTCCAACCACAAGTAGCAACAATCCATTGGCTCCTAAACCGCCAATGTTTCAACCGAGAGCGAAACGGATCATCCACCTATTCATGAATGGTGGACCTTCTCAGGTCGACACTTTCGACCCAAAACCTGCTTTGACCAAATACGATGGGCAACGTCCACCAGGAGCGAACCTAAAAACAGAGAGACAAACTGGCGGGTTGATGAAATCCCCGTTTCAGTTCGCGCGACATGGGCAATCAGGACTCGAAATCAGCGAGATCTTTCCACACTTAAGCACCTGCGCGGATGACTTGTGCGTCATTCGATCCATGCACACCAATATCCCCAATCACGAACCATCGTTATTGATGATGACAAGCGGCGAGACACAGCCGACAAGACCATCGATGGGATCTTGGTTGCTCTACGGATTAGGTACAGAAAATGAGAATCTCCCCGGATTCGTAGTATTGTGCCCCGGCAAACCTGTCGTCGGCCCTGCCCTGTGGGGGAACCGCTTTCTGCCTGGGATCTACCAAGGAGCACAAATCAACAATGCAAAGATGGATCCCCAAAATGTCATTCGGGATATCAACAATGCCGCAGTCGCCCGATCCTCGCAACGAGAACAGTTAGATCTACTGAAAGAGATCAACGAACACCATCTAGAACAACGCGGAGGCCAAGACAATCCACTCGAGGCTCGAATCCAATCTCTTGAAATGGCATTTCGCATGCAGACCGAAGCCCAAGATGTTTTTGATTTGAACCAAGAAACTCAAGCTACTCGCGATGCTTATGGAAAAGGAGAATTCGCCGAAGGCTGTCTCGCCGCTCGGCGACTCGTAGAACGAGGAGTCCGAATGGTTCAAGTCTTCTACGGAAACGGACAGCCTTGGGACGACCACGAGAACATCGCAGATCATGCCAAGAAAGCTCAAGCGGTCGACCAACCCATCGCAGCGTTGATCAACGATCTAAAAGCTCGCGGACTCTTCGAAGACACCTTGATCCTCTGGGGTGGTGAATTCGGCCGAACCCCCGTCTCGGAAGGTGCGAAAGGACGCGACCACAATAACCACGGATTCTCCGTTTGGCTCGCAGGTGGCGGGGTCAAAGGAGGAATGGCCTACGGTGCAACCGATGAATTCGGCTTCGCCGCAATCGAAAACAAAGTCCACGTTCACGACCTGCATGCAACCCTCCTGCACCTGATGGGAATCGATCACGAGAAACTTACCTATCGCTATTCAGGGCGCGATTTCCGGCTGACCGATGTGCACGGGCGAGTAATTCACGACATTCTCACTTAAAGACCGCAAGATACTCTTCTCTCGTAAAACGCTGCCCTATGAAACGAACATCCTTCGCGTCAGTTTGGAACCGAGTGACGGCTCTGAAGAACGTTTTAATAGTTATTTCGTTTTTCCTGTTCGTGATTTCAGTTATTCCGCGAGCACCCTATCGTCAAGCTTCATCAAAGCAACCCCCGACACCATGCCATTGGACGCATACTCCCCCCGTCATCGATGGGCTAGCAGATGACGAAGGCTGGGAATCAGCACCACTGATCACCAACTTCCGAACCCCTTGGCTCCCATCTACCGATACTTCCAACCCCGACAGCAGAACACAAGCGAAACTTCTGTGGGACAACGAATACTTGTATGTCTGGGCGAAGCTTGAAGACAGGGATTTCCAAGCATACGTTACCGAACGTGACGCTCAGACTTGGCTCGATGATTGCTTCGAAGTTTTCCTCAAGCCCACGGAACGAAAAAAGGGTTATTACGAGTTCCATGTTACTCCCGCTAACACGCAGATGGATCTCTACATCCCCGAACGGCATCAACGAGCTTACGCAATTTACAAGTCAGCTCATGACTTCGAATTCCAAAGCGCCGTTCATCTCGATGGTTCCATCGAGCCTCGCACCGATGTCGATACAGCTTGGCAAGTCGAATTTAAAATCGCTTGGAAAGACTTTTGGCGAACAGGTGGACGCCCCGTCCAAGATGAAATCTGGAGCTACTCCCTTTGCCGATACGATTACGATCAATCCCTAAACAAACCTACCCTGACAACCATCTCACCACTGAGCAAACCTTCTTTTCACCGCTACGAGGAATTCGCCAAATTGCAATTTCTCGGTCCTGAGTACTCCGAGTTGGAAAACTTGAACCAGCAATCCTCCGACGGGAAATTCGTTCGCATCCCCATGAACACGTCGCGAGTCGTTGGTTCCCCAACCCCTCCGCTCCCGTTCACGACCCGAGCTGTCGACCTAGGATTTCCAATCGACCATCCTATCCAGTTGCGGGTCGAGCCTACATCACAAAGCACTAAACCCAACAACACTAACCCGCTGTGGATCATTACACAAAAGAACTCCTATGGACCATCGGCGATCTATCGACTAACCCCAACGGAGAATGATTCTTTTCGTCCGGATTGCATTCAACCATCCTCCGACGATCGAGTTCACTACGACCTTTGCTTTCACCCTGACTACCCCGCCAAACCCTATTTGTTCGTAGGCCTGAATGAACCCGTCAACGGAGTAAAGCACTCTCGAGTCCTTCGGCTCAAACTCAACGTGCCCGACGAAGCGGGCTTGAGCCCTGAGAAAGGATTAACCGTCGGGACTGAAATGATTACCGAGGAGAAAGTGATCCTCGAATGGCCTAGCGATGGGCATAACGGAGCTGCACTCACTTTCGGACTCGACGGATTGCTCTACATCACCAGCGGCGACGGGACCACCGATTCCGATACCAATCTTCGAGGCCAAGACCTTTCGGAATTGACCGCTAAAGTTCTCCGTATCGACGTCGATCAACCTTCCGACAACAAATCGTATTCGATTCCCCCTGATAATCCGTTCCTCGAACGTGAAAATGTTCGCCCGGAAACCTGGGCATACGGCCTTCGCAATCCATGGCGTATTACCACCGATTCACAATCAGGACGCAATTGGATCGGACAAAACGGACAAGACCTGTGGGAACAAGTCTACTTGCTCAAACGCGGTGCGAACTATGGCTGGAGTGTAATGGAAGGCGCATCGGTCTTCTATGCAAACCGCACACCGGGTCCAGACCCCTTTGTACCTCCGGTAATGGATCACCACCACAGCCAAGCCCGCTCACTTACAGGGGGAATTGTCTACCGAACAAACAAACCCGAGAATCAATCCCTGTTAGGCGATTACATTTATGGAGACTACTCGACGGGGAAAATATGGGCCATCTCTCACGATGGAAACCAACCCTCGAAAGCTCGCGAAATCGCCGACTCTCCCCATTCCATCACGGCTTTCGAACAATTGCCCGACGGCCGCATCTGGATCGCGGATCACCTGGGTAAATCCATCGTCGAAATGATTCCGAATGATCAGCTCGACAACTCAGCAGCTTTCCCAAAACTCCTCAGTCAAACTGGGCTCTTTGACAATGTAGTGAAACATGATTTCGCTCCAGGCATTATTCCCTATTCAGTGAACTCACCTCTCTGGAGCGACGGGGCTATCAAACTGCGCGCATTTGCGATTCCCGATCGAACTGCTGATCCCCTCAGCGGCCAAGCCCCCGACCTTAAGGGTGAAAAAGATCCTAGCCCATCTGTTGATCAAGATCGCCGTATCGAATTCCAAAACCAATTCGGTTGGACCTTCCCCAACGAAACGGTCCTGATCAAAAGCTTTGGACTCGAACATCGCGATAGCACCTCATCAAAGCCGACGACTCAATGGATCGAAACCCGACTGATGGTCCGCCAACAAAATGAGTGGGTTGGATATTCCTACCGCTGGAACGACGAAGGCACCGACGCGTATCTCGTAGATGCCGATGGAGACGATGTTTCCTTCGTCGTTGCCGATCCAAATGCTCCAAATGGCAAGCGTGAACAAGTGTGGCACTACCCCAGTAGAGCGGAATGCATGGTTTGTCACAGTCGCGCCGCGAATTACACCCTTGGCCTGCAAACGGCACAGATAAACCGGGTACACGACTACGGAACCTTCTCCGCAAACCAATTAGCTGTATTCGAACAACTCGGCCTATTCCGCTTGAATCCAAAAGCCTTCAATCCGCCACCTGCAACAACGGATTCTTCCGACGCAAAAGGCTCACAGGATAATTCGCTCGAAGACCCTGATGCGATAAAAGCGTCCAAACTCAGCCAAAGACCGATCCCCAGTGAGACATCCCTACTTCCTGCATCCCCGCAGCACTTACCCAAATTGGCCAATCCGTACGATGCAAATGAGTCGCTCGACTTACGAGTCCAATCGTACCTACATGCGAACTGCGCATCTTGCCATGCACCCGCCGGCGGTGGAAATTCAGCGATCGACTTGCAGTTCCCAACCCCATTCGAGAAAATGGGCCTGATCGATATCGCTCCAAAACACCAAGACTTCGGTATTCAATCGGCCAAGCTCATCACCCCTGGCCATCCCGAACAGAGCATTTTATTGCAACGCATTGCAAAACGGGGCAATGGACAAATGCCCCCAATCGCGTCGAACATCGTCGATCAGAACGCTGTGGATCTGATCAAGTCATGGATCGACGCGATTCCCAGTAATCCTTAATGACACCGATCATCACGTTCGCAACTAGCGAACGTTAATCTTGACCTTGTGTAATTCCCCGGAGAACGTGTTTTTGGAACCTTCTCCGTAAGCATCATCAACTGCCGTTCCGGTATCAACTCCGGTGTCAGCTGTATCATCGAGCGAGAAGACATTCGGTTGCGTCTTCCCGATTCGTCCCTCGCCGATTTCTTGATCGTCGCTGAAGAGACGTACGATTCCACCGGCTCCCCGTGCCCCGTCCTTCCCGTCGTAGTCAAAGACAACCTTTACGCTGTGCTTGCCCTCTCCGATCGACCGAGTACTTTGAACTTGGAACATTTCTAATCCCAGGAAATTGTAGGAAAAGACCGGCTTGCCGTGATTGACCCAGAAAGCCCATCCGCCAAATTTCCCACCTTGAGCAAGAAGAACACCATGGTCCTTCCCTTCCTTGACTTCAACATCGGCCACCATCTCAAAGGAAGTATTCTTTACGTTGATAAACGCATTTTCTGGCATGAAAACCATTCCTGGGAAAACCGTCAATTCCGTTCGACCATCCATCAAGTCTGGACGTCCGGCAACCTTTGGATCAAAGCGTTCGATCGTTCGATCGTCGATCGGCAACACATGATGATCGATTGCTTCCTTGGTAAACAAGGCTTGCAACTCCTTGAGCTTAGCTGCATTCTCCGAAGCCAAGTTACGTGACATGCTGAAGTCTTCATCGACGTGATATAGCTCCCAGAGATCATCAGCTAGCGGCCTGCGAGGGGCTGCTTCCCACGGTGCTTTATGCACGGTGCCGGCGAACCAACCATCGTGGTATATAGCCCGATTCCCCGCAATCTCAAAGTACTGTGTGTGCCTAGTGCTCGCCGCTTTCGGTGCATCAAAGCTGTAAGCCATGCTAACACCTTCAATCGGTTGCTGAGCAATGCCGTTGACTTCTTTCGGAGCTGGTACCCCAGCCGCTTCGAAAACGGTTGGAGCCAAATCCACTACATGGTGAAACTGGCTGCGAACTTCGCCCTTGGACTTAATACCCTTCGGCCAATGACACACCATCCCGTTTCGCGTTCCGCCGAAATTACTCGCTACTTGCTTAGTCCAAGTAAACGGCGTGTTCCCAGCAACAGCCCAACCAGCAGCGAAGTGGTTAAAGCACTCGGGTCCACCCCACTGATCGATCTTCTTGAGCATGAACTCGGTCGATTCAGCAACACCATTGAAATAGGTCATCTCGTTGTACATGCCGAGCATACCACCTTCGGCACTCGCGCCGTTATCTCCAACAACATAGATGATCAAGGTATTATCGAGCTCACCCATCTGCTCAATGCTCTCGACTAGCCGACCAATCTCATGATCGGTATGCGAAGCGAACCCTGCAAAGACTTCCATCTGCCTTGCAAACAATCTCTTTTCATCAGCACTGAGCGAATCCCAATCCTTGATGTCCTTAGGTTTGTCCGCTAACTTCGTGCCGCGTGGGACGACCCCAAGTTCAATCTGACGGGCCAAGGTTTCCTCCCGCAATCGATCCCAGCCTCCATCGAAGGCTCCACTGTATTTCTCAATCCACTCCTTAGGCGCATGATGCGGGGCATGCGTTCCCCCCGTCGCAAAATACATAAAGAATGGCTTATCCGGTGTGAGCGACTGCTGCGATCGCATCCACGAGATAGCCTGATTCGTCATGTCCGTCGTGAAGTGATAATCCTGCTCATGCTCCGGCTTGCGTTTGAATGTCGTCCCATGCGCAATCATTGGATCCCACTGATTCGTCTCGCCACCGATGAAACCATAGAACTCTTCAAATCCAGATCGTGTCGGCCACCGATCAAACGGACCACTTACGCTGACTTCCCACGGTGGTGTCTCGTGGTACTTTCCCCACGCAGAAGTGGAGTATCCGTTGAGTCGCAAAACCTCGGCCATCGGAGTAATCGATTGCGGACGAATTCCCGTGTTCCCCGGAAAAGCTGTCGCCACCTCCATGATGGCCCCTGCATTGTTGCTGTGATGGTTATACCCCGTCAACAACGCAGTTCTTGTAGGACTGCATAATGCTGTCGTGTGAAATCGATTGTATTTCAAACCCGCCGACGCCAATCGCTCGAGCGTCGGCATCTTGCACGGACCACCAAATGCGCTCGAATGTCCAAACCCAATGTCATCAATCAACACAATAACAACGTTCGGTGCCCCCGCCGGTGCTTGCAAATTCCACCGCTTCGGCGGCTTCGCATCACGTGCATCCAAGTTTTCATACGTCGGACGCAGCGGCTCATGGATCGGCAATACGGTGCGATCCACCGAAGTATCCTCCTCCACTACCGCGTAAACCATCGAATTCGATATTGCACCGACCGCTGCTGCCATCAAGAGTTGCCAACTCCGTAGCTTTACCATTGTTGTACGCATTCTTTTCCCTAATCAATGTCCGCGTGTACCTTTTTATTCCAATGGGAAACGTCCAGAAGCATCCTTCCCATTGCTCGAACCCCTGCTCAAGCACTTCTACGCTACCAGAACAGCGGACTATATGGAAGCAATTACCCTCTTAGAGAATGATTTCCATCCCAGATCAGCCGATGCGACAAACGTGTAGTTTTACTCGTAAGCTCCACCTTGATCGCATGCAGCCACTATCTTCAACTGATACACTAGACACTTAAGTCTTGGTCATTAACACAAGTAGG
>JBJONT010000096.1:0-2712 GCA_046051705.1 Planctomycetota bacterium | reverse complement strand
AGCGACCCGCAGACTTGCAGGATCGAATCTCGCAATTGCTCGGCGTCCAAGCGACGCGGTTTGAATCGCCACAACAAGGTGTTATCGCTGTCGATCGCGACTCCTTGATATTGCTGCGCTGGATAACTGGTCTGCTTATAAGTATCCGAAGTGACGATCAATCGGTGCAATGCCTTCAAGCGACCTTGGTTGTCGATCAGCTCCGACGCTAAGTAATCGAGAAGCTCCGGGTGGCTTGGCGGGGTGCCGAGGCGACCGAAGTCGCTTGCGTTGGCGACGAGCCCTTTGCCGAAGTGATGTTGCCAAATCCGATTGGCGATCACTCGCCATGTCATCGGATTGTGCTCCGAAGCGATCCACTGCGCTAAAGCAGTCCGTTGGCCGGTAGTGTTTAACGATGGCTTGTGAGTCAGTTTCGATTCAAGCTCTGTGTGAAGTTCTTCGGCAAGCACGAATGGGACACCGGGGGTAAGGGGACCCGCAGAAGCTTTCCCGGGGATGCGAACCGTCGGGGGTTGAGCCGATCCATCGCGAACGGTCAAAGCCATCTCGGCAGGGGCAGGTCGTTCCTTCACCAATTCATCGTATTGGGCTTTGAGCTCCTTCCATCGCGCAAGCGGTTCGTCTTTGAGCTTCTTCGAAATGTCGATCCCTTTGTCGTCGCGTTCGATTTGAAGGCCTGCAAGGATCGCGATCGCTCGTTCTTCGGGTGGACGTTCTTGAGGTGGTAGTTTCAACGCTGGTCGCACATCCGGCGGGAATTTCTCGATAGCGTCGAGAGCAGCTTGGTCGCGGATCGGTTTCTCAAGTGTTTGCATTTCCTCTCGGATCGCTCGAGCGCGTTCTTGCCAAGCGGCTTCGGCCGTCTGCCATTGCGCGTAAGCTTGTCGATCGGCAGGGATATCGTAGCGAGGTTCGATCGGAGCAAAGAACGCTTGAAGTCGATAGTAGTCCTGCTGCAAGATCGGATCGAACTTGTGGTCGTGGCATCGAGCACAAGAGAACCCCAGCCCGAGGAATACTTCTCCCGTTACATCCGTCAGATCATTGAGGATGTTATCCCATTGCGTGCGCACGTCCCGTTGGTTGTATTCGTAGATCCAGTGTCTTAAGAATCCCGTGGCCGCGTTCATGCGATCCGAGTTCGGATCGATTTCATCACCGCAGATTTGCTCGGCGATGAATTGTCCGTAAGGGATATCTTCATTGAGGGCTTGGACAACATAGTCCCGATAGCGATAAGCCGTCGGGCGAAAGTCGTCTTGTTTGTATCCATCCGATTCAGCGAACCGGACCAGATCAAGCCAGTAGCGGCCCCATCGTTCCCCGTATCGGGGGTCTTGCAAGAGTTGATCGACAAGCTGTTCGTAGGAGGTATTCGAAGCTTCGATGCGTGCAAGTTCTTCGATGGAGGGTGGTACCCCGACCAGATCAAGGTAGATGCGGCGGACGAGGGTACGGAAATCCGCGTTGGGGCTGATCGTCAATTGATGTTGCAGCAAACGTTCTTCGATGAACGCGTCGATCGGGTTTGAGTGCTGTGCAGCTACCGTTTCGGTTTGAGCTTCACCTGGTTTGGAGTCTAGTAGACCCGGTTTGGGTTCTAGTAAACCCGGTTTGGGTTCTAGTAAACCCGGTTTGGATTCCAGTAAACGCGGCGTGGTTCGCACGATCGGACGAAAGAACCAGTAGTCGCGGTCTTCGGGGGTGATCGATTGCGAAGGGTTTTTCATACCGATTTGTTGTGCGTAGTCAGGCCATCGGGCACCTTCGCGAACCCATGTTTCCAGGGCAGCGATTTGTTCATCGGCAAGTTTACGATTGGGGGGCATTTCAGGGCCGAGGTGTTTGACGGCTTGGATCAGCAAGCTTTCCGACCATTGGTTCTGGTCGATCAGAGATCCCGACTCGCCACCTTGGGCGAAGTCTTCGGAGCGATCGAGTCTTAGAGCCCCCTCGGCTTTATCGGGGCCATGGCAGCTGATGCAATGTTCGACCAGCAACGGTCGGACAGCGTTTTCGAAATGTTTAGCGTTATCAAACGAAGAGGCGGCAGGGCTGGTGTTTGTAGGGCTGTTATCTGTGGAGCTGTTGTTTGTCGGGTCGTCGTTAGCGGGTGGCTGCGCGAATGCGACTGCGGTTCCTAGCGCAAGCCCGGCACCTACCCCGAGTACCACTGACATCGAGTAAGCGAACAACACAGTGGTTCGGAATGCCGACAAACGTATCCCTCTCATCGCGTGACCCTGGCCGACTTGCCGCAGTAATTCCGTCCTGCTCGTGCTCCTGCTCCTTCTCGTACTCCCACTCCCGCTTCTAATCGTGCTCGTGCTCGTGCTCGTGCTCCTAATCGTACTCCCGCACCCGCTTCTGCTCGTGCTCGTGCTCGTGCTCGTGCTCGTAATCGCACTCCCGCCCCCGCTCCTATTCGTGCCCCTGCTCGTAATCGCACTCCCGCTCCCGCCCCTGCTCCATCTCGCTCCCGCTCTCGCTCCCACCTTCTCACCCCCAAATCCAACCCCAGTACCAGATCCAGTACCTACCCCGAGAACCGTTGCCACAGCATCCAAAGTCGACGCAGCAGTTTTCATTGCCGAGCGAAGGGTCGCGAATGCAACCCGGGGAGGGAGGAGAAGCATCATGCGTTGCGGGTGGTGGATTAGGTAGGTTTTTGTGGGTTGGGATAAGAGATAATCTCGGTCTAGCATACTC
>JBJONT010000095.1:0-22867 GCA_046051705.1 Planctomycetota bacterium | reverse complement strand
AAAAGCTACGATGTTTCGCCACAAACGACCAATACAATCCGTCCCAAACGGCGGTCCAAGCTCCCTTCTTGAAGTTGCTCATTTTTAAAACGTAGCTCGAACCGCTGATGTACGGCTTCGTTGTGATCAATCCTCCATCGGCATGCTGGCTCATTCCATAGACATTCGGAACCATTACCCAATCGTACGCATCGACGAACATCTCCATGAACCACTGGTAAATCGCATCGGGATGAAACTCGCACAAAAGCATGAAATTGCCAAGGATCATCAATCGTTCGATGTGATGGCAGTATCCATATCGCAATACCGTTTGAATCACATGATCGACCGGTTCAATACCAGTTGTGCCATCGTAAAAAGAAGCTGGTAGCCTTCGCGAATGATCCCAATAATTCCGCGTTCGCTGCTGCGTTCCGAACTTTCGGTAAACGAGTCGCATGTACTCGCGCCACCCGATGACTTGACGAAGGAAACCTTCAAGGGAGTTCATGGAGATATCCCCCGCACCAGCCCCCTTTAAGTCCGCTCGCTGTATCGCATAGTCGACAACTTGTTGGGGAGCGAGCAAACCTGCGTTGAGCATCGGAGTGATGACCGAATGGTAAACGAAAGGATGCTCCATGCTGATCGCATCTTCGTAGTCGCCAAACAGAGGTAACCTTTCGCCGATAAACTTCTTCAAATGAACGATCGCCCCTGCATGGCTCGACGGATACCACAAAGCTTGCTTCTCTCCCCAAGCATCCGCAAAGTTCTTGTCGACATAATTTTTCGCTTCCTGGGCGATGGGATCATCGTCACCGCGAAGCCCTGCTGCGGGTGGCTGATGCCCGGCCGGCAATCGCTTGCGATTCTCCGTGTCAAAACTCCATTTCCCACCGCTAGGCTTTTGCGCTTGATCGACGAGCACGTCGAGCCGCTTGCGCTGCTCGATGTAGAAATTGGTAAAGAAGAGCTTCTTTTTACCTTCTACAAACGCATCAATCACCGGAAGGGGAGTCAAGAAGTTAGGATCCTCTAGCACTTCAAGCTCGAGCGATTCTTGCCGACACCCCGCTCGCAATCGCAAGAGCAAGTTATGATCTTCCGGATCGATCACGCGCAAACTAGAAACTTTCGATCGACCTATCTTGGTTTGCCTTACCAACTGAGCGATTTGAGAACTGTGTTCTAATTGGGCCGCATCGACGTAAATAACCTTCTTCCCAATACAGACTAAGTGCTCTGCATATCGCTTCATCGAAGCTCGATGCAGTAGCAACTTCTGTCGATGAAATCGGTACTGTCGAAAAAACAGAGGATCTTCAACAAGAAATACGCAACTGATATCCTTGAGCCACTGAGGTTCGCTCAGAGCGAACTCGCTCGAGCCTCCTTGAAACTCACCGAACAATTGATGGGGATAGACAATCGCAGCTATCATCGCTTCACCCCATGTGCTTTGCGGCTAGCATGAATCTCCGTGTTATCTCCATATCGGTTTAAGTATCCTTTGACGGAGAACTTCGAGCGGGTCGACTCGCTGGTCATATATCGGATTTTACCGAAGATCTCTCGTTCGGGCCCCCAAGCTCGATCGTATCGACCGAGCACCCAGAAGATCCCGCTATAAGAATTCGGATCGCGTCCATCTAAGGCATATTTATTGTTCAACTCAATCATTGTCTCTAAAGCCGCTTGCGGACTCTCGCTCCAATGCAAGATTTTCTTACCCCACAGCATCCGCAAGTAGTTATGGATCCGTCCTTCGTTAACCAGCTGACGTTGCGCCGCATTCCACAACGCATCGTGCGTGCGAGCTTGCTCAAACTCTTCGAGCGAGTACACGTAAGGACGAGCATCCTTCGCGTGATCCGCTAAAGTCTTTTGCGCCCAAGTCGGCAACGACTCGTATCGATCATATTCTGGATCCAGAGCGCACATGTTGAAACCGATCTCACGCCAAGTCATCAGTTGGTCCATGAACGCTTCTGCGTTGCTTCCAAGATTCCAAAAACCATTCATCTTGCCATTGGGCTTACTGACTCGATCCCAGTCCCAAGGCTCTTGCGTCGATACGATCGCGTTAAAAACTTCGTGTGCACTTACATGCCCGAAGTGAAGGTGGGCAGAGAGCGAACTCGAACCATGCTCATCGGGTTCGTTCCTCGCACGATCGTAATCGCTCAATTTCCGATCCTTGAACTCAGCAAGTCGCTTCTGCCCCTCAATCGACCCACCTCGCTCACCCGTGGGCTTGATCGCGTGATCGATTTGAAGTTTGCTAAGCTCAAGCGTCTCCAACGCTGCTCGATCCATAAACCGCCATCGCGAAATTATCTGCTCAGGAAGTCCGCTTAGCTTGGGTAGATCGAGCCCTACCCATGGGTCCACACTCGGAAACAGTGGAGTCTGTGCGACAATCTCTTTTTGCATGAATCGCCGATAGGAATGCGCGACGGTAAAGACCCGGTCGGTTCCTCGCATAGGAAGAATGCCATTGCTATCGACCAACTCTACCGCACATGGCCAACGCTTGACGATACTGCCATAGAGCTTGGGATGAAAAAAGCAGGGGTAATCATCCGTCACAGTAACGCAAGCCAACTTGGCAAGTGATTCGACCAGTCCACTTCCGTCTCCCTTCGACGGTTCCACGTAAGCGAGGTAGGAGATCGGCAAACTCTCCGCAATTTTTTGGTTGTCGAGCATGCCATCGAGGATAAAACGATGGAATCGATCGCAAGCCCATCGGTACCCGATCCGTAACCCTTCAAGCACCAGCAATGGCTTGTTGAGTTTGACGGCCAATTCAATGGCCCGTTGCAAGGCAAAGTTAGAATGCAGTCTACGAAAAGCCGTCATCCAGTAGAGGACAAATTCTCCTTCAGGTCGCACCGCCTGCTCCGTAGCCGGGCGGATTCGCAGGCTCGGCACGTGCAGGTTCGCAGTTCGAAGGGCGGAAGTCGCTACTCGCTTTGCCATGAATTCCTCAATTTGACTTTTCAACGGGGGAATGCAATCAGTTCAGCAAGTGCCTTCCTTGGGCTATACTGCATTCCTTGGGCTATATTACTCATACCTATACCAACATTTCGCCAGCTTCGGCCCGCCTCCGCTCCCCACCGAGCATTGTCACCTTATGACTACCCCCAATCGTTCCTTTTTCCGATTACTAGGCCGATTCGCAATCTCCGCCTTGACCTTTTTAATCGGTAGCCAAGCATCGTCGGGTACCGATTGGGATACTCGCAACGAGGAATTCTCCAAATCGATCGAACCACTCCTGCAAAAATACTGCTTGGGTTGCCATAGCGGAGCCCAAGCCGAGAGCGGATTAGCCTTGAATCATTTCAAGGATGCTCGCGAGGTTTTTCGGCAGCGTGCAGTCTGGGAAGGGGTTTCGAAGCGTATGGAAATCGGAGATATGCCACCGGCAGACGCTCCGCAACCGAGCAAGGAGGAGTCCGCTCGAATGACTCAATGGATTCGCTCGACACTAAACGACATCGATTGCGGTAAAACTCCAAACCCGGGTGCTGTCACTCTGCGCCGAATCAATCGCATCGAATACCGCAACTCCATCCGAGACCTCTTTCGCATCGATTACGAACCATCGGCAAACTTCCCAGGAGATGATGTCGGCTATGGATTCGACAACATCGGCGATGTGCTGACACTTCCACCGCTACTCATGGAAAAATACGTTCGAGCCGCAGAAGAAATCAGCCAACAAGTCATCATCGCTCCTGCACAAGGACCGGTCTTCGACTCCCCTCGCAAAATCTCCCAACTGACTGCCGATACCGGTGGTAATTTCGAAGGCTCGCGCTTCGTCTTTTTCTCCAACGGAAAAATCACGTTCGAAGAACAAGCCCCTTGGACGGGTCGCTATACACTCGAACTCGGGATGGCGGGTTCGGCCGCCGAAGGGCGATTCCCGAAGGTCATCCTCTCGATCGATGGAAAGAAAGTCGAAGAAGTTACCGTTGAGACAGACAGCCCGAATACACCGAAAACCTTTACGATCCCTATTCGAATGCGAACCGGTAAACGAGTCTTTGAACTCAACTTTGCCAATGACCATTACGTTCCTGCCAAAGACGGCCAGCCAGCCCAAGACACCAATCTGTACATCTACGACTTGCGTCTAACTGGTCAGAAACCCGCTGAAAAAGTTCCTCAGTTGGCACTTCCTGAAATCCATCGGGAGCTCGTTCGCGATGCGATCCCAACTGCCACTCGCTCCGTTGCTGACTCAGCCAAGGACGTAATGAGACGCGTTGCAAGTCGCGCTTACCGCCGCCCAGCAACCGACGACGAACTGAACCGTTTAGCAACGATTGTCGAACAAAGCGTCGCTGCTGGTGAGTCCTACGAAGCCGGTTTGCAAACCGCAGTCGCTGCTGTCTTGGTTTCGCCTCACTTTCTTTTCAAGATCGAGGAACCTTCTCATCGAATAGCCGGCGAGTATCCACTCCTTAGCGAATTTGAACTTGCAACGCGCATGAGCTATTTCCTTTGGAGCTCCACCCCCGATCGTGAATTGCTTAGCCTAGCCTCGAAAAAGCAACTTCGGGAGCCAGGAGTACTCGCCGCGCAGCTCGACCGCATGTTGCGCGATGATCGCGCGAGGGATTTTGTGAGGAACTTCGCGGGCCAATGGCTCACACTCCGCAAATTAGATCAATTCACACCGAACGCAGGAATGTTCCCCGACTGGAACGATTCGCTTCGAGAATTAATGCGAACCGAATCGTATTACTTGTTCCTGTATATCCTCCGCGAGAACATGAGCGTGCTGCGATTGCTCGATGCGGATTTCTCGTTCATGAATGAATCACTCGCTCGCTATTACCAAATCCCAGGTATCTCCGGTGAGAAGTTTCAGAAAGTGTCCCTCAAGGGGCACAAACGGATGGGAATCCTCACCCATGCCTCAGTACTCGCAGTCACAAGCAATCCAACGCGGACCAGCCCGGTGAAGCGAGGCAAATGGATCTTGGATAACATCCTAGGTACCCCTCCCCCTCCCGCCCCTCCCGGTGTCCCGGAACTGGAAAAAGGAGAACTCACCGGAACCCTCCGCGAACAGCTTGAACAACACCGCGCTAACCCCTCCTGCGCAGCTTGTCACAAACAAATGGACCCAATTGGTCTCGCACTTGAAAACTACGATGCGGTTGGACGTTGGCGCACCGAGGAACGAGGCGCCCCGATCGATGCCAGCGGTGAACTTCCAACCGGTGAAGTGATCAAAAACCCAGCCGACTTGATCCGATTGATCCGAGAAAAAAAGTCAGAGCAGTTCGCACGAACCCTGACGGAAAAACTAATGACCTATGCCATAGGACGCGGAATAGAATACTACGACCGATGTGCAATCGATAAAATCCTCTCGGAAACATCCAAGAACGATTACCGCTTCAAAGACCTGCTTCTTGCTATCATCACGAGCGATCCGTTCCAACGCAAAGGAACGAAAAACATCGATGACACAACGGATCCAATCTCGATAGACAACAAACCATCCAACAAAACGACAGACGCAAAGAACACTTCCGAGGCTAAACCATGAAACCACTCGAACGAAGAACGCTACTGCGCGGAATCGGTACCGCAATCGCTCTCCCTTGGCTTGAAGCCATGACTCCCGTGAGCCGCGCAGCGATGCGTGCGGACGAGAAACCGATCCGAATGCTCTTCGTCATGGTCCCAAACGGTATCCACATGGCGGATTGGACACCCACTAGCGAAGGATCAAAGTTTGAATTGCCAGCGACCCTGCGACCACTGGAAAAGCATCGCAACTCCCTCAACGTTTTCACCGGACTAACCCTCGATGGAGCCCGCGATCACGGCGACGGGGCCGGCGATCACGCTCGTAGCGGTGCGGCGTTTCTTACAGGTGCACACCCGAAGAAAACTGATGGGGCCGATATCAAGAACGGAATCTCGGTCGACCAAGTCGCCGCTCAAGGTATCGGGCAAAAATCAAAATTCGCTTCTCTGGAACTCGGCCTCGAAGGCTCCGCACAATCAGGCAACTGCGACAGCGGTTACTCTTGCGCTTACTCAAGCAACCTCGCTTGGAGAAATGAATCAAGCCCACTTGCGAAGGAGATGGATCCCTCGGCCGTCTTCGAACGACTCTTCGGCACCCCGGAGAAGGTCTCCGATGCTACACCTGCAGGCGTACGAAATGCCCGGCGAAAAAGCATCCTCGATTACGCGCTGGAGGACGCCAAGTCGCTCAAAATCAAACTCGGTGCCGCTGACGGGCGCAAACTCGATGAATACCTCTACGCTGTTCGCGATGTCGAAAACAGATTGCAACGATCCGACAAACTACAGCTCGGCGAAAATGGACTGCCAAACTACTCCCGCCCAGCAGGGGTGCCTCGCGTGTGGGAAGACCATTGCCGATTGATGATGGACATGATCGCCCTGGCTATCCGCACCGATGCAACCCGCGTCCTGTCCTTCATGATGGCAAACGAAGGGAGCAACCGTGGCTACCCCGAAATCGGTGCCCCCGAAAGCCATCACGATTTATCGCACCACGGAAAGAGCGAAGACAAACAAGCCAAGCTACAAAAGATCAACCTCTTCCACATGCAGCAACTCGCTTACCTAGCAGATCAACTCGAAGCCGTCCAAGAAGACGGCGAATCCCTGTTGGATCGCTCTATGATCATCTACGGGAGCGGTATCTCCGATGGCGACAGACACAATCACGATGACCTACCCATCCTCATGCTCGGTAAAGCAGGCGGGAAAGTTTCTAAATCCGGGCACTGGCGCTACGCGGATAACACCCCGCTTTGCAACCTATACCTATGGATGCTTCACCAAGTCGGCATCCGAGCAGATCGATTCGGCGACAGCTCGGATCTTCTTCGTGTCGGGAATAGCTAGCATTCGCTCCGAAGGTCAAACAGCTCGATTTTGGGTTGTCTTAGAACGCTTTGGTGTCGAATTTGCCATTGGGTTTATTGTACACTTCGCCCCATGGTTCCTTCGCTCATCAATCGACTCATCCTCTGGGATGTACTAAAGCTCTTCTTCATGACCGCAACGGCCATGACTTTGCTTATTTCTGTCGGTCTTGTCGGACAGCAACTGATTGTCGAAGGGCTCGGCTGGATTGCACTTATCAAGATCTTGCCGTTTATCTGTTTGATCGCGATGCAGTTCTCCCTTCCCGCAACGTTGCTCTTCTCGGTCTGCTCCGTATTCGGACGGGTCTCGGCAGACAATGAAATCGTTGCTTTGAAAAGTGCCGGTGTCTCTCCTTTCAGCGTGATCCGCCCCGCCATGCTGCTTGGACTTCTCGTCAGCATCCCTTCGGTATGGATCAATGACCTGGCGGTCTCTTGGGGGCAACCGGGAATGGAAAAAGTTATCCTTCGATCTGTCGAAGAGATTCTCTACAACCGACTGAGAACTCGTAAGTCCTACGAAACGGACAAAGGGTTCACGATCCACGTCCAAGATGTTGAAGGTCGATGGTTGATGCGTCCGACGATCTTCTTGTTCAATGAATCGACCGGCAAGCCCCTTACGATCTTCGCCGAAAAAGCTCAAATCTCCATCGACCCAGAGGCCGACCGACTGATCTTGGAATTGATCAACTCCGAAGGCGAAATCAACAACGACGCTTCGACCCGCTTTCAGTTGCCCGGATCAGAACGAATCAGCATGCCTCTGACTCAAGCTTCTCGCAAAGGAAGTGAATCGCTGCGTCCAAGTCAACTTGCGATCAGTCAGATCCCGAACGAAATCGATAAGCAAAACAAGCAGAACGACGCACACCGCGAATCGATGGCCATCCAAGTTGCCGTTGGACTCGGAACAGGAAGATACAATCAACTCTCTGATTCCAAGTTGCAATTCTTAAGCAACCAAATCAAAGAGAGTGAATCGCGACTCGCACGCCTTGGGCTAGAACCCTATCGTCGCTGGGCACTGGGGTTCAGTTGCTTTTTCTTCGTCTGGATCGGCGTACCGATGGCGATCCTTATGAAATCCGCCGACTACGCTTGGACCTTCGGCGTCTGCTTCCTGCCGATCCTCTTGATGTATTACCCACTCTTCGGATTGGCACTGGATCGTACCAAAGACGGCTCCTGGCCAGCCTTTACTCTATGGATCGGAAACGCCTTCCTGTTCATCGTCGGCGCGATATTGCGACATCGCGTCCTTCAACGCTAGCGGGCGCTCAACAAAGCACCCGCTTCAACTAAGACCTATTAAGCTTGAGCGACCGCGTCGCAAACGCTCTCTAACGTAGCAGAGGTCAACCCGGCAACGTTGATTCGACCGGTACCTACGATGTAAATACCCTTCTCCTGCTTGAGCCAATCGGCTTGCATCGCATTGAGCCCCGTATAGGAGAACATCCCCTTCTGAGAAGCTAAGAACGAGAAATCCTTCCCTCGTTTCTTCATCCCATCAATGAAACCTACTCGCATCTCTGAGATCCGCTTGCGCATCGCATCGACTTCGCTGCGCCACAGCTTGGACAACTCAGGATCACCCAAGATCGTCGCGACAATCGCTTCCCCATGACGAGGAGGATTGCTGTAATTGCATCGAATCGCTACCCGCATTTGACTCAATACCGATTCCGTAATTTTGGAATCTGCCGATATCATCAGCAATGCTCCAACGCGTTCGCTATAAAGCCCAAAGTTCTTCGAGAACGATCCGCAGATCACTAACTCCGAATGATCTTTGAGCAAGATCGATATAGGTTTAGCATCAGCCTCAAGACCATCACCGAATCCTTGGTATGCGAAATCGATGAACGGCAACATTCGCTTCTTTGCCAACAACTCCGAAATCGCACCCCATTGTGCAGGGGTCGGGTCGATACCGGTTGGGTTATGGCAACAAGCATGCAAGCAGACGGCATCACCCGGCTGTCCTTCTTGCTCAAGCTGTCGGATCAATCCATCGAAATCCAGACCGGTCTTCGCCGCATCGAGGTATGCATAGGAGAGAACTGGAAATCCAGCAGCTTGAAAGACTGCGTTGTGGTTTGCCCAAGTCGGGTTGCTGACCCAGAACCTTCTGCCGGGCATGACTTTCGTAAGCGTATCTGCCGCAGCCCTAAGCGCTCCAGTACCACCTGGTGTGTGAGCCGTCGCGACTCTACCGAATTCGAAGCCTTCGCCGAGGATCAATCGATTGACTTGGTCGGTGAAATCCTTCCCTCCCTCAATCGGCAAATATCCTTTGGTCTTTTGTGTCTGAAATATCTTTGCTTCCGCTTGGCGCACACTCTCCAAAATCGGGGTCCGCCCCTGATCGTCTTTGAACACACCGACCGTCAAGTTGAGCTTGAATGGTCGCGGGTCTTTTTCAAAAACCGCGTTCAGGCCGAGAATAGGGTCGGGAGGGGCGAGAGAAAAATTTTCGAACATGGAATCGCTTCAAAGCAAGTCGGATGAATCGGAGAAGTCAATTTGGAACCCAATACCCTCTAAGATTACCAAAAAACAGAATTTCGACGAGTGCCAAACCCGGCAGTCATAAGTCCGATCAAACCCTGGACTTACCTCCCTCGCAAAACTTCCAAACACACCAGAAATTGCTGATTAAGGTACGACTTTTGACGAGGATAAATCCCAAGTTCCGTTTCCGGGATTGAGAAATTTCTCGTCGCAAAGAAACCGAGCGGTCGAATGAATATCGAAATCGATCTTTCCGAGCCCGAGGCGTTCGAGAAGCAGCTCGCAGTCGCGATCTAGAAAATCAAGTTGATCGATTTCGTAAAGCGTCTTCCCCTGGCTGGCTCGGTCGAACAAAACGTACAAAACCACCATCGCCTCCGTCAAATCCTGCTGCTCGGCTTCATCTCGCAACCGCAGTAAAACCCCTTTGTTATTTGCTAACGTCTGACCATAGAGACTTTGCGTCACCTGTAACAAGTGCCTGTTTCGCGCGTGGCGATACGAGAAGAAGAATTTCACTCCATAGATAACCGCAGCGACCAAGACGGCAATATAGATCCATGCTGCACTGAAAATCTTCAAAGCCGTCAAGATCGCTACAAGCCAGACATTGCGAACCAATCGGGTGACCATCACCGAGAATCCCCACAGCGTCGGTATCCCGATCTTCCCTTGATCTAACCACGAGATGCGAATCGAACCTGGCAACAACATATCGACATCAGAATGCGGAATGTTTTTAAACATCCGACAATGGACCAGTTCGACTGGCCCTCCATCCTTTGCCAACTCTTGTCCCTTATCTTGCCTCTTGGCTTTTCCCTTCCCCTGCGGAGTGGACTTCGCAGAACTGCGTCGTTCGAATAAAACCACAAGCTGCTTATAGATCGGTACGCTGACCTCGCATTTTTTGAACCAACGATACCATAGCCGCTTGATACGTTGCGTCTGGGTGTCGCCTCGCGCATAGACTCGCAAGCGTTTGTAATCGCTCATCCGAATCCTAAGCTTGCCACCCCAAGCAGAAGTGGTACGGACCGCTTCATAGATCTCGCTGGGTCTTAGCCTCCGATAATTCGCATGCTCAAGCAAGACTTCGGCCTGCTCGAAAACCTCTGCCGTGGTTTGCTTTGCAACGAACTTCGAAATCAACCCATCGCGATCAGGATCAAAAGGTACGTAAGCTTCGAACAGTGGACCGTAATCGCGGCGGGCTCTGCGATGAAGAATCTCCGAAAGACTTCCTTTGAGCTCTCGTACCCTCTCCCAAGCTTGGACGTTGATGAAATCCGAGTGCTCGATTGCGGCCTGAAACTCATTCGGATGAACCGGAATGAAATTCTCAAGTGTGTTAGGTTGCATCGATATGAAGACTTCGTTTCCGTCGCTCTTTGCGACGCACATCATCGATCATTCCGCTGACTCGAGCGACTTGATCGATCCCTAGAAGATTGAGACTCGGATGCGATTGATCTTTGCTCATCAATCGAATCGTACCTACGCCCAAGATTCGTTGCACGACACCTTGCGTATAAGAAACATCATCGATGTCGATCACATCGACGCGATCGGTGGTTCTAGTAAGGATCCCTTGGGTGTGAATAAATCGCTGTGTAGTTAGCTCGTAATACATGCTCCAACGACGGTAATAAAACATGAACGCTCCGAGGATCCAAAGCGCCGCAATCACGCCGAGTGCGATTAGCCAGACCATCTGATTGCCTTCTGGCATCACCCCAAACGTCGGCAACAAGATCAAAGCCAAAATCGTTCCGACAGTAACAATCCCGAGAGTCAACCACGTCCCATACATGGCCTTGGGAGAGTACCCGCCTTCCCATAGCTTGTGCTCAGGCTCTTGGCCCGTCGCAACCCTCGGCTGAAACTCCGATTGCAACTGAGTACCATCTCCCGAAGCGTTGTTAGGGTATTGAGATTCTGCCGGGTTCGGAGGTGTCGTCATCGGATCATTCCAGTCAAAGTACCAAATGGAAACAAAAGCGCAACAAATTGAAGCAATGGATTTGAGCGATTTCTCTTGCTACGGCAAGATTCCCAGCCTCATAAGGCGCTTGCACGATGGTATTCTAGCAAGAATTCTTGCAGAATTTCACCCTTGCACCAATTCAGGAAACTTCTCTCTTGCCCCTCCCCCTCCCTATGTACCTTCCCTTCACGATCGGCGTCACATCTTCTCCCCTCACTGCGGCGAATCACCCAAGCCGCTCTGGCCCGTTTTGGCTGACCGTTTGCCTGACTCTTTGCGTCGCGGTCAACCCGCTGGGCTCCTCTCGCTCCCTTGCTCAATCCGAATCTCCTTGGACCAACCTCCAAACCCCTTCCATCAGTTCCCTTCGCGGTCTCTCACCCGTGGATCGAAATACTGCTTGGGTCTGCGGTAGCCAATCAGCCCTCTTTCGAACCATCGATCAAGGAAAATCCTGGACGAGTCACCCAATCATCGAGTTGAAAAACTTAACTCCTTCCTCTCCTCCCGTTGAGCTTCGCTCGATCCATGCTTTCTCCGCCGATTGTGTAGTTGTCGCCACCGCCGGGACACCATGCCGAATCTACCGAACACAGGACGCCGGAACCACTTGGAACCGCGTCTTCGAACACCCTGCCAAAGAAGCTTTCATCGACGGTTTGAAATTTTACGATTCAAACCGAGGGTTCGCTTTTGGAGATCCTGTCGACGGAAAAGTCATGGTCTTGCGAACCGACGATCAAGGCAAGTCTTGGAAGCAAATCCAACAAGAGTCGTTGAACGTTCGCGATGGCGAAGCCGGATTCGCAGCGAGCAATTCAAGTTTGTTGCTGTTCCAATCTTCCAAAGCACCGACGGCAAATCCGGCTAACGATGAATTGTCCCTTTGGATCGGGCTCGGTGGCAAAGTCGGTTCCGCTCCGATTCTTTCGAGCAACGAGAACATCACTTCATTCAAGATGACCAGCGTCGAGCCAATCCCAAGCCACGCCTCGGCAGGAATTTTTTCGCTTGCAAGAAGCCCTGATGGAAAAGTCATCGCTGTAGGTGGCGACTACAAGACACCTGAATCGCCAATTGGCAACATTGCTATCTTCGATCCAGAAATCCAAGATTGGCGCAAGCCCAAGGGTGAACTTCCTCGCGGCTTCCGTTCATGCGTCGTTTACGCACAGAACGCAATTACACCTGAATCACCTTCGAAGTCTCACTGGATTACCGTTGGACCGACAGGAAGCGAATGGAGCAGCGACGCCGAAAACTGGCAACCCCTTTCGGACGATCCTTACCATGCTGTCCAAGTCGCTCCGGACGGAAGCATCTGGGCTTGTGGTTCCATGGGTCGCGTTGCAATCCTTAACTCCAAACAATCTCCGACTCCTTAAGTACCTAACCTCCATAAACAACTGATGTCTTCAATCCCCGCAATCGTTTCAACTTCGTATCCCCACCGCCACTTACTGCGAATCCTTTCGGTATTGCTTGTGATAGCCTCCGAGTTACCAATTCTCCATAGCCAAGAATTCTTTGAACGCTTCGACGCTTGGCCCGTCGAGATTCGAATTCAAGGAACAATTCTTGTCTCTCCGACATCCTCGGGCTTAGCTCAGTACCTGAACGCCAACGAACTGAAGCTCGAGGAGATCGATCTCGTCCTGGTCGATCTGCATGGATTGCCGCATGGATTGCCGCATGGAGATCTGCGCGGAAATCTGAATGGCGATCGAAGCGTAAATCACGAGCAAGTCGATGACTCAAGCCTCCCCGCCGAAATCCTATCTCGATTCGCAAGTGTCAGACAAATACCCAAGACAGCAAAGAACGAAACGCAAGACAACTCTGGGCAAGTCTTGGATTCCGAATCCTTTTCGGATTTGCAGGTTGATGAGAAGACTATGCTGCTTGTAGTCGATCGTTCATCCCCCGATGCGATCAGTGAACCTACTTGGGAAGTACTCAAAAAGGTTTTTCAACAGACGCTCAATGCTCAAGGAATCGTCGGATGGGCTGGCCCATCCTTTCGGGCATTGGGAAGCAGATACCATCAGCCTCAAAGTGAGCCACCGGTCCAAGAAGGCCTAAACATCTTCCCCGATGCTTTCCTTTGCATGCAACCAACCTCAGACTCTTCGGTGGAATCGATGCATGAGATCATGGCTCCGGAATGGAAGTGCGTTGCACTTCATGTCGCCAAAGAGAACACGCTCATCCTCAGAGGCCGAAAAATTCGGACCTTCGGTCCCGCACCTCTTCGAGCATTCGTGCCCGCAACGGGCGATTTGCCCGCCAGTGAACAAACAATCGTTCATCTTGAACAAGACAACCGCCGACGAAACTTGCGCACGGAAGACTATCTGCTGGACTGGACTCAATGGCGACGACTCGCACTGGAACGAACTCTCGATAGATTTCCACAGTCTCAACGATTAACTCCCGAAGTTCCATCAGGAAGCTTGATCATCATCGGAGGTGGAGCGACTCCGCGAGAGGCGATGAACCAGTTTGTTCAGCGAGCCGGCGGCAAAGACGCAAGACTAGTCTATGTTCCTTGTTTGGAAACCGAAGATCTCGCAGGTGAACGAGATCTTATCGAGACATGGCGACGTATGGGGGTCGAGAACTGCGAGATACTGCACACCAAAGATCGCATGAAAGCGAACCAAGACTCCGCATTCCTCGATCCACTTCGAGACGCTACGGGTATCTGGTTTGGCGGGGGCCGACAATGGAATCTTGCCGATTCATACTATGGAACCGAAGCCCATCGGCTGATGAAACAGGTACTGGCTCGAGGTGGTGTGATCGCAGGCTCCTCGGCAGGTGCATCGATCCAAGCCGAATATCTCGCCCGTGCGACCCCCATCGAAAACTTCCGAATCATGGCTCCAGGCTATGAACGGGGTGGACTTGGATTTATCCGCGGTGTGGCGATCGACCAACACTTCTCCCAGCGCAACCGGCAAAAAGACTTGCGGAGCCTCGTCGAAACCTATCCCCAAATCCTCGGAATTGGAATCGACGAATCGACTGCCATCATCGTGGAGAAATCTACCGCAAGCGTCACCGGTCGCGGTCAAGTCTACTTCTATTGGCTCGATGCGGAAGCGAACAGTGCGGAAGCGACCAATACGGAAGCGACCAGCAAGTCCGAATTCATCGGTAAAGCCGGCGACCGGTTCAACCTTGCGACCAGAGCCCCGATTGCCCCACAGGTCGAAGTACCCCCAGCATCGGAAAAGGATTGACGTCCCCCAAAAAGAATGAAGCCCCGCTGAAAGGCCCCCCAGGCAACGGAATTTCTCCTGTGGGTAAAAAGAATCCAAGACGCTATAATTTCTGGGATTGAGCTACATTCGTCCCTAATTCTTTGTCTAGAAACACAAAATCCATGAAAGCGATCGCAGTCCGCCCCGGTACCCCGAACAGTGTTCATCAATGCGACATTCCCGCCCCCAAACTCGAGTCGATTCCCGGGGGAAAAGGTATTCTGGTCAAGGTACTGAAAGTGGGAGTCGACGCAACGGATCGTGAGATTAACGAAGCACTCTACGGGAACCCACCTCCGGGAGATGACTACCTAGTCCTTGGACACGAGTCCTTCGGAATCGTCCAAGAAGTAGGTCCGAATGTGCGCAACATTCGAGTTGGTGACTATGTAACAGCCACCGTCCGACGTCCCGGTGGATCGATCTACGACAAGATCGGCACCTACGACATGACGAGCGAAGAAACCTACTACGAACGAGGGATCAACCTGCTGCACGGGTACCTGACCGAGTACTTTGTCGATCACGAAGACTACATCGTTCGAGTTCCAAAAGGACTCAAGAACCTTCACGTCCTGATGGAGCCTATGAGCTGCGCGGCAAAAGCGATTCATCAAGCCTATGAAGCTCAAAGACGCATGAAGGTCTGGAGTCCAAAACGCGCGTTCGTATTGGGTGCTGGACAAATCGGCTTGCTCTCGACTCTCGTTCTGCGACTTAAAGGACTCGAAGTCTTCACCTTGGCCCGCGCGAAAGGACCTCACCTGAAGAGCTCCATCGTCGAGGGGATGGAAGCCACCTACGTGGCAACCTCCGAAACAAGCTTGGAAGACCTCACGAAGAAGGTCGGCAAAGCGGACATCATCGTCGATGCGACCGGTTCCTCAAAGATTGCCTTCGGTGCAATGGAATCCCTCGGTCACAACGGCGCGTTGGTCTGGACAAGTATCACGGGCGGAAAAAACACCACCACCGTTCCCTCAGATAAAATCAACATCGAATGGGTCCTCGGTAACAAACTTCTCCTCGGTAGCGTCAACGCAAACCGCGAGCACTTTGAAATGGGCATCCGTGACCTCGCCCTCGGTGAAGTCATGTTCCCCGGCGTTCTCGAAAAAATCCTGACCAATCCAGTCCATGGTCTCGATCAATACAAGGAAATGATGCGTCTGCTCGTTGAAGACAACAACGCGTTGAAGGTTTACGTCAACGTTGCAGATGAATAACCGATTGGATTTGGAAACAAGTCCAGCAATTTGTTGGTTTTACGAAGAGCAAACACATGTCACCCGTTGGCTTGTTTGCTCTTCGACTGGATAGGTGCCAGACATGCCATGGATCTTGATGCAATGGGTTAACGTGCAGTGGATTGCTGTGGCATCAATCTTACTTCCCTGCCTTGGTTTCGTGCTGTGGAAATCAGCTCGCTTCATCTCGCAACTTCGCAACGCAACAGCAACGGCTGACCCTAGCGAATCCTCCCCACGCCAGTCCTCTTGTTCAGGCTGTTCGGGCTGCCCTAGCAGCGCAACTGCAAACCGACCTAACGCAGATTTCGGTATCAAGATGCTGCCGATCGTTACTCTTAAAGCTCCCTCGGAGACACTCACTCCTCCCAGTCCAACCGATAAGAACCCTTAAGTTATCTCCCACCGTAGCTTCCTCCCATCTCCCCACCTGTGAGACTTGAACATCATGCTCCCATCAACCTCCAACCAGTTCGCTATTGCGGTTTTCGGAATACTGTTTTGCTTGGCTACCCTCCCACTGAATAACTCCAAGGGCCAGCAGATTCGCCCACCGAACTACGACGAGTCGCTTGTCCCAAAATTCGAGTTACCATCCGTTTTACAATCTCCCATTCCGTTCGATATTTCCGCCGTTGGAAGTGATCGCCCAAGGATCAAAACTCCGGCCCAATGGCCGGACCATCGCCAAGCCTTGGTCGACATGCTTGCCGAACAAGAATATGGGTTCCTACCTACCGAACAGGTGAAGATCACTTCAGAATGCTTCGACGATGCAGACGCTGTCCTCGGAGGCAAACCGCAATCGAACATCCGTCGCAGACAACTTGCCATAACACTCGAGAGGAACGGCAAATCGTTGCGAATCGACATGATCCTCTGGTCTCCACGAAACCGTCCAAACGCCCCATGCTTCGTCGGTTTGAATTTTCGTGGCAACCAATCCACTTGCGATGATCCCGCCGTACGCTTGACGACCAGTTGGTGCGACCAACGTCATCCAGGCGTGGAGAACAATCGAGCAACAGAACAAAGCCGCGCGAATCAAAGCGAAAGATGGCCGATTGCGGAAATCGTCGATCAAGGTTTTGCAGTTGCGACAGCTCACTACTGCGACATCGATCCCGACTTCGACGACGGTTTCGAGAATGGCGTGCATGCTCTCTACCCAGACTTCCGTTGCGATGAGCAGCATCCGAATCGATGGGGATCGATAGCCGCTTGGGCTTGGGGACTCTCCCGAATGGCCGATGTTCTGGTGCAACTCGAAGGAGTACAAGCTGACGCCCTGCTGGTGGTCGGTCACTCAAGGCTTGGAAAAACAGCTCTATGGGCTGGCGCAACCGACGAGAGATTCCGAATCGTCATCTCGAACAATTCCGGTTGCGGCGGGGCCGCGTTGAGCGCACGCGCCTACGGCGAATCAGTCGCTCGAATCAATACTTCCTTTCCCCATTGGTTCAACCGAAACTTTCGCAAATACAACGATCGCGAAGAAATCCTACCTTTCGATCAACATCAACTCATCGCGACCCTCGCACCTCGCCCTGTGTACATCGCAAGTGCAAGCAACGATCGGTGGGCGGATCCACTCGGGGAGATGCTCTCGGGCAAAGAAGCTTCGGCAGCTTACGAACTGCTAGGAAAAGAAGGCTTCTCTGCAACCGAACTTCCTGCGTTCAACACGCCTATCGGCAGCAAATCGATCGGTTACCATCTGCGAGAAGGTAACCACGACATGTTGCTCTATGATTGGCAGCAGTTCGTGGCTTTTGCAAAACGCAATGGCTTGTAAAAGCACCCCTTAGGCCTGCTTGCAGTATTACAAGTGTGGTTGCATGCGTGCCAAAGCAGCATCCCAATCGGCCGCCTTGCGCGGCTGGTAGACTTCAATCGAACTCGATTGGCGCATCCACTCTCGGGCTTGCGCCACGTTATCGAATCGTCCTAAAGCTAACATCTGGGAGATAACATTTCCCAACGCAGTAGCTTCGACCGGTCCGGCAACAACGGTACGATTGCAAGCATCAGCAGTCATTTGACATAGTAGCTGATTGCGTACCCCGCCCCCGACAATATGGATCGTTTCCAATCGATACCCTAACAAGTCTTCGAGCATACCAAGGCAAATCCGGTATCGCATCGCGAGGCCTTCAAGAATCGCTCTCGCGATCGCGCCATCGGTATTCGGAGTAGCTTGTCCGGTGTTCTTCATATAAGCCAAAACTGCATCCAACATATCTTCGGGGGCTACGAGGGACGGATGCTGGACATCGAGCCAGTGATGCAGCGGCTTGGCTTCCGTCGCAAGGGTTGCAAGCGTAGTCCAATCGTACGGCTTGCCTCGCCGCTGCCAACTTGCGCGGCATTGTTGCAAAGGCCACAGTCCGGCGATGTTCTTTAGGAGTCGAACACTGCCGTTTGCACCACCTTCATTGGTAAAGTTCAGCTCTGAGCACTTGGCGTTCAGTCGCGGCTCACTTAATTCGACTCCCATAAGGGACCATGTCCCACTGCTGATGTAACACCAATTCGGTTTGCTTTCAGCAAACCCAGAAGCTGGCACAGCAAGAACCGCAGCACCAGTATCGTGAGTGGCAGGAACGATCGTATTCGCTTTCTCGGTCAATCCGATGCGGTTTCGAATGCTGGAGCGAACTGGCCCGAGACTGTGACCAGGCTGCACCGGAGTACGGAAAAGTTTCGACGGAATCTCAAGACGATCAAGCACCTTTGCAGACCATCCTCCCCCGCCGGGTTGAAGCATTTGAGTGGTGGATGCGTTGGTAAATTCATTGACCTTTTCACCGGTGAGCATCCAGTGAAAGAAATCGGGAATCATTAGAAATCGGTCTGCAATATCGAGAATCGGAGAGTTCTCCACTCGCATGCTGTAGAGTTGATAGAGGGTATTGATTTCCATGAACTGGATGCCAGTCTCTTGGAAGATCTCTTCGCGGGATACCTGCTGGAAAGCGCGATCCATCAACCCTCGAGTTCTCGGGTCCCGATAACAGAATGATGGCCCGACAAGATCGTCATTGCGATCAAGAAGCACATAGTCAACACCCCAGGTATCCACTCCGAGGCTGACGATATGGTCGCGGTACTCCTCGACAGCCTTCCCAAGCCCCGTTTCGACTTCTTTCCATAGTGTTAGCAAATTCCACAACAGGCGGTTTCCGATTTGCATCGGTGAGTTTTCGAAACGATGCACATCTTTAAGAAGGATCTGATCCCCTCGCAACTCTGCGGCAATCACACGCCCACCCGATGCACCGAGGTCGATGGCGAGGGCTATATCGGGATGATCCATAGTCGATTGTCTTTCTTAAAAAGATGGGTTTAGTTGCAGCGCCTTAAGCGCCTCGTTTGCTCGATGCTTTGATCCCCGCTCGCAATTCGGAATTTCCGATCACTTCATCGAGACGCTCTAGCACCGTTTGGATTACCGTTAACTGTTCTGAACTAAGCTCTTGGACCTCGCCAAATCGCTTCGCATAAAACGCTTCTGAGATCACTCCCATATCGAGCTTCAAACCTGCTCGCTGCAACGAATGATCAACAACTCCTAAAAATTCACGAGGAGTCTGATAAGCCGATCTCTGGAACCCCAATCGTTTGAGCTGTTTGCTGACTCGCTCGTAAAACTCCACTCGAGAGCGAACTCGCTGAAGATTCGCTCCAGAGCGACGAAGCCTCCTCGGGATCAAATTTGGAAACAACGCTGGAATTGCCTTGAATAGAACCACTGCGAGCAATCCCAAAAAGAATACTCCGACCGCTACACGCCACGAAAACCAACGATCCGGCGAGAGGAATCCCCCGACAAATCGACTGTCTTGCATCTTTGTCAGGAGCGATTGAAGCTGCAAATAAAAGCTCGCGTAGGATCCTTCCGAAGTCTCACCGAACAAGGAGAAGAGTCCCCCTTGTTTGGATTTATCCATATTGATCACCATCTCATTCCACAAATCCTGCATCGCATCGAGCGTCTGAGTACTCGACACCCGCAACGATCCCCCCGCGTTCGATCCATTGACCGGAGGTGTTGGGTCCAACCTTAACCACACCCCTCGCGTAACCCAAACCGGCAACATTAAACTCGATCGCACTGTGTCTTCAGCTTCTCGAATTTCATTCGCCGTAAAGTAAGCTTCCACCCACACATGCGCATGATTTTGAGAGACTTGGAAATACCCCCCTAAATCGTTGTACTCGCTTGGGCGAAATCCAATCACCAGTCGAGTGGGAATCCCCATGGATCGCAGCATCAGGGCTAAAGAGCTTGCGAAGTACTGGCAATGCCCTCGCTTCTTATTCAAGACGAAATCAGCAACCGGATCGATACCGGGATCGCGAGGCCCTGTTAACGAGAGGGTGTATTCAAAATTCCCGCTGTTGGCCAGATAGTCTTCAAGAAAAAGGGATTTCGAAAGCCGGCTTTCCAACGGTGACTTGCTCGTTGCAAAGATCCGCTCCAACTCAGGACGTATGATTTCAAGTGACTGAGGGAAGAACGTGACTTCCTCACCGTACGAGGACAACGTGCTAGGTTGCTTGTCTTCATAAACATCCGACTGGTCTTCGAGGACAGGAGTCTCCTGGCCGACGAGGTAAGCATAAGTCAAAAACGAATATCGTCGTTTTGGAGGTCGATCGCTAAAAGCTTCGGGGCGGGTGTCGATCATTCTCCAATCCCGTTTCGCCGTTCGAAACGGAGACTTCTCTGTTTGCGCATAAGGTGGTAGGGCACAGACCACATCACCAAATGGAGAACGCTCGGCGACATGTACACGAACCGTATCCCGACGAGCCAACAGATCGGTATCTAGCTCCTTCGGCACATGCAACTCTCTAAATGGAACTGACCGACGTTGGTAATTATACCGATCTCCAGGCAACCAATTCCCTTGGCCTGGTCCATCGGTGTATCGATGGACCACGGTACCGCGGATATATGGCGGTTGATTGGGTCTATAGTTTTTGCCCGTCTCCTCATTCGTCATCGACATCCGAAAAGCTGGTGCGTCGTTTTGAAGAATCTTCCCGATCGTAGAGAAAGAAATCTGATCGCTAAAACCAACCCGATTACCACCCCACCCCAACCCTTCACCTTCCCAAGTCTCGCTGTAGAGACGAGGAAGCATATAGAAAAACCCCACTGAGAACATCAGCATGCCCAGCGCGAACGGAATGATGCTTCGAAACCAACTTGAAGGGAAGTATCGGTCCCCCGAAGCCAATGCGGTAGCGCTCGTGGAACGAAATCTCAACCCAGAGGATCGAGCCGTTGGAATCTGCTCCCGCCCAAGCCAATGCATAAGTCTTGCGAAGAAATTCGTCGACTCAGTCAACGATTCGTTATGCCTTTGATACGAAACATACTCCGCCAAAGCCATCAGTGCCGCACTGCCAACAGCTAACACTGGAAGCATCAAAACTCCGTACAGAACGTTGTCGTTGACCAACGCAGCAACGACCAACTCCAGTAACAGAAAAACACCCCACTGCTCAAAGACTCTCGTTTCCTTTTTCTGGAAATAAAGGGGGATCTGCACGTAAACCAATAGGTTCCCAACCCAGAGCAAACGGTCTGGGTTCATATTCGTGATGAACTCGTAACCAGCGAGCAAAGCCCCAAGAATCATCCCCGCATAAACGGCGTAGCGATGCAAGGAGAATACACCAGTGCGGTCTGTGACGTAGTACGCGGTCGACGAACAAGCGATCACCAGTCCGGGCAAATACCAAGAGTTTTGCCCAAGGCCTACAAGTAAGGCCGCGATCGCTGAGAACAATCCAAAGCAAAGCGTCAGCCTTCTGAAATTCGATTGCTGATGATTCGCCATCTTAGATTACCTCAATCCTATCAAGCGTTCGACGCGATGAATCAACCAAAGTAACGCACCTAGTATCACCAACAGGACAATCAAAATCCAAGGAGCAAAGGTTGCAGGAAACATCCACTCGCGCGTCACTTCCCAAACCCGCCGCCAATCGAGCATCAAGTATATCGTCGCCGCACTTAAATAGGGACCGAAAGGCGTACTTGTATCTCCCGTAAACAACAAACGGACAATAACGATCGCGATTCCAAACAAGGGTGCCAGAAAGAATGCCAACCACACCGCCTGCCACCCCAAAAATGCACCGACCATCGCCATCAATGTGACATCCCCAAACCCCAAAGCCTCCATACCCAAAACTTCACTTGCGACCATCCGAAACGCCCAAACCAGAAAACCTCCCAAACACATCCCAACCACCGCGCTTAGCAATCGATCCCACTGAAGGGCGCTCAACGCGAAATATCCAATCCCTAATAACACCCACCCCAAGACCATCATCGTTGCGACGAAACGCAAATTGCTCGCTTGCCAAAAGCGCACCCAAGCATAAACAAAGGCTTTCCGCCAGCCTCGACGTGTAATCCAAGGAAAATCGATCAAGGACAAACACCAAATCGTCCAACCCACAAACGCGATCACCAGCGATAAGAAAGACCCGCGTTGCCAAAGAACAGGGATCGACTCAGGCGAATTCGCATGAAGAGTTCGAACCACTTGGGTAAATGGTGGTTCGATCAGTTGCACCTTCTCAAGCCAATTCCAACCATAGAAAAAAGTCGATCCAATCAATCCGATCAAAGTTCCAGGAATCGTGATGCAATCGGGAATCATTCGCTCATCGAAATCGATAAACGTCGCGATGATCAACAAGAACAACAGGATGGAATAAGCCGCATACTGAGGCCAGAGAGCATCGGGCACCAACACACCTTCGGGCATGCAATGCCCTCGTCGCAACAACCAAAACAGTACGACGTAACACCAAGGAACCAACAACTCGATCAAAGCTGGTCGGATCCAAAACCAACGCCCGAATTCCTTCACATCATCCGCGCGGCGACTCCTCAACAACCAG
>JBJONT010000094.1:0-42188 GCA_046051705.1 Planctomycetota bacterium | reverse complement strand
GAAGCTCGCAACCGAAGCCCCAGTAAACGGCGGCCCTAACTATGAGGGTCCTAAGGTAGCGAAGTTCCTTGTCGGGTAAGTTCCGACCTGCATGAAAGGCGTAACGACTGGTGCACTGTCTCAACCACCGACCCGGTGAAATTGTAGTTGTGGTGAAGATGCCACATACCCGCGGCTAGACGGAAAGACCCCATGAACCTTTACTGTAGGCTGATATTGGGTTGAGGTATGTTTTGTGCAGAATAGCTGGGAGGCTTTGAACTGGGGACGCTAGTCTTCAGGGAGCCATCGTTGAGATACCAGCCTGAATATGCTTTAATTCTAACTTTGTCCCGTGAATCCGGGCTTAGAACAGTGTCAGTTGGGCAGTTTGACTGGGGCGGTCTCCTCCTAAAGAGTAACGGAGGAGCGCAATGGTACACTCAGCCTGGTCGGCAATCAGGCAAAGAGCGTAAAGGTAGAAGTGTGCTTGACTGCGAGACAAATAAGTCGAGCAGGTACGAAAGTAGGCCTTAGTGATCCGGTGATTCCGAATGGAAGGGTCATCGCTCATCAGATAAAAGGTACTCTGGGGATAACAGGCTTATCGCCACCGAGCGTCCACAGCGGCGTGGCGGTTTGGCACCTCGATGTCGGCTCATCGCATCCTGGGGGTGAAGAAGCTCCCAAGGGTTTGGCTGTTCGCCAATGAAAGCGGTACGTGAGCTGGGTTCAGACCGTCGTGAGACAGGTCGGTCCCTATCTACCGTGGGCGTACGAAACTTGAGAAGGGTCAACCTTAGTACGAGAGGATTTGGTTGGACATAGCTCTGGTGTCCCAGTTGTCGCGCTAGCGGCACGGCTGGATAGCTAACTATGGAAAGGATAAACGCTGAAAGCATCTAAGCGTGAAGCCCTCTTCAAGACTAGGTTTCGTAGCGTATGCGAAAGTCCCCTGGTAGACCACCAGGTTGATAGGCTGGATGTGTAAGCACCGTAAGGTGTTCAGCTTACCAGTACTAACGGACGAACGCTTGACCATCGGTATCTTGCTCTCAAACCAATGCTTGCATAAAGCGGTTTGTTAGTCCACGATTCTTTATTCACGGCCTTTAAGGCAATGCCATTACCAATCCACATGGGCACAAGTATCCTACCGGGTACTTGTGTCTCTCCCGGTGACTATATCAGAAAGGATCACCTGTTCCCATTCCGAACACAGTAGTTAAGCTTTCTGAGCCGATGATAGTGCATACCAGTGCGAAAGTAGGTATCGCCGGTTTTTAAAAACCCCCTTTGGATTCGTCCAATGGGGGTTTTTTCGTTTTCCGATTTGTTATATACTAGTGACGCCCTTGAGTTACGTTTCTATTATCTCATCCTGCTCTTCCACACGCTTTCGATTCGCTCGATTCGCCTCGCAGCTCCGCTCCGTCCGAGATCCGAGCCGCTGATTTCGCAGTGTTTCATCATGAAACTCCGCGATACGCCCCTCTCTCTGTGGCAATGTGTCAGCTCACTTCGCTATTCACCCACCATCACCAACTGTATACCATAGTTTACATGGTGATTACTACTAGTTTTTGATCGGGCGACAGTTGCTCCGGTCCCAAATCAGTCCTTCGGCAGGCGCTACTATCTCTCTGGTGGCTCTGTCGTTGGATTTCCTATTCATAACTCTGGATGTTGAAATGTTGAAATCCTCCACACGCAGTCGTTCCAAATCCCTCTTTCGACGCACATTGCACGTCGAAACGCTCGAAACCAGATCCTTGATGGCTGCCGAGATCTTTGGCACGCTCTACGCAGACAATGACCGTTCCGGTGGAAAAACTGGTCCCGATGAGGCGCTTCGCGGCTGGCGCGTGTATATTGACACGAATCGAAACGGAGCCTTCGATACCGGCGAGAAATCCAGCGTTACGAACGTCGATGGCGAGTATCGCCTTACGGGTTTGCTCGGTGGCACCTATCCAGTCGCGGTCGAAGTCAAACCAGGTTGGATCCCTACTACGGCAGCTCAGCGCAACGTGGCAGTTCAGACGGATAAGACTACGCGATCAGATTTCTTTGCTTTCGCCGGTGGTGATCTCACTGGGACAGTTTGGAGTGATTTCGGTAATGATGGAACTCGGGACAGGGATCCCGATACTGGTGATTTTACCGATCCAGGTTTGGCTGGGTGGACAGTTTACCTTGATCGCAACGGTAATTCGCTGCTCGATTCTACCGAGCCGTCGACGACCACTGATTCCAACGGGTTCTACAAGTTTGCTAATTTGAATCCTGACTCCTACGAAGTTCGCGAGATCCTCCCAGCTGGTTGGTCTCCCACACGGCAACATAGTGACAGCTATGGAGTCGATGTACTCCCTCTTCAAGTTACCGTCCAGGATTTCGGTAATTTCAGCGAAGCGAACGGTGCAATCCAAGGAATCGTATTCAACGACGTTAACCTTGATACGATTCATAATCGCAATCCGCTAACCGGAGATTTCACCGAACCAGGGCTTCTGGGTTTCCGCGTGTTCCTTGATTCTAATGCCAATCAGGTGTTTGAAGACGGGGAATTATTCGTATACACCGATTCAGACGGCGAGTTCGTTTTCGGTTCGGTTCCAATTGGAAATTACGATGTTGTGGTCGAGTTGCTCGATCGTTGGGATCCGACTCCTGGAACCACCATCATTGATTCGATCACCGTTCTTGGCGGAGATACAACGGTTACGAAAGATTTTTCGTTGTTTACCGTATTGCCCGGTGCCATTAGTGGTTTGATTTGGAGCGACACGAATCGCAACGGCATCCGCGATTTCAACACGTTAACAGGTACCTTTGTCGATCCTGTTCTTTCCGGATGGAGTGTTTTCGTCGATCTCAACCGCAATAGCGTCCTAGATGCTGGCGAACCATCCACAACGACGGGTGCAAACGGCCGGTATTTCTTCAGCAACCTGCAAGTTGGGACATACCTAGTCCAAGAAATCCTGCCTACCGGTTGGGAACTTGCTCCGACTTTCACCGATGTCCACTCGGTCATAGTTAATTCCGGTTTAACCACTAACGCACCAGATTTTGCAAACGTTGACGCGACCGCTTTTGCGCCCGGCTCGATCGCAGGCGAAGTTTGGGATGACAAAAACGGAAATGGAATCCGAGAAGCCGGCGATACCGGACTTGTTGGTTGGAGTGTCTATGTCGATGCGAACTCGAACGGTTCGTATGATACCGGAGAAGTCCAAACCACTACGAGTGGAACCGGTTCGTATCTGTTTAGCTCCGTCAATCCTGGCTCGGTAACGATCCGTGTGATTCCTCAAGCGGGTTGGACACCAACTGCTCCAATTACCAATAGCCGTACGATTACCTTGCGCGGCAGCCAAAACTTGACTGGTGTTTTGTTTGGCCAGTATCAGCGGCAAGAGTCCGGGATTACCGGAACTGTGTTTGCCGACAAGAATAAAGATGGGATTCGCAATGCCGACGAACCCGGCTTGGCCGGTGCAACGGTTTATTTGGACACGAACAACAATTCGGTTCTCGATGCCGGTGAGCAATCCTTGTTTACTTCCTCAGACTTGTTCTACACCCCTGCGGTGAACGAAGCTGGAACGTATGCATTTACTCACCTTCCAGCCGGCAATTATGTCGTGCGAATGATTCTTCCAGATACCTTGAGCGCAACCCCTGCGGCTCAATTGGTGCATAACGTAACAGTCGCAGCTGCTCAGCGGATCGACAACGTCAACACCGCAGGTGTTTACCGCGCAGCGCAAATTCGGGGAACGAAGTTCGTAGATGCGAACCGCAACTTATTGCGTGATACCGACGAATCACCAATCATTGGCGCAACCGTCTATGTAGACGTGGACCGCGACGATATTCTCGACGATGGGGAACCGATTTGCATTACCGGTAGTGACGGATCGTACACCTTCATCGATATGCAGCCAGGCAGCTACATTGTTCGATCGGTTCCAGGAACCGGTTACTCTCGATCTTCGCCGAATACCATCGGTGGTACGATTTGGCCGACAGGCACCAGCAACCCTGCTACCGGTTTGGTCACCCCGAGCAGCATTACTGTCGAGCTAGCTACTGGGGCAAGCCACCGTCAGAATGTTTCGCTAACGATGCCCAACACCGGTAGCTTGACGAACATGGTCGACGTTTTCTTGCTATTCGACGATACCGGAAGCTTTGTGAGCAACAGTCCGATCGTCCGTAGCGCGTTCCCGGATATCATGTCTTCGTTGCAGACCGCTTCGCCCGGCACGGATTTCGGATTCGGCGTAGGACGGTTTGAAGAATACGCAAACTTTGCAGCGGAGTACTCCACCGGCCGTCCATTTATTCTCAATCAGCCAATCGTCGCTTCGTCGACAACCGGTTACGTTGGGGCGATCCAATCGGCGCTGAACCGAACGACTCCTGGTTACGGCGGTGACGGACCTGAGACTGACATCGAAGCATTATTTCAGTTGGTTACCGGTCGAGGATTTGACGGGAACAACAATGGTTCGGTTCTCGACAGTGGAGCTGCTGGGTTAGCTGCGACTCAATTAACACCTGGAAACAGCGGTGACGTTCCCTCCTTTGCATCCTTTACACCGGATGCGGCGAACGGGGTCTTACCTGCGGCAGGCAACATCGGTGGCGGTGGTTTCCGTTATGGTGCACTCCCGATCGTGTTGCTAGCGACCGATATCGGCGTTGCTTACCAACCCAAGGGAGAAGTTAATCTGACTGGTGCAGGGGGTGTCTCGTTGCCTGTCGGACGCTTGACCCAAACTTCGCGTCCAACCACACCTTTCAATTCCGGAGCGGGATTGCAAGAAACGGTCACTGCGTTGAACGCTTTGGGCGCTCTAGTTATCGGGTTGGGTACAAACCCTGATGCGGCTGTTGACCCACGGCAACAACTCGAAGCCCTCTCAATTTTGACAGGTGCCGTCAACCGAACAGACACCACGATTGCGAACGGTACCACGAATCCAATCGCTCCGGGTGATCCGTTTTACTTCCAAATCGCTACGGGCTTTGCATCGAGCGTCGCGAACGGGATTACCCAAGCGATTCAAAATGCAGTTGCAAACGTCGCCGTGGATATCGATGTTCGCGCTTCGGACCCTCGCGTTCGGATCATCAACCACACCGGGGTGATTCCTGCGGTTGGTTCGGGAATGACTTCGACTTTTGACATCGAATTCGTCGGCGATGGTCGACCACATCGATTCGACTTGCAATTCGTTCGCGCTGGAACATCCGTGGTCATCGGATCGATCCCCGTAGTCATCGGCACCCCGGTTACCGGAGATAACTACCATTACGACGAACTGGAAGACGGAGAATACGAAATCGGTGACGACTTCGGCGACTATGACTCCTCTTCGTCTCCCAACAGTGCACCGACATTTGTTCCAGGTGCAAACGTATCCGTAGCCGAAGATGCCGGCGCGCAGAGTATCCCCAATTGGGCAACGAACATCAGTCCTGGAGCTGCAAGCGAATCGTGGCAAACGGTGCAGTTTATCACGACGACCACTACTCCTGAGCTTTTCTCCGCTGCACCGAAGATCAGCCCAACGGGTACACTAACATTCACGCCAGCTGCCAATGCCTTTGGAACAGCAGTAGTGACGGTAGTGCTCAAGGACAACGGCGGTACGGTTGGTGGTGGGATTGATTCCAGCGATCCTTATCTACTGACTATCACCGTCAACTCGGTCAATGATATTCCTGAAGTCGTGACTCCGATTGGAGATCGCACCTACGGTGAGTCTTCAGGCCCTGATTCGATCAGTCTCGCCGGTCGATTCGTCGACGTTGAAGACACCGCGTTGACTTATTCGGTTACTTCGAGCAATCCAGCGTTGATCACCGCAACGATCGAAGCGGGTGCTTTGGTTCTGCAGATCGCACCGGGGCTTCAAGGTAATTCCACGATCGCAGTGACCGCAACGGACAGCGATGCAGCAAGCGTCTCGTTCACATTCGTCGCATCGGTCGGCAATGCAATTCCGACGTTGGATGTTTCCGGTCCTTTGGATGGATACCAAGGGGTATCGGGTCAAACCCGCAATATTCGATTGACACCAGCGGATGCAACCGACAATCAAGGTCGAAACTTTACCTTTGAAGTCGATTGGGGCGATGGGTCTGATCTTCAGACTTACCAATCTCCAGCAGCCCTTGATGTCGCTCATACCTATGCTGCATCTGGAACCAAACCGGGCCGATTCCGTGTGATGGATCCCGATGGCGCATACAGCACTTGGGTCACGCGCGATTTCGGAATTCTTCAAGCAGAAACCCAAGGAACGAAGTTGATGGTTGGTGGTGGGATCGCAGCGGACGTCTTGACGCTCACTCCAGCAGCAGCCTCACCGAATGTTAGCTTGGTCCTCAACGGCGTATCGCTCGGCAGCTTCGCACTCGGTGCAGCGGGTGTCGAATTCTTGGGTGGCGCAGGGAACGATCAGTTCCGCATCCAAGGCACGGCTGGTAACGATCTGTTCACCGCAAACAACAGTACGATCACTTGGCAAGCCGCACCGGCATGGCCAACCGCATTGTCACTTCAAGCCTTAGACGTTGAAAGTCTCTCGATCGAAGGCCTTGCTGGCGATGATTCCTTGGAATTGATCGCTGGATCTGTCGTGTTCGATGGTGGTCTTGGAAACGACCGCTTGGCGAAGACGGATGGCGTGAATACTTGGAGCATCCAAGGCGCGAACACAGGAGCTATCAATACTATTGGATTCCAGGGTGTTGAAAGCCTTGTGGGTGGTAACCAAGCAGACACGTTCGATTTCCTTGCAGCCGGTGCTTTGACTGGCAGCATCAACGGTGGAGCTGGCGTAGACCGACTCAATTACGCTGCGAAGACTGCGGCAGTGACTGTGAACTTGGCTACCGCAACCGCTTCGCACACCGGCGGAATTCAATCGATCGAAGAATTCATCGGTTCGTCGGCGACCCTTGCAGATAGCTTTGCCGGTCCAAACACAGACAACGCTTGGAGCATCACCGCACGCAACACAGCGAGCTTGAATGCCGGCGCGGTAAGCGTCAGTCAATTCGAAAGCTATATCGGTGGATCGCTCAACGATTCCTTCGGTTTCGTTGGAGCAACAGCGGACGTAACGGGATCGATCCAAGGTGGACTCGGAGTCGACACTCTCGACTACTCGGCCCTAGCTGGTCCGCTGAGTTTCTCACTCGTTACTAATGTTTTCCCAAGAGTACCATCACTCTCCGCGATGGAACGAGTGATCGGTTCGGCTTCGACAGCCGATCAACTCACCGGTCCTAATGCCACGACAGCATGGACGATTCCTGGATTGAATCAAGCCAACGTCGGAACTTGGCAGTTCCTCGATGTCGAAAACTTCAATGGCGGTACGGGAATCGATACCTTCACGTTGACATCAGCAACATCGGGTTGGTCAGGGGTCTTGAAAGGAAACGGTGGTTCCGACGTTTTGGTAGGATCCAATAACGCTACGAGCTGGAACGTTTCGGCACTTGATGCAGGCACACTCAACGGTTCCTCCTTCCAGACGGTTGAAAACCTCAAGGGTGGCAGTGGCGTTGATACTTTCGTGATGGCTCCAGCAAGTCGATTGACCGGAACCATCACCGGTGGCACCGGGACCGACGTAGTCGATCTCTCGCAGATCACCACAGCGATTTCCATCCCCAACACCACAACCCATACCATCACTGGTCTCTTGGGTGGTTTCAACACCGTCGAAAGCGTTCTCGGTAGTAACTTGCCGGGCAATTCGATCGTCGGAGCGGCCGCCACCACAACTTGGACCCTCACTGCGGCCGGGGCCGTTTCGGTATCCAACGTCGCTTACAGTGGATTCGGTACCATCGTGGGTGGAACTGGTGCTGACACGATTGTCGGGCCAAACCTAGCCACTAACTGGTCGATCACCGGAAGCGAAGCGGGGAATGTGACGGTCGGTAGTCAAGCGATCACGTTTACGGAAATGGAGAACGTTAGCGGTGGTACTGGCGTCGATCAGTTCATCTTCCAAGAAGCGGGTCGCATCCCAGGCACGCTCAACGGTGGAGCTGGGGTGGATGTTGTCAATCTTTCGGCGATTGTGCTCCCGGTTGATGTTCAACTTGGAACGAACATCGCCGTTACCGGCATCATCGGCAAGACACTGGCCAACGAACAGATTCTCGCTAATGCAGCCAACAGTAACCGAGTACTCGGTGCAAACGCTGCAACAGCCTGGACGATCAGCACGGCAGGTCAAGTCGTCGCCAGCAGCATCACTTTTGGAAACTTCCAATCCCTCGTTGGAGGTACCCTTGCTGATACCATCACGGGACCAGCCGTAGCGACCGATTGGAGCATTCAATCGGCCAACGGCGGAACGGTTGCAGTCGCAGGTAAAACGGTCGCTTTCTCCGGGGTGGAAAACATCACCGGTAGCACGGCGGTCGATCGAGTGATCATCGGAGCAACCGGCAGCCTCTCGGGCAACCTCAACGGGGGAACCGGTACGACTCGCAACTCGCTCAGTTATGCCGATTGGGTGACTCCTGTTGCCGTTCGACTCAACACTACCACCGTAGCTGCCAACGCGACCGCCGTTGCCGGTATCACTTCGAACTTCACAGTCGTTCGTGGTGGATCAGGCGACGACACACTCGTCGGAGCTGCTGCCGCTCCAGCCGTCCTTCTCGGGATGGCTGGTAACGACACTCTGACCGGTGGATCGAACCGCGACATCCTGGTCGGTGGACTCGGCAACGATTCCCTGACCGGTGCCGCTGGTGACGATATTTTGATCGCCGGTACGACATCTTATGATGATCAAGAAGCCGCTTGGATCGCGATCCTTGCTGAATGGTCCTCGACGCGAACCTTTGCGGTTCGTACCGCCAACATTCTTGGACCGGGAACCACTGGCCGAGCCAATGGAACGAATTACTTGAACCGTGCTGCGGATTCTATTGCAGACACGGTCTTCAGCGAACTCGGCTCCACCGACAACTTGCTAGGTCAAACAGGACAAGACTGGTTCTTCTCCGACTTTACCAGCGACTACATCGGAACCGGAACAACTCCGGACAAAGCAAGCTAATCGCGGATCGCGAGATGCCGTAAATGCAATCCTGCGAATCGCCTCAATGATTCGCAGGATCGGTCGCTCGATACCATCCGAGAATAACTTAGTTACTGAGTGATTTTCGGATGGTTTTTCTTTTAGCAGGCAAGAAAGCCCGCAGCATAGCATTAGCATCCTGAAACCGATTCGATGGCTTGAGCTCCATTGCTTTGCGAAACACATCGATAAGGTCTGGGTGAACTTTACGACGCAACGAAGCGAGTCCTTTGGGTGGCCAAGCATAAGGCCACTCGGGAAGAACACCTGCGATAATTCGGTATCCAAGAATACCTGCAGCAAAGACATCCGATCTCGCGCTCGGTCTGCCCATGGCCTGCTCCGGCGCCATATATCCCACCGTCCCAGAACCACTTGCGACCATCGTCCTGACAACAGTCCGCTGGGCAACTTTTGCAATCCCGAAATCGGTAAGCTGCAAGCGACCGTCAGCTAGGAGAATCAAGTTCTCCGGTTTGATGTCACAATGAATGATGCGATTGCGGTGCGCATAAGCGACCGCTTCGATCAATTGTTCAACGTAAGTCAAAGCAGTTGCAAGTGCGATCCGTTTCTTCAATCGCTCAGCAAGCGTTTGAATTCCGAGTCGGCTGACGATAACAAACCGACCATCGATAAAACTCGCATCTTTCAATCCGAGAATGTTCGGATGTTCGAGTTGAGAGATAAGCCTAGCTTCGCGCTGAAACGCATTGAGCATGCTCGCCGTCACATTGAATGCATGAGGCATCTTCAACGCAACATGCACACCTTCAATAGTATCCCAAGCTTGATAGACGGAGGCAAAGCCTCCTTGGCCGAGCTTACGCTCGATCCGGTATTTTCCTAACCGGCTACGAGCACGGAGATCTCGTCTTTCAAGAATCCCCCTGGATAATGCTCCGAAATCTTGCGCTATCATAAGTGGGGGTCGATGCGATCGGTGTTCGATCGAAAAGGGACCAGACGAAGTCTTTCGGACAAACAACTCCTTGAGGGTATCGTCACATCCGAACCCTTACATTTGGTGAATTGATTGCAACCGATTCGTTTTACCCAGGCTTCCTGAATTACCACATGTTTGAACAGCGACCATCACGGTTTCAAAAGCTCGCTCGTTTGGCAAACTCTGTCGGATAGAACAATTTTCTTGGGAATTCCTGCTGCATCTGGCCGATGGTTTCCACCGAGAGCTTACTTTCCGGTTGGTATTGTTTTCGAACCCGTTAAAGGTGCATTCCCATGGCTCGCTTGAGTTGGTTGCAACGTGTTTACTGGCAACATCTCTCGAAACCGGCGGCCGAGAGACAAGTGTTCCTTCACGTCCTCGAAAACCCTGTCCATTCGATCTTGGAAATTGGACTTGGATCAGGAGAAAGGATCTCGCGAGTCGTCCCATTGTGCATTCGCCCCGCGGATGGCAAACCGATTCGCTACACAGCAATCGATCCTTTCGAGTCCCTCTCCAAAGGTCACTTGTCGCTGAAAAGCGCGCACCGCTTATTGACGGAACTAGGGCTAAAGGCCCAATTGATTCCGGGAGAGCCGGCGAGTGCTGTCGCGAGGGTTGCTCACAGTGTCCTTCCAAGCGACTTGATTGTGATCGACGGATACTGGTCGGATACGAGCGAGAACGGCCAAGCGATTCGGCAGTGGTTGCCCAGACTTTGCCACAGTCAATCGGCAATCTTTGCATCGAGCATCCCAGGCGGTTCACTCGAGCGAATCGACGTACCTAGCAACGCGTTACCTTTGAGCAATCTCCCAAAGGTTGCTTAGGTAGAAAGCAATCTAGTTCAAGCTCCGATAAAGTTTCCGTCTTCGTCGTATCGCACCAGGGCGAAGTAAAAGAAGATCACGACGATCATCGGGATAACCGCAACGAAGATTGGGTGGACGAACAGGATGAGTCCCGAGAGGACCACCGCGAAGATGGTCCAAAGCCACCACGTTTCTTTCAAAAAAGCTTTATAACGTTTCATTGCGGAATTATCGCAGGGATGCTTATTTCGTCAACGCATTAGCGGTCGCGCGCAATCCGGCTGCATTGCCGAAACGCAAAGCTCCGGGCAGGAAGTCCGCGTCTTTGATCGAAGAGACCTTCGCAAAATCGAAACCCGCAGCCTCTTTCGAGACAGGGATTTTTCCTGGACGCAAAACCGCAGCAGCATCAGCAATCGATTGATAAACCCCGTCTGCTTGCGGAACGCCTTGCGCAACGATCTTGCCAGATGGTCCATCTAGGAGCGCGAGAACCACAGCTAAGCGCCTTAGGAAAAGCGATGGGTTGTAACCGTAGGTGTAGCAAGCGGCAGGTCGCGGATTTTTCACCAGCGATTGCTCTTTCGCTCCGACATCGATTCCCCAAGCATCATCGATTGCGAGGATGGCTACCCCTGCCTCGACTTTTTCAGAAGTCGCTACATCGGACTGTAGTTTGAGCGTTTTTACTGGGACGGAGGAAGCTGCATTGATACGAAGCACCCCGACGTTGCGGCCATCGGCATTGAGAATGCGGATACTGCTCACTCCGTTTTCGGTGCTGATGTCGCTGACTTGAAGAGTTTGGGCGACTCGGTTCGCAGGCTCCAACACCGCTTGCCAGCCAGCAAGCCGTACTTGTGGGGACGCTTCGACTTGACTCTGCACGTCTTTCGCCCATCGCGCAAGCAGATCTGATTCGAATTCAATTCCAGCGGGAGGTTTCGGATGGGATTCATCCCAGACCGTCATGTCGACATCCTTGAGAGCTTGGAAGTCCTTCTCGAGGATCGGTTCTTCCATTCCCAGACCGAAGAGTCGGTTCATGAATCCGTACATCGGAACGCGGGTGACATGGTTGTAGTTATGGGGAAAGTGCACGGCATTATGAAGCGTCACAGCATCGGGGACACCATAGAGCCCATAAAGCTTCTTCAGCTCGGGAAAGCCGTCTTTGGCCATGTCTTTCGTCCAATCGTTTGCGGCATTGACTCCCATAGGACGTGGAGCAGTCAGCGCGGCGATCTCGACGTTTCCAGTTCCCACTCGCAAACCAACTGCGTTCTCACAAGTGCAACCACCTTGCATCGATGTGCTGACCATTACAACAGGATAAGCCCCAGCGAATCGAGGTTCGATGGCTGATGCGATGAAGGTCTGCGTACCGCCACCGCTTGCGCCAGTGATCGAGATCCGCTTGGGATCCACATCGGAGCGTTGAAGCAGGAACTCGAGGGATTGAATCGAATTGATCGTCTGCATCCCCATGATGTTTTGAAGCATCCCTTCGGCCTGAGGACTGTACAAAAGCCACTTGCCATCGGCCACTTCTGGATTCGGGCCGTTGTTTCCAAACCCGTGCACGCGTTCTGCCGAAATCTGCTTGCTATCCGCGTTGCCAAGCATGTCGTAGTGAAAGACCACGATTCCCATCCGAGCCATCTGAACGCAACGGGCTTGCAATGGACTGTGAGCAGCCGATTCAAAGCGTTCTGCGCCCGATGCAAGCTCACGCTTCATCTCCGCATCCGACGTGTAGTAAAAGCGACCGTTTGTCCAGTGGCCGTGCGGGCAAAGCACCGCAGGCCGCTTGGCGCCTTGCGCCAAAGGTGCCGTAGGGGTGTAAAGACTACCGGTCACAAACAAACCCGGCAGACTCTCAAAGTAGACTTTCTCAATCGCATATCCATCCATTTCCCGACGCGAATGCACCACGGGTTTAGGTGGTTGCATCGTAGGCATTGGAAACATCCCCAACGAGACGAGCAGCTGTTGACGAAGAATCGTTGCGCGTTGTTCCCAAGCTTCTTTGCTAGCCGGAACATCAAAAGGAAAACGGCCATCGAGGTCTTTGATCTTGTACTTCGAATCCAAAGCGACGGCAGCCGGTGTTGTTGCAACCGGCGTTACTTCTGGCTCAGCACCGATCAACGCCGAGTCGTGGGCATCGAAGCCCGCCATGAGTCCGAGCAAGCAAGCGAAGACGCTTCGGAGCTTCGCTGACCGCGTACCGAGCGGCAAGTGTTTTTCAGTCCGTTGTTTCATTTGGAGTTGTTTCATAAGAGAAGTTCTCATCGGTAGGGATTTCATAGGAGGGATTCCTGCGGGGAGGGAGCAAGGTGAGAGATGGAGTAGTACAATACGAAGATTGTGGGTGTTATTGTACTCCATCTGCCGGACGCGTACCGGCGCGTACAAACCCGTTTCGGTACTTTCCGAACCTTGGGCCCTGAGGTCAGTGGATCGATGTTACTTTATCACAGCGAAATTTTCGAGAAACACAACACTGGCCAACATCCCGAGTGCATAGCGAGGATCGAACGCGTCAACAAGATGCTTGCTCAAAACGGCTGGCTTGCACGATCCACAACACCGAATTGGATGGCAGCAAGCGTCGAGCATTGCAAACGAAATCACACCGAAGCTTACATCGAGCAGTTTCGAAAATGGAGTGACGAAGATGCGGGGCGAGTAGAAGCCGACACGGTGGTCTCGACAGGATCGTGGGATGCGGCCACATTAGCTGCCGGTGCTGCGATCGATGCGGTCCATCGAGTCATACATGGAGAAGACAAACGGGCTTTTTGCGCGATTCGTCCACCCGGACACCATGCTCTTCGAGACGCACCGATGGGTTTCTGCTTGCTGAACAATGTCTCCATCGCTGCTCACTACGCGCGGCATCTTGGACTCGAACGGGTCTTGATCGTCGATTGGGACATTCATCATGGAAATGGTACACAAGCTTCTTTTTGGGAAGACCCTGCGGTTGGTTTTGTTTCTATCCATCGCTTCCCGTTCTATCCCGGTACCGGACGACGGGAGGAAACAGGAAGCCGAGATGCGCTCGGCACGAAAGTCAACATTCCTGTCCCGGCAGATACCGGTCCAAACTCGTTCTTAGAGCAGCTTGCCGAGGGGACCGAGAAACTGGCGCAGAAGATCAAGCCGCAGTTGATACTTCTGAGCGCAGGATTCGATGCTCATGCTAACGACCCCGTCGGTGGACTGAGCTTACTGGCTGAACATTTCGAGCAAGCGACCCATTGGATTACCGATCTTGCGAACAGTCATTGCGAAGGCCGCTTAGTGTCGCTTCTCGAAGGAGGCTATCACCTCGACCACATGCCAGAGTGTGTCGATGCGCATTTGCGAGGACTCGTTTGACCCGTTGCCGGCGGCGAAGAAACGCGATGGTCGGCCGTGCTCTGAAGATCCCCACCGTCTGGCGACGAGTGGCTACCTGTCTGACCTGTCTGACCTGTCCGACCTGTCCGACCACCCAACAATCGCCCCTCCCCTTCTCCCGCTGCCAGAAGCCGACAGCACTTTATCGAAGGAGCTCCTAATGCGACAGAACATTGCAGTTTGCTCAGGTTATCGATCGATCAATTTTTCTTGCGCGCATGTCTCACGATAGGATGTCTTTTTTCTAGATTCTCGAAAACAGCTCGCTGTCTTGAATTCCGCCTTGAATCATTGCTTTTGGTGCCGTGAATTCGAGTGGAGAACACCGGTGAAAAGAAGACACCGGCCAAACGCGCCCGTATGTTAGAAGGGTAATCCAAAGTCGCTGCGCGACTGAATCATCGGCGATGCTTACTTGAGTTACGACCCCTGACCAAGCACTGGTTTCAGAGCTTTGGCGTGGTGGTCGATAGGATTGCTGATGTTTATTGAAGAGTCATTATTGCCGCAGACGGACTTGTACCGGACGATCCTTTCGAGCATCGCCGACGCGGTCATCGTTACCGACCACGCGTTGCAAATCACCTACCTCAACACCGTCTCCGAGGCACTTACCGGGTGGGCACAAGACGATGCTGCCGGCAAACCTCTGGCAACGGTCTTGCGATTGGTGAATGACCAGGCATGGCTTCCAGTCGAGGATCCTGCCGTCCAGGTCGTCGCGCGGGGTGAAATCGTCAGCCTGGCTAACAAGACGGTCGTTTTCTCCAAGGACGGAAGTGCGTCACCCATCGAAGGTAATGCTTCGCCCGTCCGAGCCCCAGACGGTAGGCTCGTTGGGGTCGTGTTGGTTTTCCGCGATATAACCGAACGCCAGCGAGCAGAGCGGGACATCACCGAGCGCAAGAAGGGAGATGCGGCGTTGGCCGAACGGACGCGTTTGGCAGAATTGACCGGACAAATCGGTATTGCGCTGAGCGAAGGGGGCGTTCTGGGACAAACACTTCATCGCTGCGTCAAGGCGATGGTCCAATACGCCGATGCGGCCTTTGCCCGGATCTGGATCCTCAACGACCAAGATAATGAACTGGAACTACAGGCCAGTGCCGGCATATACACGCATCTCGATGGTCCCAACAATCGTTGCCCCCTGGGCAAGTTCAAGATCGGCTTCATCGCTGAGCAGCGCAAACCCTACCTGATCAACCAGATCATCGACGACCTGCAGGACAGTGACCAGCAATGGGTTCGGCGCGAAGGCATCGTCGCCTTCGCAGGCTGTCCTCTCATCGTCGAGGGGAAATTCATCGGGGTCATGGACCTGTTTGTTTGCAGACCGCTCTCAGAGGCCACTTTCAGCATGCTTGTAACTGCTTGCGACGCGATCACTATTGGTATCCAGCGGAAGAACACCGAGCAGAAGCTGCAAAAAGCGTTAGAGGTCGCCGAAAATGCAACACGGTCCAAGAGCGAATTTCTAGCCAACATGAGCCATGAAGCTCGTACGCCGATGAGTTTGATCCTCGGCTATGCGGAAATGTTGCAAGACCCTTTATTGACCGAGGAAGAAAAGGCCAGCGTGGTTCGAGCGATCCGCACCAACGGTTTCTATCTGTTGCAGATCATCAACGACATTCTCGATTTGTCCAAGATCGAAGCTGGGAAATTGGAATTGGATATCCATCCCTGTTCACCTCTAGAGATTGTGCAAGAGGCGGTTTCATTGGTTCGTTTCAAAGCCAATCAAAAGAAACTGCAACTGGAGGCTTGCTCTATCGGCAGAGTGCCCGTCACGGTGCTTACCGATCCATCGCGTGTGCGGCAGATTCTCACCAACTTGCTTAGCAACGCGATCAAGTTCACAGATCCAGGCCGACGCGTTTTCGTCCGATTGTCGACCCGGCAATCGCCTACGCGGTTATGCTTCGAGGTCGAGGACGAGGGGATCGGGATTAGCAATGAGCAATTGGGTCGCATATTCAAACCCTTCGAGCAAGGTGATAACTCGTCGACCCGCAAGCACCACGGTACCGGACTGGGACTGAGCATCTCGAAACAACTCAGCGATGCCCTCGGTGGCGACATTCAGGTACGTAGCACGCCCGGACAGGGCAGCCTGTTTTCATTGACGCTGCCGCTAGCTGAGGCTGACAATGATGAGACCCATTGGGTGGATGCAAGTCAATTTGACTTGGCAGCTTCCCTGAAGAATCCCCCCTGGGTTTCCCCAACCCTGCCGACTTTGACCGGCCGCGTCCTGCTGGCGGAAGATAACAAAGACATGCAGCGTGTGTTAATCTACTTTCTCAAGCGGTCCGGACTTCAAGTCGAGATCGTTGAGAATGGCAGCCACGTTGTGCAAAAAGCGATTGCGGGTCAATTCGACGTCATTCTTATGGACATGCAGATGCCGGTGTTGGACGGCTACGAAGCAACGAGCGCATTGCGTCAGGCAGGCTACTCGCGTCCAATCATCGCTCTGACCGCCCACGCCATGCTTGGTGATCGAGAAAAGTACACAAGCTGCGGACTGACGGATTACTTGACCAAACCTGTCCAGGTCCAACAGTTGCTTGCAGCGATCGCCAGGTATCTACCAGCTCGCAAGGATCAGCAACCGCCCGCTCCTGTTTCTTCTGGCAACGACCCTGTGCCCATCAACAAATTCGAAACCGCTGCCACCGCTGAAAAGGATGGCTTCGAAGCCCTTATTCAGCAATACACTCGAAACCTTCCTCAGCAGTTGCAGGCCATACGCGAAGCCTTTGAGATCGGTGATTTTCCTTTGTTGAGTTCGCTTGCGCACCAGACGACCGGTGTAGCCGGTATGTTTGGTTTCAAGAACTTGGCCGAAACCGCTGGACTGCTTGAAGAAGCAGTTCACGAGAGCCAGGATGTTTCCTTATTGCGCGAACTGATCGAGGAACTCGAAGCGGCTGTCGAGCGGAGTTTAACGCCGGGGGAATCAGTCACGTGACTCCGGTTCGATAGATGATCAGCTTTCTTCGGCAGCAGGTCGTTTCAACCCGGCAAGACTGATGCCGTAACGTTTGATTTTTCTGTACACGGTGGCTTGGCCCAATCCAAGAAGTTGTGCCGTTTGTAAAACACTGCCGCGTGTTTTCTCCAGGACTTCGAGAATAGCCTTTTTCTCCATTTGCTCGATCCGCGTCAGACTCTCATCTCGAAGGGCTGAGCTCACTGACCTGCCCGAGTGTGGAAACGCTGTTTTAAGGCCAACAGCGGCCACCGGCCAAGGAACTTGTTGCAGAACCTCGGAGGGGAGATCCTCGCGCTCAATCTCTGGTCTCTTGCCGAGGATGGCCACACGCTCGACGACATTTTCAAGCTGTCGCACGTTACCTGGCCAGTCGTAGGCGACCATCGCTTGCAATGCGTCGTCGGTAAAGGTGACCAGGTTCTTTCGGTAACGGACGGCCGCCCGTTGCAGAAAGTGGACAGCAAGAAGAGGTATGTCCTGGGGACGTTCACGCAGGGGCGGAACGACAATGGGAATGACATGCAAGCGATAGTACAAGTCTTCTCGAAAACCACCTTCGCGAATAAGAGCCTGAAGATCGCGATTCGTCGCCGCCACGATGCGCACATCCACTTTTTTTGCCTTGTTAGAGCCAACCCGTTGCACGCTTCGCTCTTGCAAGAATCGCAGTAACTTGGCTTGCAATTGCATCTCCATATCGCCGATTTCGTCGAGAAACAAGGTTCCTTTGTCGGCAGCCTCGCAACAGCCCGCCTGTGCTTTGTCGGCACCCGTAAACGCCCCTTTCTCGTGGCCGAAGAGAGTGCTCTCGGCCAGTTCCCTCGGTAAGGAAGCCATGTTCACCGGCACGAACGGACCTTGCCGTCGGTTGCTTTGGTAGTGCAGCATGCGTGCGACCAATTCCTTGCCCGTGCCAGTCTCACCCAGAATCAAGACCGTCGCATCGGTTGCCGAGATGCTGGTAATCAACTCATCGACGCGTTTCATAGCAGGGCTTGTGCCGATAAATGGCTGCACAACGCCACGCTCAACCATCAATTGCTCCAACCGCTCGAGCCGTTTGTTCGAGACGTGTTTTTCAATCGCTCGCCCAACGATCACACCGAACCGATTCAGATCCAGCGGTTTGGTCAAGTAATCGAACGCGCCTAGCTTGATGGCGGAAACAGCCGTCTCGACCGTTGCGTGCCCCGTGAACATCACGACACACAAATGCGGCCGTCGCTTAAGAACCTCGCAAAGCACCTGGGCTTCGTCATCCTTGCCAAACCGCAGATCGAGAAGCAACAGGACCGGTTCCTCCACTGCCAAGCGTTCCCATATCCGCTGCTTGTCCGGCGCACACTGCACTCGATAGCCAAGTTCTTCTAGGCGGAACTGCATGGCATTGAGCACATTGATGTCATCATCTGCAACGAGTATCAGCGGTTTACCCGAACTCACCATCGCTTGTGTATCCCTCTGTTCTTTGCAACCACTCTGCACTCTTTGCACTGCTTTCTATGACGACGTCTTTCTATGACGACGTCTTTCTATGACGACGTCCGCCAGAGTCCTTGAATCCTACCAGTGTTTATCACTTTGATAAGCAATTGTTTTGCATTTTTATCACGCAAAAGCATTTCACTGTGATAATCCCTGAGCTCAACGACCCATTAGTGATAAACCCTAAACCCCTGATGCGTATACAGTTACGACGACCTCCTGAAACTCTGGAGAGGGTACGGAACGGCGTGTGCTTATCCATTGCTTGCCAACACATGTAAAAGCACCAAACCGATGGCAGCCTATTGTCAAACCGGTTGTTGCATCCTCCAGGAGAATTCGATGTTTCCGTTCACAAGATTGTTTAAGAAAAACGCAGCCCGAAAACACCTCGTCATGGACGACAACCGCAAAAAACTCCGGGCATTGCTATTCGAGAGGTTTGAGGAAAGAGTCGTGTTAACGGGGGGTGCCTATGCGCCGAGCGTCTTTAGCGACCTACCCGATTATGCGCCAGGCAGCACAGCAATCATCTCCGCGAAAGATTTTGCGGTCGGATCAACGGTTCAATTTCAGGTCTTACACGTGGTAGACGCAGGTGTCGACGAAGTCTTCGGCACACTGGACGACACGCTGGGTGACAACACAGGCTCGGGCCACACGCCTTGGATCGCGACCGATGGCGGCGCGGGGGACTTCGACAACCTCGCCAACGGCTTTATTCAAACCACCTGGTACGTCCATCCAGATGACTCGTTGGGAGCGACCTTCCTGGTCACGGCTTCTGGCGTTGACATCGGCGCCGACGCAGTGGCAGGAACAGCAGATGACAGCTTGACGGGCGAAGTGGCGAGCAATTCCTTTACGGACAGTGGCGGCGCGTACAGCCTCAAGTGGCTTGCAGCCGACCCGGCTCTGAACAAAGCCCCTTACTTACCAACCTACGCCAAGATCACGCCAGAGATGTGGTTGGCCGCACATAGTGGAATATACCCTGGCACAACTACCGCTGGCGGCCCAGTGACAACTGGCCGCGCCGCTGATCCCCTCGCGAACGCCGTTGTTTACGTCGCACCGTTCCAGCCCAGCAACCAGGACGCCGTGACCTCCTTGGCCCCGAAGGACATGGCCCTCGGCCAGATCGTCCCATTCTTCATCGAGATCAATACCAGCGGCGTCACTACACCAGAGAATGGGGTCATCGAGTTCACGACTAACTGGTTGGGAAAGACAACTTCAGGGAGCGACTTCGGGTTCGACATTAACTACGGTGTCATCGCTGCGTTCGTTGACACGGCCGACCCGGGCACCATTGAAGTCGGCACTCCTAACGCGAAGGTCGATTCTTTCACCTGGACGGTCCTCAACCCAGGAACTAACAACGAGCTGATTCAGGGTTCCTTCAACGTGTCGGGTCTAAGCAATGGCGAAAACACGGTCGTCGAATTCTGGGTCGTGCTCGATAAAACGATCGGCTCAGGTATCACAGGAAACGTGCAAACCGGGCTTGTTAGCGCCAAAACGGCGAACAACGACCCCATCAACACCGGCAACCAGACAGTGCCGCTGCTGCAGGTGGGCAACTTCTTTACTTCCGACGTCGATCTGGCGGTGATCAAGAGCGATAACCCAGCGAGCGTGACAGCGGGCGAGGACGCGACAACGACCCTTATCGGCAGCCAGTTGACTTACACGATCCAGGTCGATGCCAATCATCTGTTCGACAACAAGGGCGATGATATTACGTCGGTCGCCAACGGTGTGGTCGTATATGACGTGCTTGACCCGAACACCGCGTACGTTTCGTACGTTGGCGGGTCGGCTTCGAACGGCGGATTCATCAACACCGACTCGAGTGATGCGATTCCCGACGGCGCTATCCAATGGAATTTGGGAGCTCTCTCCCCGGGAGCATCGCAGACGCTCACGTATACGGTGACGATCCTCAGTACGGCCCCCACGGCGACCTCACAAGACCTCGAGAATACGGTTTTTGTTACGACGATATCCGACGATATTGTCTTCGCCAACAACAGCAACGTGGAGCACACGGATGTCCTCGATGATAGGTGGTCGATCTCGACAAACCAAACGATCTCCGAACCGGCGACAGCGCAAGACTCCATCGGCAACTACACGATCTCCCTGACCGGGGCGTCGCTTGCCAACGGCCAAACTGCGACGATGACCCTAGATGCGCTGAGCGGCACGGCGACCGAAGGCGTAGACTTCGAGACTTTCCTTAGCAACCTTACTGGGCTGCAAAGCGTCACGGTCAGCTACGACGAGACGACCAAACTGTTGAGCATCACCAACAACAGCGGCACTGCGAAGTCCGGCGACCTGGTTTCGTTCGAAATCAACGCTTTGAGCGACACGGTGAAGGAGCTTAGCGAGACCTTCACCACTCAGATCTCGGCTCCGAGCCTGGGCTTGGTGGGCATGGGGTTGGTGACCACGACGATCACCGATGCAACGACACCCGTAATCACGCTCAGTGGTCCGACGGCGGTGGATGAAGGCGCGCTGACAAGCTCCTACACAGTGAGCTTGAATGGCGTATCCCTGGCGGCGGGCGAGAGTATCAGCTTCACGCTCGATACGGCCTCGGGCACGGCGACTGAAGGCACTGATTTCACAGCGCTGATTGCAGCCAACCTGACCAGTAGTCTGAGCTTTACAACGACGGCTGGCGCAAACGGCGCCATCAACATCACGGTTACTAACAACAGCGGCTCGACTCTAGCATCGGGCTCAACCCTCGTGCAATTCGCCTTGCAAACCACCGAGGATGCGATCGTCGAAGGACCGGAGAGTTTTCCGGTCACGCTCAGCAGCACAACGGCGACCGTGACAATTGGAACGGTCACCACCTTCATCATCGATAACGATAATACCACGGTGAACCTGAGCGCCTCGACGGTACTCGAAGGCGCAATCGCCAACTACACCTTCACTGCAACACTGACCAATCCGGCTACAACCAATATCACGGTCATAACCAATCAGGGAGTGATTACGATTCTGGCGGGCGCCACGATCGGCACGCTGATGATTGCTTCGGGCAACACCGAGGATGTGTACTTTGATCCCTCAAGCCTTATGGCAACGATCACCAGTGCCACTGGCGGAAACTTCGAGAACCTGCTCGTAGGTACTGCGAGTGCCACGGCCTATGTCAACGACACAATCAACGCGACCACCGTGAACCTGAGCGCCTCGAAGGTGCTCGAAGGCGCAATCGCCAACTACACCTTCACTGCAACGCTGAGCAATCCTTCGCAGGGCGTGACCACGATCGTCACCGACCAAGGCACGATCACCATCGCCAACGGGGCGACGATCGGCACGCTGGTGATTGCTTCGGGCAACACCGAGGATGTGTACATTGATCCATCGAGCCTTATGGCAACGATCACCAGTGCCACCGGCGGAAACTTCGAGAACCTGCTCGTAGGTACTGCAAGCGCCACGGCCTATGTCAGCGACACAATCAACACGACCATCGTGAACCTGAGTGCCTCGACTTCTTTGCTAGGTTGCGCTTTCACTGCAACGCTGAGCAATCCCTCGCAGGGCGTGACCACGATCGTCACCAATCAAGGCACGATCACCATCGCCAACGGGGCGACTACCGGCACACTGTTGGTTCAGTCTTCAATCCAAAATCTTACGGCGACGATCAGCAGCACCAGCGGCGGAAACTTCGAGAAACTAGTGGTAGGCACGGCGTGCGCAACGGCATTTGAAGTAGTCAGAAGGGGCGAGGCTGCGACGGTGGGATTCTGGACCAACAGCAATGGCCAGACGCTCCTAACGAGCTACACAAGTACGGCCTTGGGCTCTTGGCTCGGGACAACCTACCCCAACTTGTTCGGCAATCTAAACGGTGCCACGGGACCACAGGTCGCGGCGTACTTCCTGGTTGTCAAAGCCGCGATGTCGGGTTCAATTTGGAACACCTACGCCCAATCTCTAGCCACCGCCCTTAGCGTGTGGGTGACCACTACAGGGCTCGGTTGGAACACCAACACGACCGGCCCAACGAACTACGGTTTCCAACAAGGCTTCGGTGGTGCTGGCCTTGGTGACATCTACTACAATGTTGGGACTAATGGGGCTGCCTTCGGCGTGGCTAACAACACCCTGATGAAGGTAAAGAATCTTTTAAAGCACTTCAACTCTAAGTGCGTGCGGACAGGCGGCAGCTATACCGCTCTACCGACATCGATCGTGTTCTACGGCAACAACAACGCTTCGATGGTGAGTCGAGCAAACAATGTATTCAATGGCATCAACAACACGGGTGACATTCTCTAGGCGATATCCTCTTGGATTCACGGGCTGAAGGACTCTGAGGCCAACCAGACGTAGCGCAATCCGCCACGTGGCTTTAATGAATCTCTCGATGGTGTGAACGATTTCTAAAAACAATACTAAGAAAGGTTTACACCACCAATCGCCTTATTCGGATTAATCGTGTTCATTCCGATTAACCATGCGGTCCCTAATTGGAAATCACTTCCTTCCCCTCCATTGAGCCCCCGTCAGCAAAAGTTCGGCTGCCAAGAACGCTTCTTTTCGTGAGGGGTTTTAACAGCAGGACGTGGCGGGTAGGGAGACCCAAGCTTTCCCCACTGGAGGAAGGAACTGAACCATGTTTTCTTATCTTTTAGAAATAGAGCAGTAATAATGAAAATGTATATTTTGCGAATCGCACTCGCATTGATGTCGCTAGGAACACTGGTGGCACCTACCCATGCTGGGATAGTAACCTTTGGTTCAGGTAGCAATACTTTTGCTATGGAGCTTGTGACGATCGGCAATCCGGGCAACGCAGCCGACACTAACGGTGTTCCAAATCCCGCTGGGAGCGTGGGGTACACCTACGACATTGGGAAGTATGCCGTCAGCCAAGACATGATCACCAAGTACAACGCGAACTTCGGCTCGCCGAATTCAATGGTAATCCCATTTTACGACTTGAGTGCGCTTGGAGGTAACGGCCCAGACAAACCAGCTACCGGAGTTTCCTGGAACCAAGCGGCACGGTTCGTGAATTGGCTTAACACCAGCACAGGAAACGCACCCGCTTACAATTTCAGCACAAGCAACGTCAACGACGATATTGAATTATGGAGCATCAGTGACCCTGGTTACGATGCGTCAAATCCGTACCGAAGCAATTTGGCAAGATACGTGTTACCGAGCTATAACGAATGGTACAAGGCGGCGTACTACGATCCGAACAAGTCTGGGGGAGGAGGCTATTGGGGCTACTCGACCGGTAGCGATACGGCTCCAACCCCGGTGGCAAGTGGCACGACCGATGGCACTTCCGTTTACGACCAACTGTTCGTCCAGGGCCCAGCGGATGTGAACCAAGCAGGTGGGCTTAGCCCCTACGGTGTGATGGGACTCGGTGGAAATGTTTATGAGTGGGAAGAGACTTCCGACGACCTAGCTAACAGCAGCGCTTTCTCTAGTCGGGGGGTACGGGGTGGCGCTTGGTTCGATGGATTCTCCTCCGCCCTGTCGTCGTCGAACCGGCTCTTCGATAGTGCTGGAAACGAGTGCCTCTGTTACGGTTTTCGTGTCGCCACTGTTACTCCATCCATCGGTCATGTCCCCGAACCGAGCATGATGGTGGTCGCAACGCTATTGGGCGCAGTTGGGTATATCGGCAAGAGGCGTATGAAGAAATAAACCGTTGACCACCCAACAAGGGGCCGGGGGATGAGGGTGGTGACCGCGCAACTGCAACTCTCAACGCGCACGGGACCGCAGTCCCATGCTACGACGGTGGGGGCTATACGTAGCCATCCGCTGCCAAGCGGTGGAAGTCGCGAGGAAATCCCCACCGTCTGGCGACGAGTGGCTATTTGTCTGACTTGTCTGACCTCCCAACAAGCAACTCTCAACGCGCACAGGACCGCAGTCCCATGCTACGACGTGTGGCTACCGCTTTTGCGTTTGCGTTGACTTGCCATCGGATTGAGCCGCTAACTCTTGAAGAGCTAAGATCGCTTCAATCGTTTCATTGGCTTCTCGCTCACTCTCCGGAGAAATCGCCCCTTCTTTGCCACTCGGTGAATCTTTTGCTCCATCGGCAATCCAAGGCATCGACTCAAACATCCCGCCGGGAACAATCCCCGTTAACCCCTGCGTCGCTATCAACACCCCGATGGTACCGATCGAACCAAGCACAAAAACCGTCGCCAGTAAATTCAATGGCATCCCTCGGTGACGTGGCTTTCGGATCCTGCTGCGAACTCGAATCTCCTCCCGATCCGGCAACGGATCCGGATCAGACTTCTCCCCTAATAACCACTGAACATCAAACGCCAACGACGAAGGCTTAGCGGATTCTTTACCAGACTTGGACTCGAATTCGTTTTGCGATGTAATCATGGGAAATTTATCGTCGGAAAATGGAATGCGATGGCGTGTTTGAGATTCGACATAGATACGAATTCCAATGGTGTGTCGCAAGTTAAGACAGGCGATCTGGGGAGAGTTCGCGAGATGGTGGAGTGAATCCCCAAAAAATCGAAAATTGAGCAAAGTTACTCGTCGCTATCGATCTCTTCAAAAACGACTTGATCGGTCGATCGAGGCGTGGATTGAGGGCTGCCCAATCCCCATTGCTGCATGCGCCTAAGCAATCGCGCACGGGAAATCCCAAGTGCTTTCGCAGCGGCGGTGTTGTTTCGAGGGTGATCCCGCAAAGCACGCTCAATGAGTTTCCGCTCGTAGGATTCGAGTTCATCATCAAGCACGATCGGCTCCGGAGGGGATAAGCGTTCGATGTGCGAAGGAAATGTACGCAAGGAAATCGGTAGATGGGTTTCATCTAACAACCGCTCTTGACTCTTGCTTTCCTGCTCCTGAGACCGAGAAGCGTCGCTTGAAAGGTTACTGCGCACCGATTCCCCCTGGCAACTTTGGATCGATTCGTTGAGGGCTTGATCGAACTCTTCGGCATCAGACGGCCAAGCGTAGGCGAGCAAAGCATCGAGGAAAGCTTGATTCCACCGAAATCCCGGGTGCTTGCGAAGCCACGCTAACAAAAGGCTTTCGATTTCCTCGGTTCTTTGAGCGATGGGTTGCAATTCGATAGTCTGAACGTCGAATGTCGCTATCCAACGCGACCAATGAGGCGAGTTTCGCGAAGCTTGCTCGGATGATACGACGCTTGAGGTGACGATCGCATTCCAGCGTTGTTTGGTTGCGATTTCCGCAAGCGGTTCTCGCAACTCCGGCGCAAGCTGATCGATCAAATGTATGACAACCTCCGGACTGCGTCCCTGCTTGCGAATATCATCAATCCATTCGCATACGCTTGATAACAAATCTTTATCCATCCATTTGCATTCGATGGTGATCGGTGGATCGCGTCGCACTGAGACCGCTTGTGCCTGAAAACGCTCGTGAAAAATCCATGTCGCAAGTTGGATCGCAGGTGCACCGTGCGGAACAATCAAATGAACAGGATGATTTCCTGAACAAGCCAGCTCGAGTTGTTTGCGAAGGGTACATGTACGGGGCGAATTTCCGTGAAGATACCACCACGACTCCATGCTCGGTTCGGAGTCAAGCAAACTCAGGGCCGGAATCTCTACCCTCTCGCGAAATGTGATATCACGGTATGTATCAAGATCCCCTGCATCGGGTTTTAACATACATAGCGTGCAACCTTCAGGTGGCATGCCAAGGGGAATGAGGGTTCTGATGCATGGCCCTTGCCAGTTGTATACCCCCGACCCGCTCTCTTGGGAGTGTGGCTCTGTAACACTCGAAGCCACACTCGCAGCCGACCATTCGCTAGGTAACAACTCTTTCACTGTGATGTCTTTCACTGCGATGACTTTCACTGCGATATCTTTCACTGTGCGAACATGGCGACTCGATGTGTTCGCAGGGATCGCAAGCCATCGGGCCAAGAGCGTCATCGACGTGGATTCACAGACCGTGTCCGGCTTGCATTCCATCCCCAAAAAACGATCAAGCCCCCGTTCGGTTCCTACCCCACGCTCTGCCCCTTGCGCACCTGATCGGCTACTCGCTTCGTCCCTTCGCACATCCTTGGCCGATGGCTCTGAGGGTGATGAATTGGCGCCAGTTGAATCGCTAAAGGATGTATCCGAAGAGAGCAAATCGATTGGAAGTGATTCCAAGAGTGCGATGAAAGCTTCGTTACCAAAGACGAGTTGTTGGGATTCCGACAAAACCCAGATTGGGAATTCCGATGTGCCGATCAAGCGTGCGATTTGGCGTTTTGGAATGTTACGCTGCGAATCGGAATCCGACATGATGTAGACCTCTAGAGCGATGAATCTGGAGGATTTGTATTCCTAAGATGAAAGGGGTAGGGAAGGTCGGTTTGCTGTGAAAGGATCTACTGTGGGGTTCGAAATTTCCTGCCAGTTACTGTTTCACAGTTAGTATACTCCTTTTCCTCCAAAGAATGCGATCAGGCTTTCCTGCAAAGAAGTCACTCAGACATGGGGAGCGATAACACACTGCACCATGGCTGAAATCAATGCGATGGTCGAAAACAATGCCATGTCGAATGCAATGTGGCAGTTGAATGCAATGTGGCAGTCGAATGCAATGCCGGGGTCGAAAGCAATTAGTACAATTGGAAAACTGAAATGAGGTACAGTTCTATGACGCAATCAAATTTCGTCCGCAAAACTCTCGCGGTGTGTTGGTTCCTGTTCGGATTCAACTTTTGGGCTGGTTTCGTTGGCACCCCTTGCCATGCTGAAGTCCGGTTGGCTACGATCTTCTCGGATCATATGGTCGTTCAACGCGACCGCCCCCTGACCTTCTGGGGATGGGGAACCCCTGGTGAAATGCTCAACGTCCGATTGGGTGAACAAGCAGGGCAAACCCAAGTCGCTGCCGACGGATCGTGGGCTTGCACACTCGCCGCTCTACCAATGTCCCGCGACGGATTGGAGCTTGTTGTTTCAGCAAGCAACAAGATTCGGATCCGGGATGTATTGGTAGGTGACGTGTGGCTCTGCAGCGGTCAATCGAATATGGAATGGGGTCTCGGTGGCTGCGATGCACCCGAAGATATCGCGCAATCGAATGAACCTATGATTCGCCATTTTGGTGTCGAAATGAATTTCGCCCATACCCCAAAGCTCGATGTGCGAGGACGTTGGTCTGTTGCCACTCCACAGTCGACTCCCGGTTTTACCGCAGTGGGATATTACTTTGCCAAGCGTGTGCATATGGAGACCAGAGTGCCGATCGGAATTGTTCGATCTAGCGTAGGTGGAACAAACATCGAATGCTGGATGGCGCAAGAGACGTTGATGAATACCCCTGCTTTGGAACCTTACGCTCGCATGATGCGTGAATCTCTCGCGCAGTATCAAAAGGATTTAGCAACCGTGATTCCAGAGGTCGAAAAGTGGACGCTCGAAGCTCGCCAGCAAATGCTTGCCGGTACGGAGATCTCCATGCCACCTGCCATCCCGGAGTTTCCATTCGGTGAAAAGATGTTCCGCCCACGCTGCGTGACGCTGCACAATGGCATGATCCATCCCTTGAAACGCTTGTCGCTCCGCGGAGTGCTCTGGTACCAAGGAGAGAACAACGCAGGCAACGCTGAAGATGGAAAGCAGTACATCGAGAAGAAACGGGCGATGGTTTCCGATTGGCGCAAGTGGTTTTCCGATCCCGATCTACCCTTTTACTTCGTGCAACTGGCGGCTTGGCAGTCACCCACGAAAGATCCTGCTCAAGCCGACGGCTGGGCTTTCTTCCGAGATGCACAGCGTAAAGCATTGTCGATCGAGAATACCGGAATGGCGGTCGCAATCGATATCGGAGATGCTCAAGATATCCATCCGAAGAACAAGTACGATGTCGGGGAGCGATTAGCCCGATGGGCACTTGTCCATCAATACGGAAAGAACATCGAATGCTCCGGCCCGTTGTTTCGTCAATTGACCATCGATGGGAATCGAGCTGTGATCGAGTTCGATCACGTCGGCCAAGGTTTGATGGTGGGTCGAAAGATTGGGCGAGAGCCGGTAGCCCAAGCGGCAGGAGAGAGCCTTTCACGCTTTGCGATCGCCGGTGAAGATCGCAAATGGTATTGGGCTGAAGCGACGATCGAGGGGGACAAGGTTGTTTGCACGCACCCCGAAGTCGCACGGCCTGTGGCGGTGCGATACGGTTTCAGCATGAATCCGGAAGGAGCGAACCTCTACAATCGCGATGGCTTGCCCGCTTCACCGTTCACCACGGAATAAAACCCGCAAGACTAGTACACCCTACATGCGCGGGCATACACCGCAGTGAACGGAGCAATCCAGAAAACAAATCACTCTGGAAGTGGTTTGTCTTTGGTCTCAGGGAGGAACAGCAAAGCGACTAGTCCGATGAGGAAGAAGAAGCTCATGTAGGTGCAAGCGTCCCGGAAAGCTTGCAGCTTGACTTCTAAAGGGGCTTTTTCGGGTGCGAGGACTTTGGCTAGCTCCCCGAGTGTTATCGGGCCGGTGGCAGCGACATAGCGGCCGACGTTGTAACAGAAGCTTGTTCCGGTACTGCGAAGTCGCAGTGGGAAGAGTTCTGGTAGATAGACCGCGAAGCCAGCGAATAGGGCGAGTTGGCAGAATCCCATCAAGCCGCTTAGCCAGATCGTTGAGACGCCATTGAAGTTTCTAAAGAAGGTGATGGTAGCGAGCATAGCTGCGATGTAGCCGATAACGAATGCTTTTTTCCGCCCAATACGTTGGCACAGATAGGTGAAGGCCAGCATACCGAAGAATGCACCAGTGTTCTGAATGATCCCGTTGTATCCTCGCCACATCGACTGTGCGGCTTTAATCGATTCCTTGGTTGCTTGAGGATCATCCTTGAGCATTTGGACTTCGATCACCCCGTTAATTAGTTCGGGGGCAAAGAAACCGATCCCCCAAACACCGATGACTCCTGCGACGCAGAGGAGCAATCCACCGATCGCCGATTTTCGCCATCGCGCATCACCGAGTAGAGTCGAATAGGATCCGAACTTAACCCCCGCAGCACGCCCTTCTCGACGAGCGATGACCCATTTCTCCGGTTCCTTCAGACGCCACTGGATGAATACGCACAAGAAGGCGGGGAGGGCACCGAAGAGGAACATCAATTTCCATCCGGTGTTCGGATCGATCTTTCCAGCCGCACCGAGTTTCCCAACGTAGATGCTCATCAACCCGGCGCTGATGTTTCCGATCGCTGAGAGGGCTTGTAGTAAACCCAGAGCGGCTGTCCGCGAGCGTTCAGGCAGACTATCTGCAACCAAGGCTACTGCGAGCCCGAACACACCTCCGACTCCCATCCCGGTAATGAAACGATAGATGAAGAAGTCTTGCCAGCCAGTAGAAAATGCGCTGAGTCCCGTGCACACCGAGTACATCAAGACCGTAATCGCCAGCGTGCGAGCTCGGCCGATACGATCACCGATTGAACCGAAGATCAGTCCTCCGGTCGCCCAACCGATCATAAAGATCGAGGTGGAATAACCAGCGTATTGATTGATTACAGGTCCTTCCGTCCCGCTTGGTAACAATGCCTTTAAAGCTTCCCCGCGAGCGAGAATAAAGACTTGTTGATCAAGGCAGTCGAAGACCCAAGCCATCGAGGCCATGGCGAAGACAAACCAATGGTAAGAAGTCAGTCCTTTGTACCAAGGTTCATTGGCTGATAGTTGGCTTTGGTCAGATTGCATAGCAGCGGTCCGCAACGAGGAGAGAAGTGGCAGGTGGGAGCTCAAACGAGATTTGTTTCAGCAAGCTCCGAGTATAACGAAAAAACCAACACTTTTCGTCAGTTGAACTCCTCTTCGCTTGAAAAAACCTTGCAATCACCCTTTGTATTGCCCTTTCTCCTCCCCAAACTCGCCTTGTGAACTTTGACGTTCATGGGTTCAGAGCCTATGATTTTTTCGAGTTTCGGATTGTTCAAGTTGCGTGGTTGCCCTTTAGGATCATCAAAGCGTCATTTGGTTGTATGAGCAAGCGAGCTTCGAAGGCACATTTCATTTCCGATTTGCATCTATTAGCGAATCGCAGCACGGGGCCGATGCTTCAGCGGGCGATCGATGAAGCGATCTTGCAATCGCACACGTTCATCCTTGGTGGTGATATCTTCGACTTTCGATGGAGTTCATACCGTTCGCACGAGCAATCGATCGAGCAGAGCATCCGTTATTTGAAGAATCTCTTAGCGGTCAACCCAGAGTGTCAGTTTCACTACATTTTGGGAAACCACGATGCGCTTCCGGGTTTCACACAGCGGCTTGAGGAACTCGCCGGTAGCAACCCGAAGTTGCGATGGCATCCGCATTTCTTGCGTCTTGGATCGAGCGTGTTTCTCCATGGAGATATCATCGACTCGAAGATACCGCTCGAAGCGGACTTTCATGAGTTGCTCGATGCAAGGAGGCTGCGAAGCGAAGAGCGGGCGTTGCCTCACCCATTGCATCATTCTCTTTATGACGCAGCGGTGCAGACGCGAATCCACCGTGTGGTGGCACACTTCGCGAACTCGAATCGCAAAGTCATGACGCAAGTGGCAGATTATTTAAGCTGGGCTAAACAAGATCGTGCTGCTGGGGTCGAGCAAGTCTACTTTGGACACACGCATCGACCCGTCGATCGATTGCGATATTCAGGACTCGAATTTCACAATCCAGGAGCAGCGATCAAAGGATTGCCGTTTCGTATCCTACCAGTCGACTTGCCCGCGGATACACCCATAAGCATTCCTGCGGGCTTGCAGACAGATGTATCGGCGATTACTCCTTAAGATTACTTCTTAACTCTTCCCGTCTTCGGGTTGACGTCGATCGCGAGCGATTCGTGTTGGTCGACATAGAAGACGAATCCGTTAAACATTTCGTCGACGGTTTGCGGCCCATACTCCACGGTTGCAGTGGGGTCTGGGTTGTAGGGATTAAACGATGAATTGTCGAAGTGCGCTATCGCTTCGATTGCTGTCCCTTTCGCAAGCTGCTTTGTGCCGGGGGCTAGTTCATATCCAAGTTGCCACTCGAAGTTGTAGTTAGGGATTTGAAGTAGAGTTTCACGTGAGCCGTCGTGGTGGTTTGCATAGAAGGTCATGTCTCTTCCTCGGACGTGCATGTGGGTGAAGAGCCCGAGCAAATCTGCATCATGTCGGAGGGTGTGCTTCGCTTCGATGCGATACGCTGGATCGCCGGGTGGTATTTTCCAACCGCGAGGATCGAGAACGAAATGATGGAGTTGTTTTCGAATCTGTTTCTTTGGAAATCGCAAACCGACTTGGATTCTGCATTTCTCTTCCTTACCTGTCGTGGTGTAGTGGATTTGTAGTCCGAGTGCGGCACCTGCGGGGATTCGGTACGCCACCGAGTTCTCGAATCGTCCAAGATCCATCGGTTGGCCCCCAGGGACGTAACCGGTGATGAATGTATCTTCGCTAGCGCCTTTGCTGGTAGCGTAAGCCATGTTGCAATGGTGGACGACGGCTGAATTCAAAGGTCGGATTTCGAAGGCTTCTACCCACGTTTCGCTGAGGAACAAATGTGGTAACACCACGTACTTGTAAGGGACGAACCCGGTCGCGGGAATCGTATGTTGCTCGATAGTGGTAAGGATTAAATCGGGGGTTCCGATTCGCCAGGGAGTCTCGACGAAGCTTGGTGGCGCGGGTGCTTTGGCCGGATCTCCTTGGACGCGACTGGAATCGATCCATTGCAGGAGCGTCTTTTTCGCAGCGGGGTTCAGTGAGCGATTGTTTTGAAACGTGCCGTGAGCTCTTGTTGCATACCAAGGTGGCATCGTCTCGTCGCGGACGACTTCTGCAATCATCTCAGCGTGCGCAATGCAATCTTCGTAAGTCAAAAGCGAGAAGGGAGCGGCGGTTGAAGGTCTATGACAAGGCGCACACGATTCGAACACGATCGGTGCAATGTGCTCGTTAAAATTCAACTGTTCGCCGCCTGATGGGAGCGGTGGTTTTGTAGTTTCCGCGTTTTGAGTGTTGCCATCGGCAAGTGCGTTCCCACTTTGGTTTGGGAATGTGATCAAGCATCCATCGACGGGAGTCTGCGGTACGCTTACAGGTTTACCTTCGAGGACTTCGTCGAGAGCAAGCCGAAGGTCAGCTCGGGTTGCCGATGGTCTGGCACCACCCAATCGAAATTGGTCGTCGAATCGGCCTCGGTAGCAGATCTCGGATTCTTTGTTGAGAATTACGAATTCAGGAGTTCGTAGTACACCTAGTGCCACCGCGCTGCGTGCTTCGTAGTCTTTGACGAAACTCCATGGAGTATCGAACTCGATCGCATGGCTTGCCATCGCTTGCAGCGTATCGTCTTGGCCGACGTTGATGCACAAAAAGGCAACATCTTTCAAAACGTACTCGGCGTAGAGTTCTTTGAGTTTCGGAAGGGTCTTATTGACGATGGGGCAATCGGTGGTGGTGAACATGATCACCGTTGCGCGGTGAGTACCGAGCTCCGAAAGCTCTCGCGTGACGCCTCGGATATCCTTGAAACTCAATGTTTCGATCTTGGACCCAATACGTGCGATTTCGGTAGTAACCGGTTCGGATCCATCGGTTCTCGCAGCAGCTCCCCAAATGCAGACTCCCCAAATACAGACTGCCAGGCTAAGCGATAACCCAGTCAAAGCGACTTGAGAGGGAGGAGGAAAAAGTTTCATACAAGCACCCAGTAACGCGTAGAGTGGGAGGTGGCGATCGGGATTGAGCGTAGTTGCCACCTCGGAGTTCAATTATAATGCCAGATGCTCGGTTTGGGTTTTCTTTATTGTTGGGTATTTCGAAGCTACTTGAAATGTGTGGCTTGGGAAATGAAGAAAGAGCCAAACAGATTTGAGAATCGATTATCCAAGAGGGGCTGGATGTTTACGCAAACGGTCGAATACGCGTTGCGCGCGGTGGTCCATTTAGCTGCGAGCGCCCCGGAGACACGTCACAATAGCGAATCGATAGCGGAGAGCACTAAGGTACCGAAGGCTTATTTGTCCAAGGTGCTCAAGCAGTTGGTATCGCATGGCATCATCGACTCGAACCGAGGTGCTGGAGGTGGATTTCGGCTGGCAAAAAATCCGGAGAAGCTGACTGTACTTGATGTAGTCAACAGCGTCGAGCCTATCCAACGCATCACGACCTGCCCGCTGGGGCTTCGATCTCATGCAAAGCAACTGTGTCCGTTGCATTGCAGGATGGATAAAGCCATGGAGAGCATTGAAGTCGAGTTAGGGCGAACAACGATTGCCGAAGTGCTTGCCGACCCGAGTACCAGCAAACCCCTTTGCGATTTCCCTGCTGGAAAAAAATCGAAGAGATGAGTGTTTGCTTGTAGCCACGCAGCGTAGCATGGGACTGCGGTCCCGTGCGTTGAGAGTTGCTTGTTGGGAGGTCAGACAAGTCAGACAAGTCAGACAAGTCAGACAAGTCAGACAAGTCAGACAGGTCAGACAGGTCAGACAGGTCAGACAAGTCACTTGTTGCGAGGCACAAACAGCAACCCCGACAACAACCCGCAGGAACTCTTTCCCTTACGCACTTCCGAATCGCTCACGCGGGTCTCGCAATGCGTTGTGCAATCGTTGCAACGCTTCCGTCTCGATCTGACGAACTCGCTCGCGAGTAAGCCCTAATTCCAAACCGATCTCCTTGAGCGTGTGCGGCGCGTGATTCTCCAATCCAAAACGAAGCTTCAAAATGGTCGCTTCCCGCGCATCGAGCGTATCGAGCAACTCCAACGCCGTCTTCATCACGTCGTGATCAAGCAACTCCTCGTCCGGACTCTTCAGTCGCTCATCCATCACCATCTCGCCAAGCGACCAACCAGAATCACTCTGCTCACTCTGCGGCGTCGCATTGTAAATCTGGATCGCCTTCTTGATGATCGGCAACTTCTTCTTCGGCAAACCCAGCAACCGCGCCGTCTCCTCTTGCGTCGGCACCCGACCAAGCTCTTCAGACAATCTAGAAGTCGCACGCCTCCACTTGCTGAGTAATTCCACCATGTAAGCCGGGATGCGGATCGTCTTCGATGAATTGATCAACGCCCTCTTGATCGATTGTTTGATCCAGTAACTCGCATACGTGCTAAATCGGGTCCCCATGTTCGGGTCAAAACCCTCGACCGCACGCAGTAATCCTAAATTACCTTCCTCAATCAAATCCTGTAATGCCAAGCCTTTGCCAATATAACTCCGCGAAATGTTCACCACTAACCGCAGATTCGCTCGAACCATCCGGTCCCGCGCCTCGGCATCCCCCTGCCCCACGCGTCTGGCTAAACTCTGCTCATCCTCTGCCGTGAGCAACTTGGTCTCATTGATCTCACGCAAGTAGGTCTCCAAGGGAGATTGCAACTGATCCCCCTGCGTACGAGTGCGACGACTCGAAAGCAACTTGACTTCCTCGTCAACCGAATCCTCTACGTTTTCAAAGAACGGTCGGGGATGAACCATCGAAAGGAGTCTTTCTCAATACGGAAATTACGGTCGGTTGCGTTGAGGATCGCTAAAAACGATACGCGCAGCGAGGAACTACCCAGCTATTACGCAGATCGGCGTTGTAGTGAAATATTTCGAAGGAATTCTGACCGTAACCTACGTGTAGCGAATATGACGGGTGCGTAAATCCTGCCCAAAATGCTACAATCGACGCATGTGCGGGCTCACCCCGGAACCTCCCAAACGATTTTCAAAACTCTAAATACCTACATATCCAGGCACAATGAACCTGAACCACTCGATCGACTCCCAAAAAACATCCCAAGACTCTCAGTGGAAACTACTCGCCGATCGAATCCTCGACGGCGGTTCGATCAGCCGCAGCGAAGCCCTCGCAATCCTTGATTCCCACGACGATGAACTACTCGATCTCGTTGCCGCTGCCTTCAACCTCCGACAAAAGTACTTCGGTAAAACCGTTCAACTCTACTTCCTGATGAACGCCAAAAGCGGCTTGTGCCCAGAAGACTGCCACTACTGCTCGCAATCAAAAATCTCCGATGCTCCGATCCCGAAGTACTCGATCCTCAATCGCGAGAAACTTCTCGACGGCGCACGACTCGCCGCTGAACGTCAAAGCAAAACGTATTGCATCGTTATCTCCGGACGCGCTCCGAACGAACGCGAAATCAAAGCCATCGAGACGATCGTCCCCGAAATCAAACAACAGTACGGATTGAACATTTGCGCCTGCCTCGGACTACTGAGCGAATCCCAAGCCCAACGGCTTGCGGCCGCCGGGGTCGATAAAGTCAACCACAACCTCAATACCAGCCAAGACTACTACAAAGAAATCTGCACGACCCATACCTTCGAAGATCGACTCGAAACCCTCAAGAACGTTCGTAAAGCCGGCTTGCAACTCTGCAGCGGTGGCATCATCGGAATGGGCGAGTCCCGCAAAGATATCGTCGATATGGCTTTCTCCCTCCGAGAACTCTCCGTGGAATCTATCCCCCTGAACTTCCTTCACGCAATCGACGGTACCCCGATGCAACAAAAGGAGTACCTAACCCCCAGAGATTGCATCCGAGCTCTCGCCATGGTGCGCTTCGTAAACCCCTCAAGCGAACTTCGAATCGCCGGCGGTCGCGAACGACACCTCCGCTCCCTGCAACCCCTCGGCCTGTATATCGCCAATAGCCTCTTCGTCGGAGACTACTTGACCACCCAAGGGCAAGCACCCTCGGAAGACTACCAAATGATCCAAGACCTTGGATTCGAAATCACCGGCCAAGCCGTCAGTCCAGGAGCCTCTGCCGAAAGCCATGCATGCGGCAACTCTTGCGAAAACTCCTGCAACGACTCTGCCAACTCGGCGACCAACCAGAGCGCAACTCAACCTGCCGGAAAATCGGCTTGCAACTCATCCACCCCAGGCTGCTGCGGCTAACTCTTCAATCTTTACCACCTCCCTGAACTTTCCTAACCCTGAATCACAAACCTCTTTAAAAACAACGGAACCTCTAGGAACTTATAATGCCAAAGTTAACTGTCGAAGGCCTCGGCGAATTCAACGTCCCTCAAGGTAAACGACTCATCCTCGCCCTGCGCGAAGAAGCTGGATCGGACCAACTGCACGCTTGCGGCGGTAAAGCCCGATGCACCACCTGCCGCGTCGAATTCATCGACGGCGAACCATCACAACAAACCGTCGCCGAAAAAGAAATCCTCAACGCTCGCGGTGTGCATAACGCACGACTAAGCTGCCAAATCAACTGCGATCACGATATGTCCGTGCGCATCATCAGTCGCCTCGAAGGAAGCGGCCGAAAAGATTGCGGATCCCCTTGCTCCCCCGAAATCGAACCCCAACCTGTCGAGTGGGTAAAATAACTCAGCGAGGGTCAATGAATTCCGCGCGGTCCAATTTCTCCGAATGAGTCGTCGAACTCCTTCGGAGTAAACCACCGGCGTCCCCAAAGGAGTTTCCCCCATGCTGTTCGTAGATAACCCCGTTCTGCAACGCGAACTGCTGACCAATCTCCGCGCTCCGAGAGCCTTCGTACTGCTGTTGGTCTACCAACTCGCACTCGCGGCCGTCGTTATCATCGCCTACCCACGCGATACCCGTATCGACCTCTCTCGCGAATCAGCCTCAGCACAGCGCCTGGTCGACTTCTTTTTCATCGGCCAATTCGCGATCGCCTCACTGATGGCCCCAAGTTTCACCGCTGGCGCAATCACTGGCGAAAAAGAACGCAAAACCTACGAGATGCTTCTCGCTAGCCCCCTTAAACCATGGCGAATCATCGCCGGTAAATTGATCGCGGCTCTGACCCACCTCGTCGTCTTGATCATCGCCTCTCTGCCGATCATCATGCTCTGCCTTCCACTCGGTGGTGTTTCGTTTTACGAACTCATCGGTGCCTACGTTGGACTCCTTTTCTCGATTCTGCTGTTTGGGTCCATCAGCATTTTTTGTTCCTCGCAATTCAAACGTACTGCTTCCTCTCTCGTCGTCAGTTACGTTTTGATCCTACCGATTCTCCTTCTTGGTGTCTTCGCCTGGCTATCCTTAAGCGACCGCGCTGACTTGCGGCTCGTGCTCTCGCTGACCATCGTCCCAATCGCTTGCTCAATCATCAGCATCGCCCTACTAGCTATCGCCGCACATCGACTTCTCTACCCACCCGATGTGGGCAGCCAAGGGAACGAAGTCATCGACCTCGAACGCGAACAACGCGAAGCTGTCGGATTGGTCATCCAAAGCGATCAGTTCCCTGATAATCTCTTCGCACCGCCGCGCCGCAAGTCCCTCATGCACGACGATGCGAACCCAATCTACGACAAGGAAATGCACGCGGAACTTTTCAGCCAAGGGACCCTCATGCTGCGACTCGTCATCCAACTTTCGATGATCCTCGCTATCCCCTTGATGACCATCCAACTCTTCTGGCGACCAAACCTCGCTTCCTACTACGTCAGCTACGTCCTGATCTTCAATATCCTCACCGCTCCCGTCTTTACCGCTGGAGCCATCACCGGCGAACGCGAACGCCAAACTCTCGACCTACTCCTGACGACGACCATCTCCTCCTGGCAGATCCTATGGGGAAAACTCATTTCGGGTTACCGCGTCTCGGCAGTTCTTACCGCGTTCTTGATGTTCCCTATGCTTCTCGGATGCATCAACCCCGAGTTGGCTCGCAACTGGCCCGCGATGCTTGCCTTCTTCGCCATCTGCTTCGTAGCTTCAGTCTTCAACTCAGTCCTGTCCCTCTTCGTCTCAACGCTCGTTCGTCGCACCAGCACCTCGCTGATGATCTGCTATATCACCTTGTTAATTCTCTACTGTCTACCTATCGCAATCTACTTTCTCATTTGGAGTTCCGCTCCGATCGGAACGAGATTCGACTCTCTGAAATTCATTGGACTGACAAGCCCCTTCATGGCGGCCGACAACGTTCCGATGACCGATGTGATCGCCGGGGTCTCTACCGCTCGCGCTAAAATAGGCTCCTGGCCCCTAGTCGCTTCCTACTTCGGATTTACCATCGGATCAATCTTCACTCTCTTCGGAATAACTGTCTGGCTCTTCCAAGGCCGCTGGCGGTTAACTGGGCGAGGCTAAAGCACCTCTCTCCCAAAGGAACCCTCCAAATCATGCAGTTTCCACAACGCAAAGGCTTCGACCCCTCCGACGCCATCAAACAAGTTACTCAATGGTTCCAAAACCCAGCTTGGAACAACGTCGTGAAGGAAGCTGCACAAAAACTTGGACTCCAAGAAGCACCCTCGCTGTCGAAAGTCCAAGAAGCGCTGCGTCAAGCAGGTCAATGGCTCGAGCGAGCCGCCGAACCACTTCTGCATCCAACCGAAAATCAACAATCCTCCCTCCAACTCGGAATCAATGCCACCGGCGAACTTTTTAACGCTCGCTGGGTCGCTTCCCCTCTCCCAAAACACGCAGCCCAACTCCAATCCGCGCTCTACCAAGGCTTCGCTCAAGATATCGGCTCGGAAGCCGAACTGCTCCGCTTGTGCATCGCCTCAAGCGGTGCTGCCGATGCACTACTCGTCGCGAACCTGCCGATGGCAATCCAAGCAACCGTTGTCGGCTTACGCCCCCACGGCATTATCCTTCCCCGCGCAGCGTGCATCCGCATCCCTACCTCGAACCCATCCATCGCAACTCCGATCCACTCCATCCTCACCCCCTTTGCCCATCATTCTTCGCAACACGCTCTGCAAATCCACGAGATCGGCAGCAATGCAGATTGCTTGCACGATGACTACGCAAAAGCCCTCGCGTCACATCACGGATCGATCGTGTTTCACGCAAGCCCCACGCAAGGCCATCTCGACCGGTTCGCTGCTAGCGAACACGCGCACAAACACAATGCGTTCGTTTGCGAAATCCTGCTTGATGCTACGCTGCACGACATCCAATGGGCCAATGGACAATCCGATGCCCTTTCCCGTCGTTGGCAAGACGGTACCGATTTGCTCATTGTCCCAACCCATTTTCTCATCGGTGGACCTCCAGCAGCACTTATCCTCGGTAAGAAAAATGTGATCGACAAGATCCGGCCAAGCGTCGAATCCCTTGGAGCCACCGCCGATCGTGTTACCCAAGCCGTCCTGCTGAGCGTCCTGAGCGAATCTCAGCAACGAGACCAATGGGAATCGACTCCCGTTGGTGCAACTCTTTCGAATCCAATCGCAAACCTCGAAAACCGAGCCCAGCGACTCGCTATCCAATTACAAGACTCCCCGGTAATTGAAAAACTGAATATCGTCTCGCAAACACGACGGATCGGAACCGGTCCCTGGCAAGCCCTGTCGTTACCGAGCTCCATCCTTGAGATCACCCCGCGTGGAAAATCGGTAGCCATGCTGCAAGAGACCCTCTCGCAACATCAGCCCCCAATATGGACCAACGTTTTCTCAGATCACCTGGAAATCGTGCTCCGCACCGTCGAACCTGCCGATGATGCTCATATCGTTAACGCACTTTCGAACTCCTAACAGCTCCCTCCCCCCGTATCAGGAACAATCCGCCAAATCATGGCCGCTAATTCCAAACCTTGGATTCAACTCCACCCTAACGACAACTGTATCGTCGCTCTTCGAAAACTCGCCAAAAATGAAGAGGTCATCCTAGGTGGAAACCAACCGAATATCGTTCTCACGCGAGATATCCCGGCCGGCCACAAAATCGCAACCCGTGCGATTGCGATCGGACAGCCTATCCATAAATACGGCTGGCCCATCGGTGTCGCATCGGCACCGGTAGCACCCGGCGAGCATGTCCATGACCACAATCTCAAGTGCCACCATACCCTCGACTACGAAGGTCTCGCGAGCGAAACGCCAGCTCCCCCCCAACCCATTACAGGGAAGACCTTCCAAGGCTACCAACGCCCATCGGGACGAGTAGGAACTCGTAACTACATCGCCGTCATCTCTACCGTCAATTGCTCGGCCGGCGTATCTCGCGCGGTGGCAAGGCACTTCGATGAAGAACTCTTGAAACGATTTCCAAACGTCGATGGCGTCGTCGCTTTCAAGCACGATAGCGGTTGCGGCATGGCTCTCGATGGAATCAAACATCGAACCCTTAGTCGGGTACTCGGCGGGATCGCAAAACATCCGAACATCGCCGCCTACGTCTTGATCGGACTCGGATGCGAACAAAACACCCTTGGGCATCTGCAAAAATCCCAAAAACTCGTCTCGTTGCAAGGGGTCCAATGGAAACCACAACCCGGTCAACCCAAATCCACCAATGATGTACCGGTCTTGAGCATCCAAGACACGGGTGGAACGCGAGCCACCATTCGACGCGCAGTCGAAATGGTCGAAGAACTACTTCCCCAAGTCAATGCGATGCAACGTACGACCGTTTCCGCAAGCGAAATCGTTTTGGCAACGAAATGCGGAGGTTCCGACGGCTACTCTGGAATCACGGCGAACCCAGCTCTCGGAGTCGTCTCCGATTTACTCGTCGCGCACGGCGGAACATCGATCCTCTCCGAGACCACCGAACTCTACGGTGCTGAACAACTCTTCACCAAACGAGCACAAAGCGCCGAGGTCGCCAAGAAGCTTCTCGACAAACTTGCATGGTGGCGAGATTACACCGCACACTATGGAGAAGACATCGATAACAACCCATCCCTCGGGAATAAGGCCGGCGGCTTGACGACCATCGTCGAAAAATCGCTCGGCGCTGCAAGCAAAGGTGGACAGACGGCGTTGCAGGATGTCATCGAGTACGCAGAACAAACCTCGAAACGAGGATTGGTGATCATGGATGCACCTGGTTTCGACCCAGTGTGCGTTACCGGAATGATCTCCGGCGGCGCGAACGTAGTCGTCTTCACCACCGGGCGCGGAAGCTGCTTTGGGAGCAAACCCGTACCGAGCATCAAGGTCGCTACGAATAGCGCGTTGTTCGAACGCATGCCCGAAGACATGGATCTCAACATGGGAACCATTCTCGAAAACGAGTCCATCGAGCAAGCCGGCCAGCGAATGTTCGATGAGATCCTCGAAGTCGCAAGCGGTAAGAAAACCAAAAGCGAATTGCTAGGCTACGGTGAAGACGAGTTTACACCGTGGGCCATCGGACCAACGCTGTAAAGTTCATCGTGCTCGTGCTCCTGCTCGTTATCGTGCTCGGATAACGGGACCAGCTTTGCTTCCGTCAATGGCAGGTCGTGTGTTGAAAGAACATTCGACCACTTCAGTCGGCTTTCGATTACGAGCACGAGCACGCAACGTCCCACTCTCGTGCTCTCTGCTCGTTATCGTGCTCGGATAACGGGGACCTGTTTTGCTTCCGTCATAGGCAGGGCGTGTGTTGAAAGAACATTCGACCGCTTCAGTCGGATTTCGATTACGAGCACGAGCACCGTTTCACTGAGCACGAGCACG
>JBJONT010000093.1:0-17040 GCA_046051705.1 Planctomycetota bacterium | reverse complement strand
GTTTTGATGCTCAGAGTCCGACCGCTAGCTGGATCGACAACTTTCGCGGCATCGCGAAGCTCACCCGCTTTTCCTTTGACAACGAAGCAGTGGTCGTAGCCGTTGGTTTCCTTGAGTTGAGCGATTCGTTCACCGATTTTGTGAGGGGTGGTGAAATCCAGTGGGGTGCCTGCAACTGGGGCGAGAGCACCTTTAGGAATCATCGACTCATCGACAGGAAGATATTGGTCGCAGGCGAGGGTAAGTTCGTGTTGATGAATGGTTCCCGATCCGGCACCGCCCAGGTTGAAATAAGCGTGGTTGGTGAGGTTCAGGACGGTTGGCTTATCGGTGGTGGCTTGAAGATCGAGGGTCAAGCAGTTGTTGTTATCCCAACGATATTCGGCGATGGTGGTCAGCGCACCTGGGTAACCTTCTTCTCCATCGGGACTGACGTAGGTGAATTTCAAACCTACCGAGTTGTCTGCTTTGACTTCGGCGACTTGCCACATTCGTTTATCGAAACCGACTTCGCCACCGTGGAGGTGATTCGGGCCATTGTTGACGGCGAGTGAATAGGTCTTTCCTTCGAGGGAGAACTTGCCCATGGCGATTCGGTTGCAGAAACGGCCGACGGTAGCACCGAAGTATGGGTGACGTTCAAGGTATCCATCGATGGAGGAAAAGCCGGCGGTAACGTTGGTTTTCTTACCAGATCGATCAGGGACGTTGATCGAGACGACGATTGCGCCGTAGTCGATCAATTCCACGGTGTTGCCCTGGTTGTTGCTCAAAGTGTAGAGCGTAACTGGCTTTCCATCGGCGGTTTTTCCAAAGGGTTTCTTCTCGATAGTCATGGGTGTTGATAGACGGCTTTCCACAGCAGAGACCATGTCACCAGCGAAGAGGGCCAACGCAGCAAACCCCGAACTGGCAACCAGCATTAAACGGCGATTAAGATTGGAGAGTTTCATCGGTAATCCGAAAGAGATAAAGGTGGGATAAAAGGAAAACGATCAGTAATCAGTTTGTTCTATCGCGTCTGGTTCAACGCGACGTTGTATCGTCAAGGTGCAAGTGTCTTCTAGCTTTCTATGTCACCTGGAATGCTTGGAAGGTTTTTGCAAAACCTGAAGCGTGTTCTATTCGGACTTTGCGGGTTCAACGCGTCCGAAGAGGTGGCCACCGACGTTATCGTGTTTCCAAGTTCCCGCATATTTGCGGTCGTGAAACACCACGCGAGCAGAGAAAGTTCCTAAACCTGGGATGGTGATCGAATCGAGGACGATCATCGGAGTTCGGCCAACCCATTCAAGGGTTACGACAACGGGAACGGTAAGGTCTTTGTTTCCGTATTTGATTCGGGTTTTGATTTCCCAGAGGTTGTCATCACCCTCTAGCTTTTTGGCGCTTTGGATTTCATAGCGTTCTTCTTCGAGGGAATTTAGTGGTTTGCCGTCGATGGTAAAAACGCCAGATAGAGTCGAACCGGAGAGATACTTTTCGAATTCCGCGATCGGTGGCTGCGTCTTTTGCGTGGCGGAGGATTTCGGTTCAGGTTTTGGATCTTGGGCGCGGGAAGCATCGTGCGGCGAGATGCTCAAGAACGCAAGGGTCGCAACGAACAGGGGGATGAGCCAAGTAGCAACTCTTCGGTTGGAGAAAGTTGATAGCATGAAGTATCCGTATTTCCGAAAGGGGTGGAATGAACTTGAACCGTTGGAATGTATTCTAGCGTAGCCCTCATTCTAACGTAGCATTCTCGGATCGGGTACATGGAATGAGGCGAGACAGGTAGGAAGTCGGCTACGGGAAAGTTCTTAAAGGTGTCTGAGGTAGTTCATTGCGGCGCGAAATTCTGAAGTCGGATCGGCTGCAAGATCGCGCTCGATCACATAATCGCCTTGGAATCGGTGTTCTTCAAGATTTGCGATAATTCTTGGGAATTCTGCGAGTCCATGCCCGAGTGGGACTTGGGTTCCTCGTCCTCTGGCTCGGTCTGGAACGCCGTCTTTGGCATGGACTAACATGACATGTTTAGCCACAAGGGGCAAATCATCAAGCGAGTAGCCTTGAACGATCAGGTTTCCCGGATTGAGTGTCACGCCGACCGATCCGTGGGGCAATGAATCGATCAATTCGCCGAGGGTGCTCAGCGACTCCGCTCCGGTTTCGAGAGCGAGGAATGCGCCGATATGTTGGGAGTAGCGTCCAAGGTCGGTCAGGACATTGCGCAGGATTTCGCGCGAAGGGGAGTCGGGGGCAGGGTCGATCAAGCCGGCGTTGTTAACCACGACGTTAGCGCCGAGATCAAAAGCCAGTTTCATTGCGTTCTTGGTCCCTTCGATGCGTCGATCGAGTTCATCGGCGGATTCATATCCGCGTCTGGTAGAGAAACGGACAGCTGAGACGCGTAGGTTTAAGTCATCGAGCCATTTGCGGATTTGCCTTAGACCAGTGCTATCGACTTCGTTGGGTCGCAATTCGGTTTGAGCACAGATTTCGACCGATTGGGCACCAAGTTCCGACGCCACGGCAAGTGCTCGACGAAAGGGGAGTCGCAGTCCTGATAATTGGATGCCGATTCGAATTCCCATTCCTACCATGTTACAATTCCTGCGATGGACGATTGACCTTAAGATTGACACCAGAGTTTAAGTGAAACAGGGTATACCTCCAAGTCGAAACGAGGTATTACCACCTCTAGGTGGCGGAGTATCTTCGAGAGTGTTTTGCTAAGGAAGCAGATTGCATGGTAAAAGCAGAAGTCACGGTTGCGACAGGAACTTCAGTGAAGCTCAAAGAGCTGATCGACGCTTTGCAACGAATCGCACCCTTGGGGATAGCGGAGAGCTGGGACAACGTGGGCTTGCTAGTAGGGGACCCTGCAAGTTCTATTGCGAAGGTCATGACTTGTTTGACTTTGAGCGATGGCGTTTTAGAAGAGGCTATTGATCGCAAAATCGGATTGGTGGTCAGTCATCATCCAATCCCGTTTCGGCCGCTTACTCGGATCACGACAGAGGACCCGACCGGCCGCATTTTATGGCGTGCGATGCAACACTCGATTGCGATCTATTCCCCGCATACGGCTTGGGATAACGCTCACGAAGGGATCAACCGACAGTTGGCTGGTTTGTTGCACCTCGGGAATCTTCGTCCTTTGGTCCCGATCAACCGCGCTGCGAACTCACAAAACGGGAACTCACAAACAGGAAAAGTCAAACAGGGGACATCCCTCGACGATCCGATGGAGCGCGAACTGGGGTGTGGTGTGATCGGAGAGTTCGCTAAACCGGTACGTATCGATGACTTGGTCGAACGGCTCGGAGTTAGCATTCGCGGCATGTCGGTTCGTTGTACCGATAGTGGCGAGAGACTGGTCAATCGAATTGGAATCGTATGTGGAAGTGGTGGAAGTATGTTGAGTAAGGCCGCAGGTGAACGCTGCGATCTTTTTTTAACAGGTGAAGCGACCTACCATCAGTGCTTGGAGGCCGAAGCGCGCGGAGTGGCGATGCTGATGATCGGACACTTTGCAAGCGAAGCGTTCTCGATGCGCAAGCTCGCTGAGCTTTTGGCTCGCGCATTCCCGCAACTTGACGTTGGTGCAAGTGAGTCCGAGAGTTCGGTGTTTTAATTGGGAATGGGTCCTATGGGTCCTATAGGTCGTATGAGTCCCATGGGTCCTATGTGACCTATGTGACCTATCGGTCCTATTTTTCGCTTATTAGGGTTTGCTCGACCAAGCTCTCACTGGGGTAGCATCTGCGGAATTCCAGATTCGGATCGAGCCGTCCATGCCTCCGGTTGCGAGCAACGCAGGGTTTGCTAGGACGGAGATGGAGGTTACCCAGTCTTCGTGTCCAGCTTGTTTTTGTGCGATAGCGTTGTTTGCGATTTCGAAGCGATACCAATGCTTGTCCGCATTCGGAATCCAGATGGTTCCAGCATCTCGAAATAACCTGCTTGCTTCACCTCCAAGTGGGACTTCGGCGATCTTCTTCGCCCCTTCGACTTCCCAACGATGAAGTTTGTTGTCGGCACCGACACTGACCCATTGCAGACCGTTATCGATGGCAGCGATGCCTCGGACGCCTGCGGCATGTCCAGGGTAGCTTCCTAGAAGTTCCCCAGTTTGCGCGTCGATGACTTTTGCGGACTTATCCCGACTCGATGAGCCGATGCGCAATCCATCGTTGCTGTAAGCGACTTGCGTTACCCAGTCTGCATGCACCGCGATGGTTTTGCGTGTGACTCCGGAGTTCGGATCGACAAGTCGAATCGTGTTGTCGGCTAGGGCGACGGCGATTTCCTCTTTACCGGGTTGCGAATTATTCATCGGCTGAGCGATATCGAGAACGACATCTGGCGCACGGAGGATAACAGCCTCTACGGTTCCGGTAGCGCGATCGACGCGGCGAACTTCACCGAGTTCGCCCGGTTGGCCACCTCCGACGTAGAGTTTCGTGCCATCCGCATTCCATCGCAGGGCATAGATACGCTGAACTTGATTGGCGACACGACCTTCAAGGGCCCCGGTCTCTACGTTCCAAACGAGGACTTCATGGTATCCGGATGAATAAAGTTGCTTACCGTCAGGGCTCCAAAGCAACGCGGTCACTGGGATTGCATTGGGATAGTGATCTATGGGTTTCGCGTAGGTTTTTGGAGGGATAACAGACCAGAGGGGGTCGGTCGGGGAGCAGCCTTCGACGTTTGCTCCTTGATCCATCCAGCTCGCCAGGATTGCGATGTCCGCAGGTGCAAGCGGATCGCTTTCGGCTGGCATTCGTAGGGAGATGTCCGTATGTCGAATCCTTTGTAACCACTCACTCTCTTGGTTTTTCCCGGCCACGATCGGGGCGTTTGCACCATCTCCAGGTTTGAGCATTTGCTCGATGGTATCGAGACGGTATCCACCTTCTGCGCGTTTTGCGCAGTGGCAAGCGACGCAGTTCTCTTGAAGGATCGGTGCAACTTGATCCGCAAAGCGGATTGCCGGCGCGGGACTGGCCGGTGCTGGATTGGCCGGTGCTGGATTGGCCGGTGCTGGGTTAGTTGGTGCTGGGTTGGCTTCTTGCGCGAGGCTGGATGCCGCAATCATGCAGCAGAAAACGGCGACCGAGCATCGTGCGATTCGCCAGAAACAGTTGCCTGCAAGTGGTGTGCAAAGCCACTTGAATGCGACGCTGAATTGATGCATCCGTGAGATGTAGTGAGGATGCTTGAGGGAGTCGTTGAAAGGAATAATCATTGGTGGGAGGAGCATCTCGGTGAGTGCGTGATTGCCAGGTGATTTACGAACTGCGACCGGTACGAACGAGAATCGGACAGATTCGTCAGCCGGTTAGTGTTGGAATAGAAATTCGTCGGTGTTGATCAAGACCCAGCATAAGTCTTCCAATCCAAGGAGAGGGTCGGGTTTGCTCTGGCAATGCTTCATGGATTCTTGGATTTCGAGGTCGGTCGGAAGTCTGGACATTGCGGCCAAGTACAACTGCCGGATGACATCTTCGATCGGCTTGCCCTCCGCGATCATACGACGGAATCGATTCGTTGGGTTCTTTAATTTCTCGTAGACGGTCGTTCCATTGAAGAGTTCGATCGCCATGCTGAGGTTTGAGTCTTCGGAGCGTTCACAAGCGCAGACGGTGGAACGTTCGGGTTGTCCGAAGACTCTGAGGAAATCGACTTTTGCCAAGTCTGGGGCTGGGATTTGGGTCGCTTTCGTACCGGCAGGCAAACCTGCCAAAGGCTGTTCGGTCTGAGTGAGTTGATTGATCGCATCGAGGAGTTGTTCAGCACCTAAGAGACGCGGGTGTTGATGAGAGAAGTAGAGTTGGTCTTTCTCGTTCCACTCATTCGCTTCGTACGAAGCTTGGTAAGTGCGGCTTTGTAGGATAGTTCGGATCAATTCGCGGCGATTGTAGCCGGAGTCTACGAACTGCTTCGTAATGGCGTCTAGAAGAGGTCGGTTCGTGGGTGGATTGCTATCGCGGAAGTCATCGATAGGATCGACGATACCTCTTGCGAAGAGTTGACTCCAGATGCGGTTCGCTTCAACGCGTGCGAGGTATGGGTTATCGGGTCGAATAAGCCAATTGACAAATGCAATGCGTCGGTCTTGGTCGGCTGGTACATCTACGTCACCTGCGACGGGTACCCATGGTTTCATGGTTTGTCCTGTACGAGGTTGGGTGACTTCTCCGTTGTTGCTTGACCAGATAAGCAGTTCATTCGGTCGAGATGTCTTCGAGCGTTGAACACGTTGGAAGAAAGCGCCGAGCCCGTAGTAGTTATCTTGGGTCCATCGTTCGAACGGGTGGTTGTGGCATTTTGCGCATTGCAATCTGGCACCGAGGAACACTTGGGAAATCGTTTCGACCGATTCGTTCATGTCGCCGGCGGTACGAAAGAAGTTTGCAGGTGGATTTGAGAAAGTGCTGCCGTTAGCGGAGAGCAGAGCCCGAGCGAATTGGTCGTAGGGAAGATTCTCTCGGATGGCTTGTTCGACCCATCGGTAGTATTTGAACACTCCTTCGTTGCCAACTGCTTTACCCGTCATCTTGAGCAAATCGCCCCACTTCAATGCCCAGAACTTGGCGTGTTCTGGACGGGCGAGGAGTTGATCGATCAGCCGATTGCGTTTGTCGGGTGAAGGGTCATTAAGGAAGGCAAGCGATTCTTCCGTAGTGGGTAGCAGTCCGATCACATCGAGGTAGATGCGGCGCAAGAAGACTTCATCGGAGCAGAGGGGGGCGGGTTGGAATTGAAGTTGTTGAAGTTTCGCATCGACGAGTGTGTCGATGTAGTTGAGTTGAGTTTGCGGTTTCCATTCGAAGCCTGGTATTTGTTCAACGAAAAGGAATGGGATCGATTCTATGTGTTCGAGGAATCGAACTAGGATCACCGATTCACCGCGTGCGTTGGGTTCCACTAGCCCACCGGCGTTGACTGTGGCGACAGAAGTATTGGAGCTTTCGTAGGCGCATATATCAGTCACATCGCGAGTTGATCCATCCGCGAAATGGGCAATGACGACGAGTTGTTGTTTTCCAAATGATTTCGAGAGGACGCGTTCGGAATTAGGAAAGACTTCGAGGCGAACGCAGCGAGGTGCGTTCGCTGGATCTAGGGGGGCACCTTGAGTGATCCAGTCGACCAGAATTCGATACGCTGCATCGGACTTGTGCAATTGCATTCCGCCACCGTGAGGAACTTTCATCAATGGCTTGGTCACCAGCAAACTCTTTTCGGGTTCGATGGAATTAATGCGTCGTTCGGATTCTTCACGTACGAGTGTTAAGGAGTCGAGGGCTCGATCGAAGGCTCGCAGCGAGAGCCTGAAGTTTCCTTTGCCGCTTGGGGAGCCGTGACAAGCACCCGAATTGCAGCCTTGTTTGGAAAGTGCGACGAGAACTTCGTTCTCAAACTCGACGCGTGCGGGTGTTTCGATACCAGAAACATTTACCGGGATTGCGACTCGAAGTGGCCCTAGTTGCGCAACGCATTCGGTTTGGCCATTAGCTAATGGGTAAATGCGTCCATCGCGAATTTGGGCGATTGCAGGGTTTGCGATCGTCCATGGAATTTTGGAAGTCCAATCGCGAGGGACGCCGAGAGAATCCCAACCCGTAAGTGCGATGCTTGCGTGGTCGCGATTTCGTCGCAGTGAAATTGCAGTTGGGAAGGCTTCAAGCTTTGCCGGTAGCGGTTCAAATGCGAGGGGGACTGGTTGGCTAGTTGTTTGCCATTCGTTCTCGCCTACTTTGGTGGTTGCTAATGCAGAGAGTTGAATTGGAGATGCAGGGGGGACGAAGTCAGGGGCGATGCGCAACGTGAGTTGTGCAATCGGTTGATCGCCTGCTACGACGACGGGATCACAGCTTATTCCGTCCGGTAAGTCCTTTAGTTGGAGTGTTGAAGGTGCGGGATCAAAGCCTTTGCGTTCTAGTTTTACCGATACGATGGCTGAGCCACCTGGTAACATCGTTGGGATCGTATCGAGTGCTAGGGTCAATGGCTCGAACCAAGTGAAGGGGACTTGGATCGCTTCGATGCGTCCACGGTCGGTTTGTCCGTAGATAGAGAGAAAGACGGTGTCCGATGGGGGCGTTGCTGGATTGGCGATCGGGGTGCCGTCGACACGAGTCATCGCAAGTTTCAAGACATCTTTATCTAGTGATGGTTGGATGCTCCATCCGGCGGGGCCAGCTACGGACAGGACGCTGATCGGTTCTTTAAAAGCTTCTTTCAATCGTTTGACGGTGCCGGAGATCGAATGATGTTTCCAAGGGGCGGCTAATGCGATTGCGGGTGGGAATTCCAGGGTGAAAAAAGGTTCGCCGGGCGGGACGGCGGCGAGTGCGTGGAGGCCTTCTATGCGTGCAGAAGGAAAGGGTTGGTTGGGAAGTTTCGTGCGGCGGAGAGCTTGTGTCTGTACGAATTGTGGACGAATCGCAGGATCTGCTGGTTTCGCAATCCAGCGAAGTTGTCCGCTGAAGGTTGGGTTCCAGGTTGCATCGGTGGCGACGTAAAGTCGATGTTCTTTTGCTTGGGCTGGAATGGTTGGATTGAGCAAACGCAAGCCAGCGAGTTGACCCGCGAGTTCCGTGGCCGGTTCGAGGTTGATCGGGCCGTCGTATTCGTTGCGTTGAATGGTAAGGTCAAAGAATGCCGCCCCTGCGGTTGGTTCGAGCAAGCGAGCTTCAGGTGACTTGGGATCAGGTTTTATCGCTACTTTAAAACTTGCTTTTGGTACTACATCGACATAGTACCCAAAGAGTGGGCCGGAGCGCCCTAACCAGTCAGAGACGTTCAGTGTGTAGAGCCCCGTAGCAGGGAATTTAACTTCGATAAACGCCGCTTCGTCAACTTGGGTCGATTCTGCAATTGGTTTTCCGGTTGGATCGATCAGAGTTAATTTCGTGAGAGTTGCCAAGCCGATTGCTCGAGCGTGCGATTCGATTCGAACCGACTGGCCTTCGGTGCCCGCGATGATGAATGAATCTACTTGTTTATCCGAAGTGATTCGCCCGCTGATGCCGACAGGGATGCTTAACGGAGTTTCGGGGGAACCGATGAACGCGACCGATTCGATCGGTTCTGTGAACGTTGGGTGATTGCGGACAACAATGTCGCCCCATACACCGCCAGGAATGCCAGTTGGTTGTGAAGTGGCCGCAGCGTTAAGTGACTCCGTGTTAGTAGACACGGTGTTATTAGATACCGTAGCGTAATCGCTGATGTTTGGGACGGAGCAGATTGCGCTGAGGATCTCGCCATTGGTACCGATCCAGTTGAGGTTTGTGGGGGTACCAGCTGGTAGAGCGAAAGGGTAAGGGATTGCCGGGGCGGGGAAGGAACCGAGACGCAAACGGTATCGGCCTTCGCCTGCGAATCGGCTATCGACGACTTCGATCGTATAAGGGCCACCAGCAGGTGCGACGAAAGTTGTTTGAGGATCTGGACCCGTGGGGCTATCGTCCGCTTGAAGAACGATAAGGCCTTGAGCGTTCCAAACGCGAATCACGGGATCCATACTTGAGCCGATACGTTCGGCGATGCAATCGATTCCCAAACGGGATCCTGCTTCAAGTTGAACGGTGTAGTAATCGCTTTGCGTTGCGTCAGATTTGCCGTCGATAGCGATGGGTGCTGAGATGGCTTGTGCTTGTTCACGGGTATGGTTCGCGCCGTTGTCGCGTATGGACTCAATGTCATCGAGTAGGAATTGGAAAGGTTCACTGACCGCTTCGTCGCTTGCGATCCAAATAGCCACGGGGCCGAGGTGTTGGTTCTCAGGAACAAGTATTTCCGCGATGGCTTTGGTGGGTTCGATGGAAGTCCATTTCGATTCGAACGGCACTGAACCGGCAAGTCGCAAGGGGGCTTTAAAGTTTTGGCCAGTGAATTCGACGGCAATCGTTTTGCCGGGTTTGACCGCTTGTGGATTGGCGTTACTGATTACGATCTGAGCGTTGGTGCTTTGGGCTCCGAGAGTCGCCATCGCGATTAGGGTGGCGAGGGTAAGCACGAGACATCGGCTGAGGAGAGAAGGGGACGATACTGGAGTCGGAAGTCCCTTCGCGCGGATCGAATTCGTGAATGGTGATTTCGTCAATGGGAGGGTGGCTCGTAACATGGGGAGGAGTCAGCTTGGGAAGGAGGGCGGGCGGCGGTCAAGCAAATCAGGGGGGCGTATCTAGCAAGCAGGTTAGGTGGGCACCGCAACTATCCAAATCAGACAGGCGGTTCATTGATAATTTTACATCAAACCGGAGATCGGTTCTCCTTGATACAGAGCAAAAGGTCGATTCAGAGAGTCTTGCCAGTGGGAATTTGCGGGGATTCCCATCAGGTGGAAGATGGTGGCGGCGAAGTTTTCGGGGGTGGTAGGGGAATCGATTGGATATGCTCCTTTGGCGTCTGTTTTTCCGACGACGACGCCGGGTTGGATCCCGCCACCGGCGAAGAGAACCGACTGGCAGGCACCCCAGTGATCGCGTCCGGGTAGTTTGTAGTGTTCAGCGAGGTGAGTGATTTTGGGGGTGCGGCCGAACTCGCCGGCCATCACGACGAGTGTTTCGGAGAGTTGTCCAGAGGCATGAAGGTCTTCAAGGAGTGCCGATACGGCTTGATCCATCGGGGGCAATAGATTGTTCTTCAGGTGTGGGAACGCATTTCCGTGGGTGTCCCAGGTTTCGTTATTTCCGAGGTTGACTTGGATTAGTGGCACACCGACATCGACGAGTTGGCGAGCCATGAGCAATGACCAGCCGAAGGAGTGCAATCCATATCGAGCAAGCTTATCGGGATGTGCTTTTGTTACATCGAGGGCTCTGTGGACTTTCGGGTCGACCATGAGGTTTGCGGCGGACTCGCGGAAACGATCTAAGGGTTGTGTTTCGGCGAGTTGATCGAGGCTTTTGCGTTGTTGATTGATTCGATTGAGTAAAGCGAGCCGAGCGTGTAAGTCTTCGATTCGTTGGGTATGTGGAATCGAAAGCTGAGGGGCTTGGAATACACGCTCATCGGGTTTCCCGCGATCTTGATGATCGAATCCGTAGAGAGGGAACGCACCGTAGGAGGTTGCGTGGAACGAGGAGGCTTCAAGGAACCACGGGTCGAGCGATTGTCCCATCATTCCCGCATGTTGGCCCGGCAGGACACGTCCAGTATTGTGAACTAGCCTTTCGGGTAAGACAATGGCGGGTGGAAGGTTATTTGCTGGGTGTTGAGGAAGCTTTGTGCGTGCGTATGCAATTTTCGACGCGAGGGAAGGAAAGTCGGTGCGATTGGGGGAGTTTGGATTGAAGCCTGGGGGAAGGTTCGATTGTCCGGTGAGCATCACATGATGGCTTACGGAGTGATCGTTCGAGGGATGCCCTAAGGACCTGCACAGGGACCAGAGATTGCTGATGGATGCTAATCGAGGGAGGTGTTCGCAGATTTGCAAACCTGGAGTTTTGGTGGCGATTGGGAGGAACTCGCCACGAATTTCTGCGGGGGCGTTTGGTTTCAGGTCAAAGCTCTCGTGTTGAGCAAGTCCGCCTGATAGGAAGATAAAGATGCAGGATTTGGCTTTGACACCTAACGAGGCATCGTTGCTTGATGAAGAGGGATTTGGTGCCGGGACTGGTGCTGGATCTTGTGCATTCGCTGCGCGGATAGCGGACCAGTGATTGATACCGAGTCCGAGGATTGACGAAGCGCCGATTTGGATAGCTTCGCGTCTACCAAGTTGTTGGTGTCGGAAGTTGAGCATGGTTCGGAGCCGGGGGAGGGGAGGGGTAGGGCGAAGAGCATTGCGGGCAATTGAATTGCTGCTGATAGGTGCGAATCGACCGTGGTCTTCACTAACTCTAATATAGCACAGTTTTACCTCGGAGGGGGTTTTTAGGCTCGATGCCGCGTACAGGGGATTCTTGTTTAGCAGTTAAGAAATAATCAGCGGTTAGTGCTGTGGTGCGATTGGATATACGGCAGTTGTTCCCAAGCTGGATTGCGAGATGGATTCCGGGTTGGATTCAACATCCGAATCCGAGTGTGAATCGGCGGGGGGATCGAACCATCGGTAGATGGCGGGAAGTACTAGGAGGGTTAGGACGGTGGAGGTAAAGAGTCCGCCGATGACTACTGTTGCCAGGGGGCGTTGAACTTCCGCACCGGAGGAGCTTGATAGGGCCATGGGAACGAAGCCTAGGGCGCCGCAAGCAGCGGTCATGAAGACGGGGCGGAGCCGATCGAGCGCACCTTCGGTGACGGCTTGTTCGAGCGTAAGTCCTTGGTGTTGCAGGTGACGGATATGTTCGATAAGGACCACGCCGTTCATGACTGCGATACCGAAGAGGGCAATGAAACCAACCCCTGCTGAAATGGAGAAGGGCATATCTCTGAGCCACAAAGCTAAGATTCCACCGGTCGCGGCGATAGGCACGTTGAGGTAGATCAGCATAGCGAGACGGACCGATTGAAAGGTTAGGTAAAGGAGGGAGAAAATCAGGAGGAGTGCAACCGGAACAGCAATTGCAAGTCGCTGTGAAGCTTCTTTGAGGTTTTCGAATTGACCGCCCCAGTGCAGGAGGTAGCCGGGAGGAAGTTTGACAGACGCGTCGACAGCTTTCTGGGCTTCGGCGACGAAACCGGCGAGGTCGCGTCCCCGAACGTTGCAGCTTACGAGCAAGCGTCGTCGGATGTCATCACGACTGATTTCGACGGGGCCATCTTCGACTCGGATATCGGCGAGTTGGGAGAGAGGGATTTGTCGACCGTTTGCATCTTCGATTTTCAGTTGTGCAAGTTTCTCGACATCGGTTCTCCATTCTGAATTCAGGCGGACTTGCATGGGGAATCTTCGTTGTCCTTCGAAGACTTGTCCGACGACTTTGCCGCCGATGGTTTCAACGGCATCGAGGACATCTCGGGCGTGAACGCCATAACGCGCGAGTGCATCGCGTCGAATGATCACGCGGCAGTAGGAAAGGCCAGCGATTTGTTGAGCGGCAACGTCTGCGGAGCCATCGACGCGCTGGAGGGCTTGGACAAGTTCATCCCCTTTGATTTTTAGTGTATCGAGATCATCTCCGTAGAGGCTCAAGCCGATATCGGAACGCACGCCCGCAACGAGTTCTTGAACACGCAGTTCGATGGGTTGAGTAAAGCTAAATGCGTTTCCAGGGACCTTCTCCTCAAGGGCAGATTGCATGTCTTCAATAAGCTTGATTTTGCTTATAGCCTCAGGCCATTGGCTTGGTGGTTTCAGTCGGACGATCACATCTGTTTGGTAGACTCCCATCGGGTCATTGGCGATTTCTGGTCGCCCGGTTTTGGAGACCACGGTGATCACTTGAGGGAATTCCAGCAGGCAGCGTTCGACTGCTTTGGTCATTTCGGTCGAGGTCTCCAGAGAGACGCTTGGCAAGCGTGTGACTTGGATAGCGATGTCTCCTTCGTCGAGTTTCGGGACGAATTCCACACCAAAGCGTGAGGCGATGATCAAGCTGATGACGAACAGACCGACTGCGGAAGCGAACATTAGCCAGGGCATTCGCATGGCGAAATGAAGGCAGGGGGTGTAGATGCCTTTGAGCCATCGCACGAGGATCGTATCTTTTTGTTGGATAGTACGGGCGAGGAACAGAGAGGCCAGCACGGGCATGACGGTCACGGAGAGGATGAGTGCTGCGGTGAGGGCGGACATGAACGTGAATGCCATTGGGCGGAACATCTTTCCTTCCATGCCTTGCAGGCTAAGGATAGGGATGAAGACGATGATAACGATCAGTCCAGCGAAGAGAATCGGCTTACCGACTTCCACCGCAGCGGCTTCGAAAGTGGCCAGTGGCACTTTATTTTTGGGATTGGATTTGTGATGCAGGATAGCGCGACGCATGCAGTTTTCGATCATGACAACTGCTCCATCGACGATGACCCCGAAGTCCACCGCGCCGAGGCTCATCAGATTCGCGCTGACGCCGGCGTACTGCATCGCGATCAGAGCACACATGGCGGATAGTGGGATTGCTGTGGCTACGATGAATCCTGCCCGGATGTCACCTAGGAGCAAGATGAGCATAACGATCACGAGGATAACTCCGAGGCCGATATTTTCAGCGACGGTATGAATGGTTTTTTCGACGAGTTCCGTCCGGTCGTAGAAGGTTTCGATGGCAACACCCTCGGGGAGTGTTTTTTGGATCTCGTGTATTTTCTCTTTCACATCTTCGACGACTCGACGAGAGTTGCCACCCATGATCATCATGACCATTCCGATGACTGCTTCTCGGTCACCGTCCCTTGTGACTGCACCTTGGCGAAGCATTGGAGCGAATTGCACATCGCCGATTTCTTTGAGTCGAATGGGGGTCCCATCGCGGCTTTCTAAGAGGATGTTTTTGATGTCATCGAGGGAGGTAACAAGTCCTTCACCTCGGACGAGACGTTGTTCCGATCCATGCGCGATGTATCCCCCTCCGGCGTTCCCATTGTTTTCATCGAGGGCAGTAAATACGTCTGAGAGAGCGATGCCGTAATTTTGCAATCTTGAGGGATCGACTTGGATTTCATAAGTTTTCAGCTCGCCGCCGAATGTGTTGACTTCGACAACCCCGGGGACACTGCGAAGTTGAAAGGCGATTTGCCAATCGAGGATGGAACGTAATTCGGAGAGTGAGTGATTCGATCCGGGTTCGCTGCGAACTTCGAACTGATAAATTTCGCTCATTCCGGTGGCGATGGGGCCAAGTTCCGGTGTCCCCATCCCTGGTGGGATGTTCTCGCGAGCTTTCTGAAGGCGTTCGTTGACTTGGTTGCGAGCCCAATAGATGTCCGTTCCGTCTTCGAAAGTGACGGTAACGGCGCTGAGTCCGAATCGACTAATGGAACGTACCTCGTCAACTTTGGGAACGCCGCTCATGGCGTTCTCGACGGGGAAGGTAATAAACTGCTCAACTTCGACCGGCCCAAGTGAGGGTGCGTTGGTCAGGATTTGAACTTGGACGTTGGTAAGGTCAGGGACCGCATCCAGAGGGATGGTCGTGGCGGCGATAAACCCCATGCCGAGAATCAGCAAGGAGAGCAGGATAACGATAAACCGATTCTGCAAAGACCAGCGGATGATTGGTTCAACCATGATGGATCGAGAGACTTGTGATCTGTTGGTAGGGAGGCTGATGGCTTCTTGATTACGCGGCGAGTTTGATGCTACGCGGTGAATATTCTGCTTCGCGGTGAGTTTTATGCTACGCGGGGAGCTTATTGAGTCGTAGGTAAGCGAAGCTTTATTCTTCACCCAAGAGTTCGGCGAGCATTCGTGACTTGAGGATAAATCCGCCTTGAACGACGATGGGTTCGTCGGCCTGGATTCCTTGACGAATCATGACACCTTGTTCATTGGATGGGCCGGTCTGAACATCGCGGCGAGCGAAGCGGTCGGAGCCTAGGTGCACGAATACGAATTTCTTTCCTTCGTGTTCTTGAACGGCATCCTTGGGGATGGTTAGCGCAGAGCCTTGAGAGACCCCGGGGATAAGTACATTGACGAACATGCCAGGTTTGAGCAACCGGTCGGTATTATCCGCGATGGCTCTCAGGGAGATCGTTCGGGTCTTCTCATCCATGATTTCGCCAGTGAAGAACACTTGAGCTTGAAACGTTTTATCTGGCCAAGCTTCATTTACGAGCGAGACTGTTTTTTTGTCGAGTGCATTGAGCAGTGGTACATGTTCTTCGAAGACATCGGCGGTGATCCATACCGAGGAGAGGTCGGCGATGGTGAGTACTGAATCACTGGGTCGGACTTGCTCGCGAAGAGCGCAATCTTTAGTGATAACTGTACCATTGAATGGTGCGCGGATTGGATAGTGCGAGATCGCTTCGCCTTGTGATGCTGGATCGATACTGTCGATATCCTTTGCGTCAACACCGAGGATTCGAAGGCTAGTGGAATCGACGGCGACTCGCGTTTCCGCTTCTTTGACGTTTTGGTTGGCCAGTAGGATTTCGGTTTCCATTTCGTATTCGATTTGTTCGATACGGGCTTGGAAGGTTGCCAAGTCGGCGTTTCTGGTTGCTTGAGCGGTTAGCAGAAGTTTTCCGGAAACCGCGCCGCTGTCTTGGACATTTTCAAGGCGTGTTACGTCCGCTTGAGATTTCAAGTACCCCGCGTAGGAGGCGAGAAGTCGTTCACGGTAGTCGCCCATAGTTAAGGATCGAAATTCTTTTTCAATTTCTTGGATAGGTTGCAGTTGCCGTAGGGCTTGGATAAGGCTGCGAGTGTTGACAGCAATTTTTGATTGGAGATCTCTTTTGACGACTGCGATTTGTTTTTGAAGGCGAGCTTGGTAGAGATTGAGTTTTGCTTGACCGATTTCTCGGCTATGGATGACGACGAGCAAGTCGTCGTTGTTTACGTTTTGGCCTAAGGTAACTGAGACTTCATCGACAGTTCCTTCGACCATTGGGTAAATGTGAGCGATGCGATCTTCGTTCAACGTGACTTTTCCTGTCAGGCTAACAGGGGTTACGAATTCGCTTGTAAGTGGTTTGGCGATTTGGATGCCAGCGGCTTGCCACTGCGACTGAGGCAAGAGAATATCGTTCGGAGTTGCCTCTGACTTTGAGGCGCCGGCGAGAGTAGCAGGTTTGTTAGAGGATGTATCCGTGTGGGAATTGTGAGTCGTGGATGGCTCGGAATGTGTGTTCGCGGTGCGAGTGCGATCGGATGCGTCGCGATCGGCAAGGTTTCGCCAGGTGATAGTGCCGAGTAGGCCCCCGAGAATGAGGGAGCCGAGGATATAGGGCCAGCCGCGGAGGGCATGTTGCAGTGTGTTCATGAGCGAGCCGAAAGTAGGGCTAACGGGGAGGGGTAGGTTCGGGGTGTCGGAACGGGCCGACGGGGAAGCATGTGATTTGCGAGGGACGCAATGAGCGCCCTTGGGGAAGATTCCGAACTGCGGCGAGGAACGCTTGTGCTGTTCGGTGGGATGATTGCCGTATTACAGGCGAGCGATACAGAAGAGGCTTACTGCGGAGCAAGCGTCGCTAATACGATCCTGG
>JBJONT010000092.1:0-16731 GCA_046051705.1 Planctomycetota bacterium | reverse complement strand
TATTACTTTTGGGGCCAAGTTGGAAAGCAGGGGGGCGGTTCGGAAGAGTTCTTGGGGTGGTTTGATGGTTTAGGGGTTGCGAGCGTATTGTTTCTTGTTTGGAGTTCGGATCAGTTTTACTCTGCGTTCACGTACCGGGAGGCCGAGGAGGTTCAAGGTGACGAGCCGTTGAACGCAGGGGGAAGAAGTCAACGGGGTGGAGTTCGCAAGTCAGGTGCTTTGTGGGGGCTGGTGATCGGGACTTTATTGTATGGGTTGATCGGTTGTTGGATTTGGGTTGCGCCGGAGAGGTTTAGCAACTTGGCTGAACTTGGAGGAGAGGCTGGTGGTTCGAGTGCATTTGAAAGCTCTACTCAGCGGGTCGGAGAGTGGATGTTCAAGGAGGTTGAAGGTGGGAGTTTCGAGGGGTTTGTTCCCGTATTCTCACAAGTAGACGGTTTCGAGCAGCGTGAGTGGGAGTTAACGCGGGTTGGTGATGTACAAAGGGCGCAGAGTGCTGGAGATGTCCCCGTCAGTGAAGACGCATACAGTGTTCGTTTTCGTCTAGATGGGGCTTGGGTTGACAAGCCTTGGGCTGCTTGGTTGTGGCGTTGGTATGGGTGGAGGATTTTTGAGGAGGGGCGAGAGGGGGAATTGCAGTATTGGTCGATGAGTCGAACGATTGCAGAGGAAGGATTTGTAGTTAGTGGTTGGAGTAGACCATCGGGATTGGGGGCAAGTGGCCAGTATTCGCTTGAGGTACGAGGAGTTCGACCGATTTCGAAGGAGATGCAACGCGAGATGATCGCTTTGTATGAAATGATTCAAGGGTCATTTGATGGAGTCATTGAAAAGGGTGATCCTAGATGATTCGGTGGATACTTGTCTGGTTACGCGAGTTACCTTTACGGATTATTGAGTGGATGGCTGATGGTCTTGAGTGGCTATTTCGCTGGTTTTCCGGTGGGACGAACGAGGGTTTTTGGGGTTGGGTTAGAAGCGGGTTTAGCAAGTTATTTTGGATTGCAGTTCGGTTGGTAGCGTATCCGGTGTCGGGTTTGTTTTTGCGGGGGAGTGGCAAGCGAGCGTATTGGTGGAGTATACCGAGTGTGCTGTTGGGATTATTCGTGATTGGATCTGTTGTGGTGTGGGGGTGGTATCGGGAGCGGATCTTGACCCGTTATTTGGTGCGTGTGCAGAGTGCATATAGCAAGGGAGAGTTACGCGAAGGAGAGGGGAGGAGGTATGCGGAGCGATGGATACGCGACGAGGGGTTTAGCGATCCGGAGAAAGAGTTGCTGTATGGATTGATATGTATGCAAAATGGAGCGGTAACTTCGGGAGTCAATTCGCTTATTGCGATGGAAACAGGCCGGCGGGTATTAGAGATTCTCTCGCCCGAGGATGCTAAAGGGTTAGGTGTAGCGCACTATTGGAGGGCAGGAGAATATTTGCAGGGGATTGAGCGGCTCGAAGGAGACGAGTTCGGGGCGAGGTTGGAGAAGGTCAGGTGGCACGTAGATCGGGCTTCCGGAGTGGCTCAGGGGCAAATTGCATTATTGCGAGGGAGGTTGGCATCGTGGGAGAACGATTTGCAGAGAGCTGATACCGAGTATCGCAAGGCATGGGAGGCTTCCCCTGGCGTCGGGGTTGAGATTGCTCAGATGTATCGTCGGCACGGGGATGCATCCAATGCAGATCGCGTGTTGAAAGAGAGTGCAGAACGGCTCTTGGGGGTGTTGGGTTCAGAACCTCGGAATCGCGCTGTAAGAGAACAAGCGGCGTTAGCTTATGAAGAGTTAGGTCAATGGCGGGTTGCCGAGGGTGTATTGGTTGAAGGGTTGCAATGGAGTCGCGATGAGTCGTCAGTGGGCAAGTCTGGCGCAAGCGCGAGCGGGGTCTCTATGTTGGGGGGGCACTACGATCGTCGCATGGACCGGGCGGTAGGTAGTGCAATCGAGAGCGAAGTGGACTATCGGGAATTGAGTTATTCGATTTTGCGAACGGTGCGTTTGCGTGGGGTGACTCCAGGTTTGATTCAAAGAGTCAGCAAGTTGGGTCAGGAACGTGGATGGGGAGAGGTACTAAGCCGGCTTCAGCAAGAGTCCCAGGGGTGGTTGGTGGAGGGTGGGGATCCTGCAGTAGCTCACTTGGGGCTAGGAGTTGTCAATTGGGGGTTAGGAGAGTTGGAGAAGGGGCGTTGGCATGTGGAGCAAGGGGTTCGGATTGATGGGCGGGTGCGAAGCATTGCTCTGGAATTGATCGATGGGTTGCGAGGGGTTATCGCGCAGGGGTGGCAGGAGCGGTTAGAGGAGCTTGATCGATGGGTCTCGGAGGCAAATTCCGGGGAGGGGCTTGGGGAGAATAGCGTAGGAGAAAAACGCTGAGTTGGGTTAGAGATTTTTGAGCAAAGCGAGGTCGTGATCGACCATCAGTGCGGCGAGTTGTTCGAGGGAAGTTTGGTGTTTCCATCCTAGTTCGCGTTCGGCGAGCGAAGCGTTCCCGAGGAGATTTTGTGGTTCGGTGGGGCGATGAAATCGGGGATCGAGTCGGTAGTAATCTTTCCAGTTCAACCCCACGTGTTGGAAGGCGAATTGGATAAAGTCTTGGACGCTGTGTGATTGGCCGGTGGCGAGGATAAAGTCTTTCGGAGAGGGTTGTTGAAGAATGCGCCACATGGCTTCGACGAATTCGGCGGCGAAACCCCAATCGCGGTGGGTATCGATGTTGCCCAGGAGCAGTTCGTTTTGGAGGCCAAGTTTTATTTTTGCGGCAGCGAGGCTTATTTTCCGCGTAACGAAGTTTTCGGCTCTTCGGGGGCTTTCGTGATTGAAGCAGATAGCGTTGCAGAAGAACAGGCCGTGGGATTCCCTGTAGATTTTCACGAGTTGATTCGCGAAGGCTTTTGCTGCGCCGTAGGGAGAGTTTGGGTTTACCGGGGTCGATTCGTCTTGGGGGCTTTGGGTGGGTGTTCCGAAGATCTCGCGGCTGGAAGCGTGAAGAAATTTTGGGGTGGGTGATAGGTCGCGTAGGATTTCGAGGATTCGCAGGGTTCCCATGGCGGTCAGCTCACAGGTGCTCTCTGGGATATCGAAGCTTAGTCCGACGTGGGATTGACCTGCGAGGTGGTAGAACTCGGTCGGTTCGACGCGTTTAATGATCCGGCGTAGGGAGGTCGTATCGGTCAGGTCGGAGTAGTGCAGAAAGAGTTTTTTGCCGTAGATACTTTGATCGTGGACTTGGTGATCGAGTCTAGGGCGTTGCATGGTGCTGCTGCGGCGAACGATCCCGTGGACTTCGTATCCTTTGCCAAGTAGTAGTTCCGTGAGATAGGAACCATCTTGGCCGGTGATACCTGTGATGATTGCTCGCATGTTTCAGGGCAACTGTTTTTTCGGGGCGAGTGTTTAGGACTGGAACGATTGGTTGTGCAGTTCGCGTTTTGCGAGTTCCAGGTCATGATCGACCATAATTTCCGCGAGTTCTTGCAAGGATGTTTTTGGGGACCAACCTAGAAGTTGTTTTGCTTTGGTTGGGTCGCCGAGAAGCAGTTCGACTTCGGCGGGTCGGAAGTAGCGTGGATCGATCTCGACATAGTCGTTCCAATTCAGGTCGAGCTTGGAGAATACCAAGTCGAGGAATTCTCGAATGGAGTAGGTATGTCCGGTAGCGATGACGAAGTCGTCAGCTTGTTGATGTTGCAACATTAGCCACATCGCTTCGACGTAGTCTTTTGCGAATCCCCAGTCCCGTTTTGCGTCTAGGTTGCCCAGGAATAGTTTCTTTTGGAGTCCGAGTTTGATCCGGGTCGCGGCTCGAGTGATTTTTCGGGTAACGAAAGTTTCGCCTCGGCGTGGGGATTCGTGATTGAAGAGGATGCCATTGCAAGCGAATAGGCCGTAGCTACGACGGTAGTTGATTGTTTGGAAGAATGCGTAGACTTTTGCGCAGGCGTAGGGGCTTTGTGGGTTAAAGGGCGTTGTCTCTTTTTGTGGGGTTTCGAGGACATCGCCATACATTTCCGACGAGCTAGCTTGATAGACTCGAACGGGTTTCGAGTTGTTCAGGATGCGGGCAGCTTCAAGTACGTTCAAAGCGCCTACGCCGTCGGTCATCAGAGTGTAGACGGGTTGATCGAAGGAGACGCGAACGTGGCTTTGGGCTCCGAGGTTGTAGATTTCATCTGGTTGCAGATTGAGGACAAGGTTCGTCAGGGCTTGTCCGTCGGTGAGATCACCGTAGTGCAGGAGCAGTTTTGGGTTTTCGTGAATATCTCGGTAGAGATGATCGATTCTTCCGGTGGAGAAGCTTGAGCTTCGGCGGACCAATCCGTGGACGGTGTATCCTTTTTGAAGGAGTAGTTCGGCGAGATATGAGCCATCTTGTCCCGTGATACCGGTAATTAGAGCCGACTTGTCCATAGGTTTCCTTCCATGCGAGTTGTGTACATCAAGTTGGAATCGTTAAGCAACAATACTGTTTTGTAAGATTATTTGCTACGCAGGATTCCTTGGTCTTTACGACTGAGGAAGTCTTGTAGTGTTTTTTGGAGGCCGAGTTCAAGGGGTGTTTCGGCTTGCCAACCGGTTGAGTTAATCAAGGACGGGTCGGTTCGTTTCAGAGGGGTACCGTCGGGTTTGGAGCGATCAAGTGTGATTTGGCCTTGGTAGCCAATGGTTTTTGCGACGAGGTGTGCCAGTTCTAAAATGGAGACGTCTTTGCCGGTACCGATATTGACCCAATCCGGGGGTGACTCGAGGGAAAGCAGGTGTAACAAGGCTTGAGCAAGGTCATCGACGAATAGGAATTCACGGCGAGGGGTACCCGAGCCCCAAAGGCTCACAGAGGGGGCTTGGTCGATTTTCGCTTGGTGGAAACGTCTTAGAAGGCCTGGGATAACGTGACTGTGGTCGGGGTGGTAGTTGTCCCCTGGGCCGTAGAGGTTTGTCGGCATGGCACTGTGGTAGTTAAGTCCATACTCTTTGCGATAGTATTGGCAGAGTTTCAAGCCGACGATTTTTGCCAACGCGTAGGCTTCGTTGGTCGGTTCCAGGGGGCTCGACAGAAGGCTTGATTCGACCATGGGCTGAGGGGCGTGTTTTGGGTAGATGCAAGTCGAGCCCAGGTACAAGAATCGTTTGACGTTCGCGCGGGCGGCCGCACCGATGGCGTTGGTTGCCATCTGGATGTTTTCGGAGAGAAACTCAACGGGATAAGTCGCGTTTGCGAGGATACCCCCAACTTTTGCGGCAGCGAAAATTACCGCATCGGGTTTTGTTTCTTGAAAGAAAGCTTCTACATCGCCACTTGAGCAAAGGTTAAGTTCTTGGCGAGTTCGCAGGATGGGAGTGATAGTGGGGAAGCGATTTGCGAGGAGTTTTAGAACGGCGGACCCGACCATGCCTTGGTGGCCAGCAATAAAAATGTTTTTGAAAGGGATAAGCATAGGGTGGCAGCGTCGTGAGGTTCCCAGAGGGTTTTGACGAGAATACCAGACGATTCTAGACTGTAGTTAAAGGTTGAGGAATAGAGGTTTTGTTAAGGATTTCGGGGGTGGGTGATGGCAGGTGAGGTACCGGTGGAGATTTCCAGGGAGGGAGAGACTCGAATACGCATTCGTTGGTCGGATGGGATGGAGAGTTTGTGGGAAGCGAGGGATTTGCGTAAGGCTTGTCCATGCGCGACATGTCGTGAGAAAAAGGGTGGAAAAGAAGACCGCAAAGGGGGGCTGGGATTAGAAGTGATTCCGATGAAGGAAGCGGTACAGATGCAGGTAGCAGGGATGCGACCCATTGGGAACTATGCTTATGCGATCGAGTTCTCGGACGGTCACTCTTCGGGTATTTTTGGGTTTGATTTATTGCGGATAACTGAGGTTTGAAGTTCGAGTGACTGAAGTGCCCATCGGGCGGTCTCTTGCAGGATAGGATTGGAGTGATCCAGAAATTTTCGGATGGTAGGGATCGCTTGTTTCATTCCGACGTTTGCTGCGACACATAGGGCGTTTCGCTGAAGGTTTTCAAGACCGGTTCTCCAAAACGGGGTATCCGAGAAAGATGCTTGAAAGGCTTGTTCATCGAGTTCGAGCCAGAAGATAGGATCGGATTTCTCTTCAACTCGGTGTGTAGCGGGCTGGTGTTTAGAGTGAGAGTGTGGTGCGTTTGGCTCGGTGAACTGAGCGGACGCTGGTTTGGAGTTCCAAGGGCAGACGATCTGACACGCATCGCAGCCGAAGATCCATGGACCGATGCTTTCGCGCATCTTGGGTGGAATGTCTCCTTTGTGTTCGATGGTCCAGTAGCTGATGCATCGGTTTGCATCGAGGATATACGGAGCGCGAATCGCTTCGGTGGGACAAGCCTCGATGCAGGCTTGGCATGAACCGCAGTGCGATACGGCAGTGGGCTGCTCTAGCAAGTTCACGCAGAGATCGATCTCGGTCAGGATAGCGCACAGGAAGAAATAGCTACCGAGGTTTTTGTTCAATAAAAGAGTGTTTTTTCCGATCCAGCCCAGGCCGGCGCTTCGAGCATAGTCCCGTTCTAGAAGTGGTGCTGTGTCGACGACGATACGCGAGTGAGCCGCCGGGAACATTTTTTTCAGTTCGGCTAGTAGCGGTTTGAGGTCATCTCGAATTGCCGTGTGGTAATCGCAATGAGGTGAAGCGTAGGAGCCGATGGTTCCTGTGTTTGGAATGGTGAGTTGAGTTGGATTGCGGGAATAGTGCGTTGCGGGGGGGGATGTACGGTCGGATTTAGAACGGATGGTCCAAGGGTGTGGAGGATAGGGGCGGGCAAGAACAGCCAGTGATTTGCAGTTCGGTAGGATGGACTCCGGGTGTCGATAGGCGTCTTTTCGACGTTCGATGTAGTGCATCGAAGCGGCGTAGCCATTTTCCAGCCAAGTACAGAGTTGTTGAAATGTTGAAGCCTCTTTTGCGGGGGTAAACCCGAGGAGTTTGAATCCAAGTTGCTCGGCGGTGGTTTGAATTTGTTTTCGAGCGAACTCTTCGAGGATCATAACTGGCGTTGGCGGATCGTTGTTAGGTCATGGACAATTCGCACCCAGTGTGATTGGAGTGTTGGAATTTGTCTTCTATAGTAGTGGTTGGAGATCTTTGAAGGATATTTTGCTAGACGTACCTGCATGAATGTCGGCTGGATTGTTGTCGGCTGAGTATGCGGGGAGCTTATTCGAATTGCACGAGAAATGGTGGATGATTTCATGAAGCGAGCGAAGTTAACGGCGGTTCGAGGGCGTTGGTTGGTTCGAATCGGGTTGGTGAGTGGGATTTTAGGTGCTGGTGCATTTCCTTCCCCCGTAGAGCCGGTTTTTGTAAGTCGCTTGGTTGGTCAGCAGCCAGGTAGCAGCGGTCAGGTGGATCAGCAGGCCGACCGGGATCGATTGGTAAGTTCCTCTGTAGATTATTTGCGTAAAGTTCAGGGGGAGGATGGATCTTTTAGCTCGCAGGCTGGTCCGGGGGTGACTGGACTGGTTGTGGGGGGATTACTGTCGGTTGGGGTGAAAGGCGATGACCCCATGGTTGCCAAGGGGATTGCTTATCTTTTGAAGACACGTCGCGAGAACGGGGGATTATATGCAGAGGGGTCGCGTCATGCGAACTATGAGACTTGCTTGGCGATGATGGCTTTATCGAAGGCCAATGAGAATGGGCAGTACGATGAGATTCTCAAGGGAGCTCAAGGGTTTGTTAAAAAAGAACAGTGGGATGAAGGGGAGGGTATCAAATCGGAGGATCCAGCCTTTGGTGGCGCCGGTTATGGGAGCAAATCACGGCCTGATTTATCGAATACTGCATTTTTCATCGAAGCATTGAGGAGTACCGGGGTGCCTCAGGAGGACCCAGCTATTGCGAGAGCATTGGCATTCGTTAATCGTTGCCAGAATTTGGAATCGCCATTGAACGACACACCGTTTGCTTCGAAGCTCAACGATGGGGGGTTCTACTACACGCCGGCTGCCGGCGGGGATTCGATGGCGGGCAAAGACGAGGCAACCGGGGGATTGCGATCCTACGCTTCGATGACGTATGCGGGTTTGAAAAGCATGTTGTACGCGGGGGTGGGGCGTGAGGATTATCGAGTGAAGGCGGCTTTGGATTTTCTTTCAAAGAACTACAGCGTTTCGAGTAATCCTGGGATGGGTGCCGCGGGTTTGTATTATTACCTACACACCATGGCGAAAGCCTTGGCGGTTTTTGGTGAAGAAGAATTTCCGACCGAGGGTGGAGTCCGCCGGTGGAGAGCCGAGATTCTCAAGCAACTGCGGGATACGCAGAGCGTCGACGGATCTTGGAGAAACCCAGAAGTGCGATGGATGGAAGGGGACCCGGTATTGGTTACAGGGTATGTTCTTCTGACTTTATCGCACTTGGGGGCGCAGTAGTCGGTGGTTCAGACTACCTACTAACTGTTGGCTTCGGCTTTCGCAAGAAGTTTTTTCTTGCGTCGCATCCGCATCAGAGACCCTATCGCGGGAATCGCTATGAGGGCGAGGGACGAAGGTTCAGGGACGGAAGTCGTGCGATGGAATTCGATAAAGAAGAGAGCAGGATCGGTACCGAGGGTTGATGGAACGGTGAATCCGGAGTTCGATTCTCCGACGAGCCAGAAGTCAAGTCTACGGTTCAATGCGAGCGAATCGTGTATTCCGAGACCGGCTGGGATTGGAATATCTTGTGGAGGCGAAACGTTGGGGTCGCCAGGAACGAAAACAACCTCGGTTCGGTCTTGAGTTGCGGTGGTGACACGAAGTCCGGAATCGAAAACTTTGTTCGCGGCGCGAGCAGCTTCAAAGCCTGCGGACGCATCTCCGATGAACAATGCAACATTCGTTGCTTGGGCAATCGTGACGATTGCATACATAGATTCCATACGACGGAACGGCCCAGGATCGACATTGTTAAATAGTCGACCGAGATAAACAGCGCGGCTGGAAGCAGTATTCTCGACCTTGGCTACCTGTTGAGCAAAATCAGTGATCACATCGGCTCGGGCGGACGAGTGAATCGCAAGAATTAGCAAGCAAGTTAGGGTCAAACCACTTTTGATAGGGCGAATGAAGTTCATAATTATTCAATATTGGGCTTTGAGTTAGCGGGGCGCGTACGTCTTCGTTTCCACGTGTGAGCCATCCATGGGGTAACCAAGAACAAGGCTATCGTAGAAGGTTCAGGAACGGCTTCGAGAGTTAATGTCGAAGTCAAAATCTTCGTGACGATCGTTGGCCGACCGTTAACAATTTGAAGAGTGTCGATCGAGGCTGGAACTGTGATGGCTTTAAAGTCATCGCTAGCTAGCCAAGCTTCAACCTTTCGATCGGGATCCTTCGCCATGATAGCAGCTATCGCAAGGCTTTGACCAAGCGTAACGGATTCTAATTCGGTTTGCTTTTCGACTACGCCGTTGCTGCTTGGGAACATGTCGTAGGAGACACGCAGGTCGAGGCGAACTGCATCACCGACGGTCAGGGCTAGATCGAGATCCAGGGTTCCTGACTTAGCAATGATGATGTAAGGGGCTTTGTCACCGATTGCTTCGGATGGTAATTGCGCCCACACTCGAATCTTGGCCCGAATGTAATCGAACTGATCGGCATCCGCGCCGAAGCTGAACAAGCCGATTTTGGACGCCGAACCGGTACCAGCAGGATTTTGCGGAGTCTTCTTGAAGTCTACCTTGGTGCCGTTTTGTTCGACGGTACTGCTAAATACATACCCCGCCTTGCTAGACCCCGTTAATAGTTGGAGTGCAAGCAGCGCGAATCCGAACGATTTGAAAACATTGGAGAGCATAGTTGGGATCATCGTAGGTGAAATGACTAACGGAAAACCGGCTTGACGGCTTTCGGGGGCGTCGTCATCTCAACTCTAAACCCGCAGATAGGATGGGCAAGAAAAATAGAACAGGTAACAAGCTAGAATCATCCCAAGATAGAGGGGATGTATTCGTCGTAGCGGCCAGATTAATCGTAGCGCATGAACCGTTTTTAAGGATCATGCGTATTAAATTAATTTGGGGTACCAGAGTTGACTAGGACTCTTTAGAGGGGGTACGCGCGAATTCGGGCTTTACGAATAGTACTTATCGCACATCGCATGCAAGAATTCGAGTGATTCTTTCATTTCACCCATGCCATTCATGCCGTCTTCAATACTTATCCATCCCAAGTAATTGATCGAAGCAAGCCGAGTGAAGATTGCATCGTAATCGTTGAGTCCTTTACCTGTGACTCCGTGCAATAAAACTTTGGCGTAGCCGAGGCTGCCATCGGCACTGGCCAAGTCGGCCAGGGATGCTCCGGGAGCCAGATAGCGATCGCTTGCGTGCATGCTAACGACTCTTGGTAAAACGGCATCGAGAAGTTCGATCGGGTCGTCGCCCGCTACAACAGCATTGCTTGGGTCGAATTGAACTCCAAAATATGCTGACTGAGGAATTCTCTGAAGGAGTTGCAGGAAGACGTCTTTCTTCTGAGCGAATTCAGGGTAGGTCCAAAAGCCGTCCTTGTAATGATTTTCGATTCCTAGGACTACACCCAAGTCTTCGGCTGTTTTCAAACAATCGATAATCGCTTGGGAAGCGTAATCAAGCCCTTGATCCAAGGAAACTTCTGGCCAGCGTTGACCGCTAAGTACGCGACAGACGGTTCCTGGTCCACCGAGTTTGTAAGCGACTTCGATCATTCGCTTTTGGTATTCGATCGCTCGGATGCGATTTGCTGCGGAGGGATGGGTGAAATCCGGAGAGCAGCAAAGCATCGGCATTAGGAAATTTGCTTCAGTCAATGCGTTTCGGATTTTCGCAAGGTAGGAATCCGAAGTTTCCCAGAGGAAGCCTTCGTACATTTCCAGGCCATCGGCGGGTAGGTCTTTTGCCATCTCGATCCAGTCGAAGACACTCATCGATTTTTTTTGAGAGATTTCTTCCAGGTAGCATTTCGGAAACGCGCTGATTTTCGGTCGGGCTGGAGTTTTGGTTTCGGTCGATCCGATGGAATTGGCCATTGTGGGATTAGATTCGCTGATGAAGGGTTGGGTTGTGCGCGAAAGGCGAGGAGTAAATTTGCTTGTTAGCCGGAGAATGTTAAAATAGGAGGGAAGTTTTAACCGAAGTTTGCTTGTATTGGCAAGTTCAGGAACTAGACTTGTGAAAGCTCGGGACGCGAGAGTCAATCCGCATGGGTTGTGTTTTCCGAATCCCAAAGGTTACGTAGATTGTTTAGGAATTTAAAAATGCAACGTCGAATGTTTCGCAACCTGTTGGTTTCCTCAAGTTTTGTCTTTGGCGCATTGACCTTGGGCGGGATGACGTTGCGAGCCCAAGAAGGGGCGGCTGAATCTTTGTCTACACCGGCCGCGCAAGCTGGGATTGGTAACGAGTTAAATCATTACCAGTGGGTACATCGAGCAGCCGATGGATCGATTGCGGGCACGATCGGTGCACCTGCTGGAGACAGCCAGATTCGTCAAAGCGGAGTGGATGTTTCTTTGATTTCAGGTGGAAAGCGTATCGTTAGCACTCGAAGTGCTGAGGACGGCTCGTTCAAATTCAATAGTGTTGCACCAGGTGTTTATTCGCTTGTTGCTGAGACGCCGAGCACGTTGGCGATTATGTCTCTGACGGTGCTTGATGGTGGAGTTGGAAATCACTTGCCAACAGGAATTCAGATTCGTTCCCTCACACCGGCAACCGATCGAGTGGTTTCTTTGTTGCGAAGCGGATCGGTTCCGAGGGATACACACGGTGTTGCTGTAGACAAGGATCCGATTGCAACGTCCCGCAAGTTTCTCAACAGCTACAAGGTCGGGATTGATTCCGAAGGTGGACTTCGAGGGCGAGTGACGGTACCGGGTGGGGATCGCAGTCTCGCTGGAACAATGGTTTATTTGACTTCGGCTGGCAAGGAAGTAGCTAGGACGAAGACGGACGAGAATGGCAACTATCGGTTTGAGGAAGTATTGCCAGGCAACTACGGGTTTGTAGCATCTGGCCCACAAGGGGTTGCTGCTTTGGGATTTGTTGCAGTCAGTGACGCTGCGATGGATGGTGAGCCAAGTGCATCGATTTCTTCGGATGGACGAAGGTTCGTTCACGCTTCGGTGCAAGAAGTAGCGATTCCAATGTTGAACGTTGAATTGGCTTCTTGTGACTGCATCGGCGCTCCGGTAGAAGTGATTGCTGAAGAAATCGCAGGTGAGTGCTGTCCGTTGCCGATGGCGGGATGCTGTGGCATGGCTGGTGGTTACGGTGCAGCTGGTGGTGGTGGTGGCGGTGGAGTTGGTGGTAGCTTTGGTGGTGGATTGTTGCCACTGGCCGCTCTCGCTGGACTCACTGCAATTGGCATCACTGTTGCAAAAGACGACAACAACAACTCGAACGTGATCGTTTCGCCTGTGATTCTTGAGTAAGCTCAATTGAGGCCTTGGTAATTGCCCAAGTTTGGGTATTACGAATGGGTTTGAAATCGAATTGAACAGATGCCGCCGGGATATCGAGAGAGATCCCGGCGGTTTTTTTATGGAAAGCCCTGCGGTTTTTATAGACTGCCCTGCGGTTTTTATAGACTGATCGGGTACATCGATGGGAATCCTGGGGGACGAATCTCATTCGTTGATATACAATGCGAGCAAAGTGTTCCTTAGAAATCGCTGGAGGGAAACCGGGCATGTTTTGCGTGACGAATCGGAAAAGTGACTTGCTGGTCGGCGTGGTCGTGCTGTTGGGGAGCTTGGTACTCGGATGCACGCAGATTCAAGCGCAGGAGGGGACACGTCCTGCGAGTGTTGTTTATCCGTTGGACGCCGCGGTTAGCAAGGATGGAGCGGTCTGGGTTGTCGATCGCAATCGCCCTGGGGTTTGGAAGTTTTTCGATGGCAAGTTGACGTTGGAAGTCGAGGGGAGTAAGCGATACCGAGAGCCGATGAATGCGGCCCGTTGTTTGGCAATTTCGCCGGAGGGTGAGTTAGCCATTGGGGATCCAGCGACCCGCGAGGTTTACCGCAAGGATGCTGCTGGAAAATGGGTTCCAACAGTTGGTGGTCGGATTGGGATCCCTACCGATATGGCTTTTATGAAGGATGGGACGTTATTGATCGCCGATCTTGAGCGACGGGTTTTATGGAAGCAGAAGTCGGTCGGTGAGGCTCCTGAGGTGTTGGCGGAAGTCAATCCGAGAGGGGTGTTTGTTGACTATGCGGATCGGATTTGGGTGGTCTCTCAAGATGAGCGGCAGTTGCTCAAAGTTTCCAACGATGGAAGTGTCGAGGGGGTGACGAGTGGTCGTATATTTGATTTTCCGCACCAAGTGGTTGTAACGGCAGAAGATCAGATTTGGGTAAGTGATGGATACCGAAAGGGAGTGTGGAGTTGGAAGTTAGGTGAAGAACCGAAGTTGGTCCATAGTGGCGAACCGTTGAAGAATCCCGTTGGATTGTTCTTGGTTGAGAATCAAGTCGTTGTGGTCGACCCGCATGCACAGGGTGTGTTTCGGTGGACAGGTAGTGGATTCGAGAAGTGGTTTGGAATTGAGGCGAAGTAGTTCGTGGAATCAAGCATGGATGTTGCCGCAGTTGGCTATGGAGTCTTGATTACGATCGAAGGCTGGGGAGTTAATCTTGTAGGTTGCTATGGGAATGCCTTGGTGCCTACGCCCAACTTGGACGCGTTTGCGGCATGTGGTTGTGTGTATGATCAATATTGGATGCATTCGAAGTCGACCAGCGATGTATTGCAAACGATTCAGAAGCATGGAATAGATTCATCGAATTGGATGATCATAGCCCAGCAGGGGAATAGCGATCCATGTTTTGGATCGCATCCTGGGTATGTGGAAGTTGCTTTAAATGGCGGGGCCGAGTTTGAGTCTTCGTTTGCAGAGTTGATCGCGCGAAGTTTGGAGTTGTGGGTTTCATCGAAGCATCAGAGACCGTATTTGTGGATACAGGCCAAGGGGCTTGCTGGGATTTGGGATGCGCCGCAAGAGTATCGGCAAGTGATGTGCGACGAAGGGGATCCTGAGCCTTATGCCGGCAAGATTCGCCCAGAGATGGTGTTCTCGAAGGATTATGACCCTGACGAGAGATTCCGATTTGCGGCGGGAGCCGGTGGGCAGGCGATCTGTTTGGACAGAGGAGTCGGGGAGTTATCCATATTGCTTGAAGGAATGGAGATGCTCGATGAGTGTTTCGTTGCTTTAGCGGGAGTGCAAGGCTACCCGCTTGGTGAGCACGCTCGGATCGGGCTTGGGGGAGGAGAGTTTGGTGAGGATGGGGAAGGGTACTCAGAGCGGCTTCATTGTCCATTGATGCTTCGCATCGGTCGAGGAGAGTCCTTAGGTCGTCGCGAAGATGTTTTCATTCAACCAATGGGCTTAGGAGGGATGTTTAAGTCTTTGGTTCTGCAGGCAGAAGGGACTCAAGCAGACATGATTGAAGTGGACCTTGAGGAACAACCTCTATCCGGGAAGGTTTCTAGTGCCCTGGGGCAAACGGTTGCTTATGCCGTCGGGCAAAGCGAGTTATCGCTTATTACTTCGCGATGGTCTGGGCTTTGGAGCTACAGCGAATCCGAAGATGGGAAGTTGGAATTGCGAACCAAGGGAATCTACTGCCATCCGGAGGACCGTTGGCAGCAGAATGAGGTCTCGGGAAGGGTACCTGAGGTTGATCGGATCATGCGATTGATCGCCGAGTTGCTTCTTGAATCGCGAGTCGATGGGATTGGAGAGTTAGAAAACCAATCGCTTGAGCTTTTGGAGCGATTGCTTGAGGAATTAGCTTTACAAGGTCGATAGGGAACGGGAATTCAAACCGCAACGGAAAGAAAAATTAATGAGTTATGAGAACAAGCCGATGGTACCCGCGGGACGCGATGGTATTGGTCGGGTTTATGTACAGCGAGCCACGCGGCACCCGAATATTTTTCGCAAGAGGTTAGAACGAATCGAGGGGAATCCGCAAGGAGGCGATTGGGTCGCGGTCTATGCTTTAGAAGTAGAGCATCAGCGTTTAGCAGAGCCGAAGTTGTTTGGTTATGGGATTTACAATCCACGGGCCGAAGTTGCGGTACGGTTGTATTTTTGGCAGGAGGGGGTACCCACTGATGAGGACTGGGGGCGATTGTTTCAGGACGCAGTGAGTTTACGTCATGACTTGTTAGGGTTGCCCAAGCGGACGAATGCATATCGGCTTTTGCATGGGGAGTCCGATGGTGTCCCTGGTTTGGTAGTGGATCGATACGGAGATTGTTTGAGCGCAGAAGTATTTAGCCTTGGGATGGCGCATCGCGCGTCGGAGATATTAAATCGCTTACATCCCTTGGTGGGAACCAAGCACGGGTTGGTGCAAGCTTCTCCGCAGTTTTCGAGTCAGGAGGGGGGGCATTGGCAGGGGAGTCGTTCGGAGGGGTTCCCTGCTTATTCGACGATTCACGAAGGGGATGTTCGTTATCGAGTCCACTTTGGAACGGGGCACAAGACTGGATTCTTTTGCGATCAGCGCGAGAATCGCGAGATTCTGACACATTACACCGCAGGCCGAACGGTATTGGACGTTTGTTGTTACAGCGGTGGGTTTTCGGTGGCTGCTGCGAAGACAGGTGGAGCCAGCGAGGTAACGGGAGTCGACTTGGACGAAGATGCTTTGGTGATGGCGAAAAAGAATGCGGATATCAACGATGTGCGCGTTCGTTATGTGCATGCAGACGCTTTTGCATATATGCGTGATATGGTTCGCAATGGAAAACAGTACGATGTGGTTGTGTTAGATCCCCCCAAGCTGATTCGATCGCGTGCGGAACTTGAAGAAGGAACACGCAAGCATTTGGATTTGAATCGACTTGCAATTCAGCTCGTAAAACGTGGTGGGGTGCTTTTGACCTGTTGTTGTGCAGGATTACTAGACGGGCCGTCTTTCTTGAACGTGGTGCAATCAGCAGCCCGTACAACGGGTGAAGTTGTTGAGGGGCATCGCAGTCGTGGACGAGTGGTGCAGATCATTGAGAGTCGCGCTGCTGCGATGGATCATCCGATGGCGACACATTGTATGGAAACCGGTTACTTGAAGGCTTATTGGGCAAGAGTGCTTTGATGAACGCGGGTTTGATTTAAAGGGCCGCGTAAGCAACGGTTATTCCTGTGATGGTTCTACAGCGGTCGAGCTTTCTGTTATAGCTTGGCCGTTGAGTTGTTGCAGCAACTTCAGGGCCCGGTCGAATCGGGGGGCTTCTTCGAGTGCTTTCAAACAGTATCGTTTCGCCTTTGAAATCTCGGATTTAACGTCCGAGGATTGTTTCGATAGAAGTTCATAGGCCGTGGCCAGGCGTAGGAAGACATCTGAAGGATCGATGGGATCAAGTTCTGAGAGGGCCATGAGCGATTCGATGGCCACTTGTGGTTTATGAAGCTTCTCACCGCAGATAGCGAGGTTGTTAAGGGTTGGCTGATGAGTTGGATTGATGGCAAGGAGTGCGTTACACCACGATTCAACAGATTGGTATTCGTTGGTTTGACTGTCGAGTTCGATCAGACGAAGCAACGGTTTTGAGTCGTGAGGATCAATGCTTGTAAGGGATATTAAAGCCTTGCGTTCTTCGGTTGGGTGATCGAGTTTGCGTTCGATGGCAACCAGTTTTCGAAGAGCGCTTGAGGGGGCGGGATCCTCTGGCCATTGGTTCACTAGCGCTTGCGCTTTGCTCTGGGCCTCTTGGGATTTTTCTTCCGCAAGAAGTAGGT
>JBJONT010000091.1:0-6793 GCA_046051705.1 Planctomycetota bacterium | reverse complement strand
TACTGATCTAACCACTCGTCGATACCCATGTAGTACGGACCATGACCGAAACGACGCTTCGGCCTAGTATTCTCTCGTCTTAATTGCTGAAAATACGAAGCTTCCAAAAGCGAAAGTGGACTACGAATCGCCATTAGGATCTTAGCATCTGCGAACACTCGTTTGAGATTCGTCGCTCTCGCTCTCCTACTATTCAATTTGTCGGTCGAACAAGCCTCCCACGACCATACAGGAACCTTACCGTGCGCACCGGGTTCGTCTAAGACTTCCTTTATCAATCGATCGCACAACGCATAATCCGGCTGGCGAATATGCTCGTAGGCGATCTGCTCCATCACAGCCTCAACCTTACGAATAAAATCCACCGACCTGCTCTCCTTGATTTCAGATCCAAAGAAAAAGCCCAGATAGAAAACCTCACTATGCTTGCTAAATAGCCGCTGCTGAAACGTCTTTGTCGCCGTCTTCGGCATCCCGATGTGTATCACTGGCTTGCGTTGGTTCAAGCTATCCTCACTCCCGAATCATTCCACTCAAGACAGAACTGTGACTGTTATTTTTTGAGAACTGCAAATCTTAAAGCGTCCTAAGATAAGCGAGTAAGTCTTCGAATTCCTCTTCGCTTAATTCATCACCTCGGACACGATGCGGTGCATGATCCCCACGAAGCACTTCCTCTAACGTATCGTAACGGCCATCATGCAAATACAAAACCTTTCGAGACACTCCCCGCAGCGAGGGCGTATTGAATCCTGCATACTCGTCACCGCTAGCACCTAATCCCAAATCGTGAATCTTTGCATCCTGCATTCCACTTCCGCTATGACACTCGACGCACCCACCCTTGGAACTGTTGAATATCGCTTCTCCGCGCCTAGCCGCCTCGTCTTGTGGACTGCGATCAAGAGTCGAATCCACTTTTGGAACCCTAGGTGGAGCTTTCAACCCCGCCAGAAAAGCTCCAACCGCTCGCGCGTCTTCCTCGCTTGGAATCGGCCCTAACATCGTCGTTCTTAAAGAGTGCTTCATCGCATCTAGGTAATCCCCCTGCCAGCCATGCCACGTCCAAGGCCCACTTTGGTCTAATTCATACAGAGGCAAAACTGTTTTAAAGGTATACGCAGAACCATCGTTCATCGTATCGATACTCACTGAGTTACTACCGCCCAAGTAATGACAACTGTGACACGAATACCACTGATCTAAACTTCGTTTCGCATCATAGAATATGGCTTCGCCTCGACGAACTTCTGTCACTTCCGGATTGCTCCCTAACTCAATCCGACGAACAAGCTTGCGTTGTTGAATGTCTACGATCTGCACGGAGTTATCCAAGTAGTTCGCAACAAAGACCGTTCTGTTATCCTGACCCATCCGAATCCCCATCGGACGCCCACCGATCTCAATTCGGTAAAATCGATCTTCGCTAATGTCCCGCTCGGATCGTGGCGAAGGCATCAATTCCGAAGGTAAGTGGTCCGTGCTGCCTCGATCCTGAAAAGGCAAACCCGGTAATTTAAACACCAACAACTCATGCGTCCCCGATGCGGAAATCACCACGGATGAATCATCCGAAGTCAAACATATTCCATGTGGGTCTGCCACCGCTTGCCTCGGCGGATCAAGCGATATCGCTTCACGCCTTGCATCATCCCCAAAACCTATCCGCCCAAGCCTACTTGCCATCACCCACCCGAGCCGAATATTCCCCTCGTTGATCGCATTACGGCGATAGACCATCCAAGGAAAATAAACATGCTCACCATCGCTTGATAGCTGCATATGCCCGATGTTCAATCCGACGAACCGATCCAAATGCACCATCTTGCCAGCATCTAAATCAACCACCGAAATGCCACGATCCCCGCTCGTACCTACCACCATCCGCCGTCCATCTTTCGACAAAGCTAACGATCTGGGCCATCGCCCCACCGGAATCCTCCGTAGCACCTCCCCGTTAAGACACCCTAGCTCGACAACCTCGTCACTATCGGTTAACGCCACCATCAAGCGTTCTCCATCGCCGGTAATCGCCAATCCAGTGGGCTGACTACCTATATTCCATACCCCTGCTGGTTCGAGCCTACCATCCGACACACTGAACGCATGCACCGTTCCGGAGTAACTTGCTGTCACATACACCCGATCCAAAGTCGGATGCAAGGCAATCCCCGTCGGATAATCTCCGACTAACTCTTCGTCTAATACCTTTCCACTAGCGATATCCACCAAAGATACGGAATCAGAGGCCTGATTGACGGTAACGATCCAACTCCCTTCGTGCGAATTGGGACCGACTACCAAGTCCACCGGGGAGCGATCGCCTTGAATCCCCTCCCCTACGCTTCTGCCAGCACCGAAAAAACTAAACAATAGAGCCACCAAAACCAACGAGCCTATCTCAATGCTGGTTCTCATGTACCACCGAGCAATTCTTCAATGCGTGTTTCGATCTGATCGAGCCGTTCGCAATCGTTCATACCCTCAGGATCACCGCTGAAGCGAAAGCGGATATCTCCATGTTGATCAATGAGCAAACAGTAGGGTATCTCTCCTGGTAATTCAAAAGCTTCTACAAAACTTCCCCCGGCCCCATACTCCGTAAGCAGATTCTCCGTCGTCGCTTGGTTGCGTTCAAGAAACGCCAAAACTGCGTCGTGCTCCTCGGGCTCATTCATACTTACCGTAATAACGTTCAAGCCGCGCTGAGCATATTTTGCATGAGAAGCTACCGTCTTCGGAAAGTGCTCAACACAAGGCCCACACCACGTCGCCCAAAAGTCGACCAAAATAACCTTACCTCGATGCTGCTCAATCCAACGATCAAACGTCTTGCGATTCCCAACCACTAACTTAACCGGTTGCTTCGTGGAGTCCTGCAAAGCCGACCGCTGACTCTTCAAAGATCCGTCTCCCCCCTCGACACCAGCAATGGATTCACTCACCGAACTTTTCTTCGATGAATCGCAACCGCCCATGACAACGAGAATCAGCGAGAAACAGACCATCGAACGGCAGATGCATAGCCACCTAATCATTCTCACAGAATTTTCCCATTGCGCAGCCATCGCAAAGACCTTCCTCTAGACTCACCCAGCTCATCTAAGAAACACTGGCACACACCGCCAGTGTCCAACATGAGTATACGGCCACTAAGATAGGCCGAAAAGCAGAACTCAGTCGATTAGTTGCCTTCGGATGGCCCCACCGTCACAATGGTCGATGCGGAACTGACCGGATTTGGTGCATTACCAGACTTCACATTAGCAACCAATTTGCCTTGCCCTACCAAGCGATGCAAGAAAACAACTCGGTAATTCACCTGATCTGCGGGACGCAAGGTCTGGATGGCTTCCATCCTCAAAATCCGGCCCGCTTCGTCAAACTGATACCCCGCTTGCGTTGGACCACGCACATCCGTGACTTGTAGCCCCTCAGGCACCTCCAGCGACAATTCCACCTGCTGCTGATTGATCGTGGAGTTATTGCGAACAGTGATAATATAGTCCGACTGCTCATTCAACCTTGCCGACCGACTTACAGGTTCAATCGAAACCAACAGATCGGTGTTAGGCACCGCAGCCGGCCCACCCAACGGTGGATTTGCCGCTCCCCCAATCCCGGTTGGCGGTGACGCCGCTGGCATACTTGGCCCCCCAACCCCTGCTCCTGCAGCACCTGCTGCGCCAGCCCCTGTTCCTGCCGCCCCTGCTGCAATCGGGATCCCTACATTCCTCATCACACGCACCGCACGATCTGCCGATTCCACTACGCCTACCACCTGCGCATCGTTAGTACCCTTCGCACCTACAAAGTTCACCTGATACTCCGTCGTCGTACCAACGGGCAACTCCGGCAACTTCCAACGCAGTGTCTGGTTCGCAAAACTGGGCTCGAAACCTGCGGATGCTCCCGAAGGATTCAACGCCGAATCATATTGAACTGAAATCGTTAAATTCCGCACCGCTACTGGCCCCGTGTTCCGAACGAACAATTGAACCGAAGTCGCCGTATTGACTGCGATCGGATTCGCTCCCGTCGATGCCCGCATGTCCAATTCGACTTGCGGCACTTTCTGCATACCAGGAATCCCTCGCACACTCGCCGACGAACCCGTTAACACTTGATTCGCGGACCTTACGGTCCCCTTGAGACTCAAATCCCCCTCACGCTCAACCAAAAACTGAGCTGATAAATCAACCGATTGACCAGGTGCTAAATATCCTACAGCCCTCGAAACCTCCCTCGCTCCATCGCGAGCATGCGAAAGACCTGGAGGTGCCTCAAGGAACACGATCAAATCGGTAATAGTCTGATTTCCCGTATTGGCAACCTTCATGTTAAACGTAGCTAGATCTCCAACCGCAACTTGTGTCGTCGTCGGATCCGCATTGATGCTCAAGGTCACTTGTGGCTTTTGCACCAACGTGGAAATCACTGCATTCTTCTTTATCCCCGGCGCTGCACTCGCTTCAAATACAACCCGCGCATCCATCTCCGCGGCCGCTTCCGTGACCACCTGAACGTCTAACGCTTGACGCGGCCCCAATACACCCACATCCCACGACATACTCGATGCCGTTTGCCGCGAAGGTGTTGGCGTTGCGCTCTTAACAACCATCCCATTGGGGATCGCTAAAGTTAAAACCACATTCTCTGCTTGCGCAAAACCATCGTTCTCCAACGTAGCCGTATAAGCCAACGGCTGCGCGGGTACCGCTACCTCAGGGCCCGCGACCTGCAACTTCAACTCTGGTGAAGTCCATGTAACTTGAACCGTACCGCGCCCTAGCGGTAACTCGGGCATGTTCTCACTCGCCTGCGATGGACGCACGACCTCGACCTCGATCAATGCAGTCGCATTCGTCTTGGTAATGCTTCCCGGTTGCAGCATATTGACCAATTCCACAACAGCATTGCCGTTGCGATCGACATTCTTCTCAAAGACCTCTCCATACTGCGGCATAAACCTCGCAACCTCAGGATTGAGACTGCGATAACGCACTAACCAACCTTCTGCGGGCACCAATCCATCCGCCCTCTGCACCTTCGTCACCAATGTTATCGGTTGCCCACTTACCGCTTGCTGCGGTTGCGGAAACTCCCACCTTGCATCGACCCAATAAATTGTCGCTGTCTGCCGCCGCTTGTCCCAAGCATCACTCTCGGGAGCCATCACCGTTACTTTCGAAACCCCTTCGGTTGGACTTGATAGACTCAACCAAGTCTGTCCCTTGCGTATCGGCAAATCATCTTCGGTCTTCGATGTGCCTCGGGTGATCTTCCCCGCCTCGCGGCTCGTAAGCCCCCTGGCGAAATCCACATCAAGCTTCCCAGACGCCGCCGTGTCTGCATGCTTCTTGAAAAGATGATGCCGCTGCCCTTTCGCATCATCCCCTACTTCCATAATCTGCCCAACACTCTCGGGAGACAGCATCCATTCAATGGGCTCGCCCGTTACTAGCATCCCATCCTTGCCGCAGATCCCCGCAAGCAAGATCACTTCCCCACCAACCGGAGCAACTAACTTCGTAGGTGTTAGCAATAATTCACCACATCGTGCGCGTGCTTCGTTCGCCGACTCATGCCCACCTGCACACAACTTGCAACCACCACCAACTTTCCCACCCGAACCGCTCGGAACCCCATGCATACACTTCTTCGGTTCCGGAGGTGTTTGATACGCTGGCCCCTGTGATGGATAGCCGCTCGCAGGCCCATGCGGCGAGACCAACGTGGTGGTCTGCCCCGAAAAAATCGTTCCACCATTCGGATTAATGGCAGGAATGGTCAACGTCTTGCAACCAACTAACCCCAAGCATAGGGCGACAAGAAACCCTACAACCATCGCTCGGCGAACACTTACCCAAAAGGCGAGCAGACCCCTTCTACAGGTTCTCCTTTTTCCATTGAGAAAGTTTCGCAGCATGATTCAAGGCCAGAGCAAAGTAGTTGAAAAAGCTCTTAGAAAGAGTTTTCACTCGAGGCGCAAATCACCTCGATGGAACGTACCTCGCAATAATTGGGGGCATTAAAGAAAAGCGTGAGCAATCCAAAAATCGATCGCTCGATCAATGCGAAACTTCCGATCAATCGCATTGAAGCGATTATTTCGGTTTTGAGTCCACTGGCTCTGCCACCTCTGCCAGCGTGCCATCCTGTAGCGATTTCATCGCGCTGCGAACTTCTTGCAATCCACCCACCACCACACAAACTCGGAAGCACGCTTGAAAACGATCCAACTCAGGTGCTTTTCGATAACGCATGACAACATTCCATTTCACCACCCGCTCCTGCTCGAATCGAAACCTCCCATAACCCGTCGGCTCCGTTATCCAATCAGGCCTGCCCATCGCTAACGCCCCCATCGCAAACCGATTGTCCTCGGTACTAAAGACAATCGGCATCGCCTGTTCACCAGGCCCATCACTGAGTTCAACGAGTTCGCCGGACTTCGAATCGAGTCCGTAGAATTTCGAGAAACACTCAGGCATATAGCCCGTGAGTACCTCATATTGCACGAAGCGATGCAATTGCGTCGCTGGTGTCTGAAGGGTCATCGCGACTTCAATGACACGCGGATCGGTATACACTCCAAGTCGAATCCGTTTGTGCAAAATTTGATCCGACAGGACTTTCGTATTCAAGGCGCTGCGACCAAAGGAGAATTCATCAGGTGCAAGCCAGAACGCCATCTGCGTCGAAGTCCTCAACTCGCGCTCGGTTCCAACGATCGCCAACAATCGACTGGAACTATTTGGTCCCACCCCGTCTCGCCGCGAACCACATTCCG
>JBJONT010000090.1:0-6375 GCA_046051705.1 Planctomycetota bacterium | reverse complement strand
CTCACAGGAGGTACAGCAGCAGGCGTCGTCGATACCTTGGATTTGTCATCGAAAACCGCTGCATTGGATTTCCGTGTTGATGCAACGGCGAGCACCGTTCCGGGTATCGTTGGCAGTTATGTTGGTTTGGAAACTATTACCGGCAACGGTGTAGCTGGCTCGAAGGTGACCCGTGTGAATAACACAACAACCGCTTGGGCCGTGAATAACCTGGGGCAAATCGTTGTCAATTCTGTCGCTTATGCAAACGTATCCACGATTGTCGGTGGCATTGGTTCTGACACATTGACTGGTCCGTCCTTGGCCAGTGGAGTAGCTACTTGGACCGTTAATGCCGCAAACGGCGGAACACTATCGATCCCAAGTGTCGCAACCATCGCCTTTAGTGGGGTCGACGGATTGACGGGAGGTACCGGAGACGATGCGTTCGAGATTTTGCCAGCAGGATCACTTAGTGGATTGCTTAATGGTGGAACGGGTACCGGCTTTAATTCGCTGAGTTACGCACAGTGGACGACGGGTGTTACGGTTAATTTATCTGTTGCCACTGCGGCCAATTCGACTGCGGTAGCCGGAGTGACCAGTAACATTCAAATGGTAACAGGTGGAAGTGGCAACGACACGCTTCGTGGTTCTACATCGAAAGCGGCGGTGCTTGTCGGCTTAGCAGGTAATGACACGTTGGTTGGTGGCAGCCAACGCGATCTGCTCATCGGCGGTACCGGTGCTGACCTGTTGCAAAGTGCTAACGGGGACGATTTGCTTATCTCTGGTCGCACCGCATTCGACACCAACTGGGATGCTCTAAAGGCGATTCACTCTGAATGGACTTCCGCGAGGACTTTCGCTCAACGCACCTCGAACATCTGGGGCAACGGAACCGGGACTCGCAACAACGGGGCGTATTTCTTCAACAGCAATCCGGCTGATGCGATCACCGATACGGTGTTTGCAGATACCGATGCCGATTCGTTGACCGGTGGGTTGAACCAAGACTGGTTCTTCGCAAGCGTTAACGACCTGACCGACTTTGTCGGAACAGGAACCGCTCCAGATCGTTTGGATAACTAGGTCCCAATACGCTGTGAACGTTCTACACCAACTTCCTTTACATCGCGGGCGTACATTCTCTTTGTAGTGCGGGCATGCAGGCCCGCACTACACAGGGGTGTACTACAAGTCGCATGATGAGTAGCCGGATGCTCGTGTTGTAGAAGGATGTGACTAAGCGAGGAGAGTTTCGGAACTTCTTGTCCCATGAGCCAAGCTTGGTCGTACGAATGGAAAAACTGCTGTGTAGTGCGGGCATGCATGCCCGCACTACACAGGGGTGGACTACAAGTCGCATGATGAGTAGCCGGATGCTCGTGTTGTAGAAGGATGTGACGAAGCGAGGAGAGTCTCGGAACTTCTTGTCCCATGAGCGAAGCTTGGTCGTACGAATGGAAAAACTGCTGGTAGTGCGGGCATGCATGCCCGCACTACCAGCAGAGGAGATCCTAAAGCTGAGAATTGTTTAGGAGGCAACATACCTAGATGTACCCTACAATTCGTATAAACGCTGCGGTACTTTTCTCTGGGGAATGTAGTATTACCAACGAGTTTGGAATCTGTTCTAGTCCGCGATGACTGGAGTGATTTCGAGGGAGATCTTCTCCAAGCCTCGCATGAGGGTCAGAGGGTAAGGTTTGTCGGCCGGCAGTTGCTCGACAATGCTGCGGAAATCCTCAGGGGTAAAGACTCGCTGGGAGGCAATCTCAAGTATCACGTCGTCGATCTGCAAGCCTGCTTTGAATGCCGGACTGTCCGGATTGATCCGTAGTACAGTTACCCCACCTCGTACCGGTAACTTCAACTCTCTTGCTTGCTCCTGCGTCATCGGTTCGACCCGCATTCCAACCTTCGCTCGCCGTACTTTACCCACCTCGGATAACTCACTGGTGATCCATTGCACCCGCGAACTTGGAATCGCAAAACCAACACCTTGGAACGATCCACTGGTGGTCATGATCGCTGTGTTGATCCCAACTAACTCCCCTTCAATGTCGACCAAAGCTCCACCGGAATTTCCCGGGTTGATCGCCGCATCGGTCTGTAACAACTGGCCTTCGACTAGCCGATTCAGCGCCCTGCCCTTCGAACTGATAATACCAACGCTCACGGTTTGATCCAAAGCAAACGGACTGCCGATGGCTAACACCCAGTCCCCAATATGCAGTCCATCGGAATTGCCAATGGCTACATGCGGTAAATCCTCTTCGGATTGGATCCGGAAAATCGCTAAGTCGCTCGACGGATCGCTAACCGGATTGCTTCCCGTAAGCTCCCGCCCATCGGCTAGCCGAACGCGGATCCCTTTGGAGTCCTTGATCACATGATGGTTCGTTACGCACAAACCCTTCGCATCGAGGATTACACCCGATCCGATGTTGAAGTTTCTCGCTGAGTTGCTGTCGAGCAAATCGAGCTCGTCCAAAGTCGCATCGACATCAGCACGCTTGGCTAACACGGTCACAACCGCCGGTTGGGCTTTCGTCGCCGCCGCTTGAAAAGCGATCGATAAACTCTTGGCTTGGCTCTTGGCGAGCTGCTGAAGTTCAAGGTCATCGGCAGATACAGGCTCGATAGGAAGCAACGCCGACGCGATAAGGGATAGAAACAAGCTTGCTGAGGCCCGTGCAATGCGGTTTTGGTTCACAAGTGACTTCCTTGCTGGTGTGTCTGTTGACTTCTTTGACGTGTTCGTTGGCATCGCTGGAAATCCCGAAATCGGCCGTTACGCAGCCTTCTTTTGGATTCTTTATGCAGTTTTCATTTGGAAGTGAATTTTGGTATGCTTCCATCAACGCCGGTGGGCGAAGTTCACTACCCTTCATTAGTATTCTCGAACGTCTAGCCTTGCTCGTCCAGTATATTCCCTGAATCCAAGACAGAGACTCTCCGTTGATTCCAGCAGTTGTCATTTCCAAGAAGCGTGATGGGGAGAGCCTCACTCGCAGTGAAATCCGATCCTTTATCTCGGAATATACCGCAGGCACCGTGCCGGATTACCAGATGGCCGCTTTGGCTATGGCGATCTTTTTTCAAGGAATGAACTCCGAGGAAACGTCGGAATTGACCGATGCGATGATCGCCACTGGCGATCGGCTTCGTCGTGTCTCAGATCGACCGCGTGTCGATAAGCACTCCACGGGCGGGCTAGGGGACCTGACTTCGCTGATCCTCGCTCCTCTGCTTGCCTGCTGTGACTTGGATGTTCCCATGATCAGTGGTCGTGGACTTGGGATTACCGGTGGAACCCTGGATAAATTAGAAGCCATCCCCGGATACCGATGCGACTTAAGCGAGGCGGCCTCAGAGCAACAGCTTCGTCAAATCGGATGCTTTATCACCGGTGCCACCGAAAAGCTTGTTCCGGCGGACAAGAAACTCTATGGGTTGCGAGATGTTACCGGAACGGTCCCTTCGATCGCGCTGATCACGGCAAGCATCATGTCGAAGAAGATCGCTGAAACCCTCGATGCATTGGTGTTGGATGTGAAGTTCGGCTCGGGTGCCTTCCTCCCAACGCTTGCACGCGCCAAGGAGCTTGCGACATCCCTATGTTCAAATGGTTTGCGAGCTGGGATTCGGACCACGGCCCTGCTGACCGACATGAATCAACCTTTAGGTACCATGGTCGGGAATGCTTGCGAAGTCGATCAGTCGGTAGAGATTCTGCGAGGAGAGGGCCCAGCCGATGCGACGGAACTCACGATGGAGCTTTGTGCTCGCGTGTTATTAGAAACCCAAAAAGCAGCCGATGGGCAATCCGCTAGGAAGATCTTGCAATCGCACATCGATAGCGGTCGGGCTTACGAGCGTTTCGAGCAGATGGTCCACATGCAACATGGCGACTTGAAGGCCAAGCGGGTGTTGGGCAAGCCACGGCCCTTTCTCGCGCAAAAGGGTGGGTTTCTCAGCGGCATCGACGGCCAGAAGTTGGGCCAAGCCATCATCGCCATGGGGGGCGGAAGGAAGAAGGCTGGGGAGCCGATCGATCACTCTGTCGGATTGCGTATGGAGAAGCGGCTTTCGGATCGCATCGAAGCGGGGGATGAGTTGTTGGTTATTTACTGCGATTCGGACTCCAAGCGAGAGGAAGCAAGCCGGCTTATCAGCGAAGCGATTCGAATAGAAGAATCCCCCGAGGCAAAATTTCCCCTTTGGCAGGAATTCCAACCTGGGGCATAATAAAGTTCAAGACGTGTGGCGGTGCGTTTGCCGACCCGTACGTTTGCCCATCTATACGCCAACCCATTCGTGCGAATCCCTTAGAAAGAGAAAAAGCGTTTATGTCCAAGATTTTGCAATCACTGCCCGTTGGCAAGCGTGTCGGGATCGCTTTCTCCGGTGGTCTCGATACCAGCGCGGCGATTTATTGGATGCGTGCGAAGGGTGCGATTCCTTACTGCTATACAGCGAATTTGGGACAGCCGGACGAAGCTAACTACGACGATATTCCCAAGCGAGCGATGGAATGCGGTGCGGAATTAGCTCGGCTGATCGACTGCCGAGAGCAATTGGTTCACGAAGGGCTTTCCGCCTTGCAGTGCGGAGCTTTTCACATCACCACCGCCGGGATGCCTTACTTCAATACAACCCCGATCGGCCGAGCCGTCACCGGAACGATGCTTGTGCAAGCCATGAAGGCCGATGGCGTGGATATTTGGGGGGATGGAAGCACTTACAAAGGAAACGACATCGAGCGTTTCTATCGTTATGGACTTTTGGCAAACCCAAGTTTGCAAGTCTACAAGCCGTGGCTCGACGAGCAGTTCAACCGCGAACTCGGCGGACGGAAAGAAATGTCTGAACTGCTTGAAAAAGCGGGCTTGGGCTACAAGATGAGCAAAGAGAAGGCTTATTCGACCGATTCGAACATCTGGGGTGCAACACACGAAGCGAAAGATCTTGAGCAACTCGACAAGGGGATAAAAATTGTCGATCCAATCATGGGTGTTCCGTTTTGGAAGCAGGATTGCGTTGTTACCCCCGAGACGGTCGAAGTCACCTTTGAGAACGGAATGCCCGTCTCTTTGAACGGACAGACGTTCACCAGCAACGTTGATTTGGTGTTGGAAGCGAACGCGATCGGTGGTCGGCACGGATTGGGGATGTCCGATCAAATCGAAAACCGGATCATCGAAGCGAAGAGCAGGGGGATCTACGAAGCCCCCGGGATGGCATTGCTATACATCGCTTACGAGCGTCTGGTTACTGGGATTCACAACGAAGGAACCATGGAGCAGTACCGCGATATGGGCCGGCGATTAGGTCGGTTGCTGTATGAAGGTCGCTGGTTCGATTCGCAATCGCTGATGCTTCGAGAAACCTTGCAGCGTTGGGTTGCCCGTGCGGTGACCGGAACAGTTGTGATTGAGCTTCGTCGAGGCAACGACTATTCGTTGCTCGATACACGAAGTCCGAACTTGACCTATAAACCAGAGCGATTGACCATGGAGAGTGGCAAAGGGGAGTTTACTCCAACGGACCGCATCGGTCAGCTTACGATGCGTAACCTCGACATCGAGGACACCCGCGAGAAACTGGATATCTACCGCGATGCAGGGCTGTTGCTCAACGATGGGGGCAATTCGATCCGATTGCTCTCGAGCGACACGAAAGAGTAGTTTGGGGAGAACTAGTAGTTTGAGGACGTGAGCAAAGTCCTTGCGCAAGCATGAAGTAGTCTCGGCGCGAAGAACCGCCGAGACTCGTGGAGAAGCCGATGCGTTGCGGCATGGTCATGGCTCGCTGGCATCATCAAGGCTCAATTGCGATTCGGGCCCAGGTTTGTTTCCTTCAATGTTAGGTCGTGTGTTGAACGAACATAAGACCGTTACGGGGTGCTTTCGATTACGAGCACGAGCACCGTTTCACTGAGCACGAGCACCGTTTCACTGAGCGCGAGCGCTGTTTCATTGAGCACGAACACGGGGCTGCAAAAAACCGATGCAAATCAATTCCAGCCACTAAAGTTCCCGAAGCGCCATGAAGATCAACCGCGAAGCCGAGGCTCGGCATGCGGTATTGAGTATGCAGTATTGCGTTTGCGGTATTTAGTTTAGCGCGCTGTGATAAACGTGTTGAGTTTAGCGCGTTGCGTTTAACGTGTGATCGAAGCTAATCTGGCGATCGATCGATGCGAGAAGTCCCATCTATCAAGATCTATTAGGATCTGTTAGGGCTTGGTTGCAGGAGCGTTTTGAGTTCGCTTTTCTTTTGCCTTTTCTTCGAAACGCTTCAAAGCGCGTTGCAGCGAAGGTTGATGTGGCTCGAGGGCGACTGCTTTGCGTTGTGCTCGCAAGGCGGATTCGAAGTCCCCTTGTTTCT
>JBJONT010000089.1:0-18937 GCA_046051705.1 Planctomycetota bacterium | reverse complement strand
AGAGACCGTCGTGTTCGCCAAGGAACTCTGCGCTATTCGCGAGTTGCCGGATCGACCTGGAGCTTGGATAGTATCAGCAGTTGGATCCCGGCAATCAATGCAAAGGACCGATTGGATTGGCCGGAGCTTCGCGAGTTTCCGCTATCGACAAACCTTCGAATTCCCATCAATAGCGGTTTCGGAGTTCTACGCAAACAGACGGCGTTGCGAGATAAAGACTTGGATGCGGACTGCTCTGTTTTTCTCGGCGAGCGGTCCGCTTCGGCAATCTGGCGAATTCAGTCTTCGGGCCCGATTGGCAATCAAGATCCCCTGCTCTTCTCCTACCCAGCCTATCTAAAAATCGATCAGATTTCTGGCGTTAACGGTTCTGTTGAGCATAAATCTTGGGTGATTGGTAATTCGGGTTATACACAAGTCTTTTTCGATCGAAACTCCGAGAGTTCGAACGAAATGCGGATCACCGCAAGTTACGCACTTGATGCACAACTCGCTGATGCTCAAAACGTGCCTATTCCCGAAATGCAGTGGATCGGTTGGAATTCTAAGGAATGCCGAGTTAGCTTATCGGCTGATCGAACGTGGAATGTTCTCTACACAGATCCTCTCCTAGAGAAACGGTCTGAACGGGGCGCTGGCACACAGACTCCCCTATGGTCCGGATACATCTCCGATGAATCCCTTCGCAATATGCAGATCAAGTCCGATCGGAACGCCTGGGAGGGGATTCTTGTCGTCATCGATGATTCAAAAGCACGCAGTATGGTGTTTCCCGCTCCTCAAACCGCGGTCTTCAACTCAAGGGAAGATGCAGATGGCGATTTGACTCTAAGCGATGAACCTCAGACTGAAATCGAGGATGTCTCGAAGTCGATTCGTCTCGTTGGGATGTCCCTCACTCAATCACCAAAACCTTGGCAACACGTTGAGTTGTCGATCCCGAAGGACATTCGCATCGTTCGACAAAATGCTGAACTCTCTCGTGAATTGCCCTCGATGCTCTGGGACCAAGCGACGGTTCAAATCGATCGCCCCCAATACCCCGGCCTCCCTTCGGATCGCGAACCTACACCTTCCGAATCGCAAGTCGACTTTGAAATCGATCTACTGCCATCAGCCACCGATAACAATGAAACTGCACGTACCCAATGGGCATCTCTTCGCGATATTCGAGTCGATGGGATCCGTTCTCCGATGTGGTTTGTTCGCATTCGAGAAGATGAAATTGCAGCAGTGAATCCTGCGGCGGAAAAAATCCTCACCCGATTAGGGTTGGATCCAAATGTGTTCGAATTGATCCGCGAGGATTCCAAGGATTCCCTCTCGGAACTCAAACCCAATGCTCCGTCAATTCAACCAACCATTCTGCTTGAAGCTCACCACAGTACACCTGATTCAATCTACAGCGAGTTCTGGGTTTCGTATGAGGGTTCGGATTCCACTAGTATCTCAGCCGAACCAACGCTGAAGATAGATTTATCTGTTCCTTCAGGCTCTCGCCCTCAATGGGTTTGTATTAATGGTCGCAGTGTCCCATTTGTTGAATCAGCAAACGGTATCACCCTCGAGTTTCCCCGACTTGGGAAACTAAACTACTTCGAATATTGGCTCGAGACCGGACCTCGCATGGAGCCTACTTCCCCATCGCTTCGTTTCGGCGCACAACCGAGCAACTTGAAAGGATTCGACGCTCGAAGGATTCACACATCGGCTTTACCAGCTTACGGAACCTCGAGCCCGGTGAATACGTTTGAGCTCGAGGTCATTTACGATAGCCAACAGGGCCAGGATAGCGGTGTGAAGTCGAGAAAATACTTAAGCGAGGCTCAGTCGATTGCTTTGCGTCTCGAACAATGGGAAGGATTTTTGGATTCCGAATCGCTCCGCCGGCAAGACCGCGGAGTCGTAAATCTGGCAGCGAAGCGTTCGAAAGCCTGTATCGATCGCTTGATCAAGCTAACGGCCGACGGTGTATTGTCCAACGGTCCAACAGCGATTGGTTTATCGGCTAACGAAAGAACAGTCGGTGATGAAATGGCCGTCGGGCTCACCGATGAGCTTACCGTCGACTTCGCGCGCTGGGGGCAACTCCTCGGGCCCTACTCCACATTCGATGCAAGCCTGGGGCTTGGCGGACAATCAACTTCAGGACAATCAACTTCAGGTAGTCGAGCAACTTCAAGTACATCGAGTACCGAAAGCGTTGGACACATTGATCGGTTTGAGCAGTATGATTGGTTTGAACAATGGTCGAATCAGGTTTACCTACCGACCTTTATTAGAAGCTGGCTGAACGTCCCGCATTGGCCTCAATGGGTTTTTGCGGCAATCCCGATCATTCTTTGTGTCGGTTATCTTGGGATCTGCTTGAAGTACCGAGCATGGCTCCAGCAGCGTCCTTGGTGGGATTTGTTGCTGCTGGGCCTTGGCTGGTTCGCTTGGACCGGTAGTCTTTGGCTAGGACTAGTCTTTTGTCTCTTCGCGGCAGTGATCGTATGCGATACCTACTGGTTGATCAGCGTGCGGTCTCGACAAAACGCGCTTCGCGGACCACGGTGACTTTGATCTCGCCAGGATAGGTCAGCTGCTCTTCGAAGGCCTTCGCGATGTCGCGACATACTTTCGCTGCCATCGAGTCATCGGTGTCCTTCGAGCTAACGATCACTCGCAGTTCGCGTCCAGCTTGAATCGCAAAAGCTTGCTCGACACCTTGGAAGCCCTTGGCGATTGACTCAAGCTCTTCCATCCGTTTGACGTACCGTTCCAAGGATTCGCGACGTGCTCCGGGCCTCGACGCGCTACAAGCGTCCGCAGTGGCGACGAGTAAGGTGTACGGGTATTCCGTAGTGAGTAAGTCGTGGTGACCGAGTGCGGCATGCACGACATGTTCGTTCTCGCCACTTCGTTTGAGCAAATCAGCACCAATTTTTGGGTGACCACCTTCAAGCTCGTGGTCGGCAGCTTTTCCAATATCGTGCAGTAAGCCGCAACGACGGGCGAGAGCACCGTTAAGACCAATCATTTCCGCCATCAAGCCGGAAAGAAACGCAACTTCGATCGAGTGACGAAGTACGTTTTGAGAGTAACTGGTCCGGAAATGGAGTCGTCCAAGCATTTCGATCACACGTTCGTGAAAACCCTGCAAGTTGACTTCCTGCGCTGCTTCCTCACCCTTGCGTCGAATGAAGGCATCCATCTCTTTCTCTGTAGCAGCGACGATCTCTTCAATCCGCGTTGGATGGATTCGACCATCAGCGACGAGCTTTGCCATCGATTGCCGAGCGACTTCACGACGCACTGGATCGAAACCACTGACGATGACCACGCCGGGCGTATCGTCAATGATCAAATCGCAACCAGAGGACTTCTCGAACGCACGGATGTTGCGCCCTTCTCGTCCGATGATTCGGCCCTTCATGTCGTCGTTGGGGATATCGATCGTAGATGTGGTGCTCTCGGAAGTTTGTGCGGAAGCGTAGCGCTGCATCGCGGTCAGAAGGATATCTTGCGCTTTTTGTTGAGCGATCTCCGTTACCTTCCTCTCATGTTTGAGGATCACGGATCCGAGCTCACCCTGGAGCTCCTTTTCCATCAAACTCATCAATTGCTGCTTTGCTTCTTCCTTCGAAAGCCCGGTTACTCGTTGCAAGTCGGATTGGGCTTGAGTGATGAGCTTGTTGTACTGGTCGGATTTCTTGGTGACATCGTCGAGTTTCTCGGAGAGTTTGCGTTGGTTTGATTCAACGAATCGCTCTTGTTTCTTGAGGTCTTCGACGGCTTGTTTGGCTCCCTGCTCGCGTTGAGCAAGCTGATTTTCCCGGTCGCGAATCTCGTCTCGTTGTTTTTTCAGATCCTGCTCGAACTGCGTCTGCAGCTTAAAAAGCTTCTCTTTCTGCTCCAATTCAGATTTCTTGACCAAGTTCTCTGCGTCGAGCTTGGCTTGTTCAAGCATACGTTGGGATTGGGTGCGGGCATCTTGGCCTAGCATCCGTTGAGCGACAAACATGGCGACCGCACCGAGGGCCAGGCCGATGATGGCAAACAGGATGCTATTGGAGCCCCCGGTTTGTGCCAACGGCAAGTGGATGATCCACAGGCGGTCGGAAAAATAAGAGGCGACTGGAAGTCCGAACAAGCAAAGGGAATGGGCTGGATTTCCGAACGGAGAGAGAATGTATCGGGTCACGCGAGGATTTCTTTCTTGGGTAAACGAATAACGCCGCTCAATGAGCTTCGATCCGTTTCCATCCCTTGATCCTTCGACCTACCTAAACCCTGCGCATTGAAGTGGGGGAATGCCCCCCGTGAGCGCAATGCGGCCCCGAGGATATTGTTCCACCGAGGTGCAAATGCGAGGAGTCAATACGTGTCCGCACATGCTCCGCATACCCTTTTCGTCCCGCGATATACTGATTTTCCTCCGGTGCATGCACCGAGAGCATCAGATTCGCAAGCCTTGGGGCACCGTCGGCGAAAGTGTGCGAAGAAGCGTCTAACACAGCGGAATCCGTCACCGCTATGGAAGCGATGGGATCAGATGTCCGAGGTTGCATCGTTCCAAAACTCGCCGACGGAGGCCCGAAAGCCAACCATACGATCCCGGCCAACACCAGGAAAGCAAGAACGAGTGCAGAAACGAACAGTGTCATAGGTCAATCATCAAGCAATGGAAAATTTTGAGGTCAACCGTCGATGGAATCGAACGATCTTTTGACCCCTGCTTCACCAAATTCTAACAGATCCTTTTCGACGGTGAAACAACGATTCGATACTTTTGTCCCCACCTGAAGTAACCACGGCCTGCCCGCCGGCGTTAGATCCCTCCCTCGCCAAAGACTTCCCCCAATCGAAATCCTAAACAGAACCGTCGAAAACCTACACGGATCGATTTCCGGGGGCGTCTTCTCAAGGGGCAAAGCCCTATTTGAAGGAACAACCAGCAATGTTGCGTACTGGGCCGAAAGTGTTTCTTAGGTGGCCCCGTTTCCTAGTTGGTCCAGTTTAGAAAATGCTCGCCAGTGTCCCAAATACTCCCCGGCTCTCCCGCAATCTCTCTGACTCTCCTGCAATCTCTACCGTAATCTATACCGTAATCTCTAATCTCTACCGTAATATCTACCGCAATTTGCTTGCCCAATTGCATTTTGCTTGCCCAATCGACCATAATGCACCCTGCTCATCCTGTACACAGAACCGAATTACGCAGAGTGGAATCACCCGGAAATTGATTTCTGCTGTCCAATCGGTTTGCTGTTCAATCCCTACCACTGCGGCTTGATGAACAAGTCTCACTTTCGTCTCGGCACTTTATGTTCAGCAATTTCCAATTCGGTTTTCAGTACCCTTGGATGTTGCTGTTGTTGGCGATTATCCCTTGGGCTTGGTGGATCGGCAGTCGTTCTCTAGCAGGCTTAGGGCCGACGCGAAAATGGTTGGCATTGATCTTGCGCAGCGCCGTTCTGTTGCTGATCATTCTTGCCCTCGCCGGGGTGCAGTGGATTTGGGTTAGCGATCGGCAAACGGTGATCTATTTGCTCGACCAAAGCGATTCGATCCCGCTTCCCAAACGGCAGTTGATGCTTCGATATGCCATCGAAAGTGTAAAAAAATTCCGTCGTGAAAACCGATTCGATCGAGCGGGACTGATCCTGTTTGGACGAGAGGCATCCATTGAAATCCCCCCCTTGGATGAGAACCTTCCACCTCTTTCGAAACCGGAGAGCAACTTCGGGAAAGCTGATGCGACGAACCTTGAAGGCGCTCTGAAGCTCGCAGCAGCAACGTTTCTCGAAGACTCCGCAAAGCGAATTGTGATCCTCACCGATGGCAATCAGACCCTCGGCTCCGCTCAACCTGCGGCAAAGAGATTGGCCGAATCTGGCATCGGTATCGATGTGGTCCCGGTCCGACTCGATTCGAATTCCGAAGTCCTCGTCGAGAAAATCGATATCCCCGGATATGTTCGCCAAGGGCAAACGGTCGATGCCCGAGTTGTGATCAATCGCTTCCAATCCGCCGGGGAGGCACCCAAGGACATCGCTGGGCGATTGCGAGTCGTGCGGCGGATCGGCAGTCAATCCGAAGTCCTCGCTGATTCGCCTTACACCCTCGACCGCGAAGTCAACGTCGTTCCGATTCCACACAAGATCGATCAAACGGCCGGTTACACCTACGAAGCGGAATTCATTGCGGACGATCAATCGGAAGACACCATCCCACAAAATAATCGAGCCACTGCGTTTACTTATGCTCGCGGCCGAGCTCGCGTAATGCTGATCGAAGACGCGAACAACATCGGTAATTACAATGAATTTATCGAAGCCTTAGGACGCAATGATATCGAAGTCGATGTTCGGAACACCGCAAACCTCTTCTCGTCGTTAGTCGAACTGCAAAGCTACGACTCGGTCATCATCGCAGGTGTGCCTCGCACAAGCGGTGAGTCGATGGACCAACTCGCTTCTATCACCGACGAGCAGATCGAGATGCTGGTGAAAAGCGCTCAGCAGTTCGGGACGGGAATTCTAATGCTCGGTGGCCCAGAAGCCTTCGGCGCAGGGGGCTGGACCAATACGAAACTTGAAGAAGCAATGCCGGTGAACTTCTCGGTCAAGAACCCCAAGCTCAACGCGGTCGGTGCACTTGCGATGGTCATGCACGCCTCAGAAATGGCCGAAGGAAATCACTGGCAAAAAGTAATCGGTAAATCCGCGCTCGAAGCTCTCGGTCCTCAAGACTATTGTGGTGTGATCCAATATGACATGGTTGGTGATAAGTGGTTGTGGGGTAGCCCCACCCAAGGACTGATGAAGGTCCAAGGGAACAAAAACATGATGCGTTCGAGAATGTCGCGCATGGTTCCTGGGGATATGCCCGATTTCGATTCCTCGCTGAAACTCGCCATCGGCTCCCTCTCTACTGTCCCTGCCGCTATCAAACATATGATCGTGATCAGCGATGGGGACCCCACTCCAGCTTCGCCCGGTGTCTTGAACGCTTTCAAGAAGAACCAAATCAAAATCACCACGGTGGCCGTCGGTGCTCACGGTGTTGTCGGAACAACGGAACTTAAAAGGATCGCAACAAGCACTGGTGGGAACTACTACATCGTAAACAACGCTTCGGCGCTGCCGAAGATTTTCATGCGCGAAGCTCGACGAGTGACGCGACCACTGGTCTATGAACCCGAAGGAGGAGTAAGCCCCGTACGGCAACTTCCCAATCACGAGATTCTTTCGGGCATCACAGGGGACTTGCCCAACCTGCGTGGCTTTGTCCTGACCGATCGCAAAGATAGCCCTCTGGTCGAAGTCCCACTCTTGGGTGCGAAGCCTGCCGACGAGCAAAATGCATCAATTCTTGCAACGTGGAATTACGGATTAGGACGAACCGCTGTCTTCACCAGCGATGGAGGGAAACGTTGGGCTGGCGATTGGATCGGCTCCCCTTATTACGACCAGTTCTTCTCGCAGTTGGTCCGTTGGACGATGAAACCGCAATCGGATTCGGCGAACTATTCCCTCGCTACGCAAATCAAGGATGGGCGAGTTCAAATCATCGTCAACGCAACGGATAAAGAAGATCGCACTTTGAATTTCCTCGAGATGAATGCTACGGCCGTGGGGCCAAATCTTGAACCGATCTCCCTACCGTTGAAACAACAAGCTCCCGGCCGTTACGTGGGTGAGTTTACCCCGGAAGAAGCAGGCAGCTACATGCTCAGTGTTCTTCCAGGTGTAGGGAAACCCGCTTTGACAACGGGTGTGACGGTACCTTTCTCCGATGAGTACCGCATCCGACAAGCGAACATGCGATTGATCGAACAAATCGCATCCAACGAACCCACTGGCGGAAAAGCTGGACAAGTACTACCGGAACTCGCTCCCGAAAATCTTAACGACCTTCTAGGTGTCGATACTTTTCGGGCGGGGATCCCTCCTGCGAAATCGTTGAAGGACATCTGGCCGCTGGTGGTACTTTCTGGCGCTACTCTTTTCTTTGCGGATGTCTTCGTCCGCCGTGTCTCCGTCGACTTAGGCTTGCCGCTACGTAAGCTCGCAGCGTTTATGACCAAACGCAAATGGTCTGCTGAGGATCAGTCGCGCCAAGCGACCCTGGAACGTCTGCGTACGAGTAAGTCTAAAGTTTCCGACGAGATCGGTCGTCAACGTTCTAACACTTCGTTGCAAGAGACATTAGAACCGACCGATTCGCCTTCAATCTCTTCAGAAGTCTCTGCCGCAAGTTCTTTCGGACGACAGATCGAGTCTTCGACAAAGTCCCCTAGCGCTCGGCCAACGGACGAGAACAATAAAAACTCAAAGAGTTCCTCGCCCGATAGCGAAAACTACACGTCGCGGTTGCTCGAAGCCAAACGCAAAGCACAGAAAAAGAACCCTTAGTTCCACAGCCCTATCAATTTAAGAAAGCTCATCTCAAGCCATGACCACAACCGCTGAATCGATGCAGAAAGAGGCCGAACGATTTCGCGAGCGTTTCGCTGCCGTCCGCGAACAAATCGGACGCGTTATCGTCGGGCACGATGAGATCGTCCAAGGTGTGCTTACGGCGATGTTCGTCGGTGGACACTGCTTGCTCGAGGGAGTTCCTGGACTTGGGAAAACCATGCTCATCCGTACCCTCTCGGAGACCTTGAGCCTCGATTTTAATCGTATCCAATTCACCCCTGACTTGATGCCCTCGGATATTCTCGGAACCAATATGATCGTCGAGCGCGAAGGCCGACGACAATTCGAGTTCCAGAAAGGTCCTATCTTCACCCAAATCTGCTTGGCAGACGAAATCAACCGAGCCACGCCGAAAACTCAATCGGCTCTTTTGGAGACGATGCAAGAAGGAACGGTTACAGTCTCCGGTACCCGGTATGACTTGCAAAAACCATTCTTCGTACTCGCTACACAAAACCCGATCGAACAAGAAGGTACCTATCCGCTTCCCGAAGCTCAATTGGACCGATTCTTGTTCAAACTCGTCGTGGGGTATTCCAGCCGCGAAGAACTCAATACCATCATCGATCGCACCACACGCGGCGTGAACATTCGACCTGAGAAGGTGATGGATGGCGAAGAAATCGTCCATTGGCAAGGGCTCGTTCGGCAAGTCGTCCTCGCGAAACATGTTCAAGACTACATCGCGCGACTGGTGCTTGCCACCCATCCCGATGGCCCATTGGCAACCGATGTAACCAATCAATCCATTCGCTGGGGAGCAAGCCCTCGCGGAGCGCAGACGATCGCACTGGCCGCGAAAGTTCGCGCACTGCTCGACGGTAGATATAACGTCAGCTATGAAGATATTCGCCGCGTTTACTTGCCTTCCCTACGCCACCGAGTACTGTTGAACTTCGAAGCCCAAGCCGAAGGGCTCGAAGTCGATCGAGTCTTGCTAGATATTCTCGAAAAAGTCAGTGAGAAAGCGGATGATGTTTGATCTTAACCCATCGCGTTCATTCGCCCCTGTCGCTCTTCGCTCTGACAACAAAGCAATCACGAAAGCCACTCAAGGACTTATGGTAACGCCATTCATCGTGCGAAGCGTGCGAGCTTTCGGTCGGTTTGCGGGACTGTTGTTGATGGTCTGCTTCCAACTATCGTTGCTTACCCCACCGGCTTCGGTGGCTTATGCGCAGCAAGCCTTCCAAAAAGACGATATCGATTCGGGGGTCTCGAAAGCTATCGGGTACTTGTTGACACAACAAAAGCCCAATGGCTCAATCACCGATCGTGGACACGAGAATGCGATGACCGCTTTGGCAATCATGGCCATGGCTTCCGTGGGCCATCAACCTTCGGATCCAACTCCGGAAGGGATCGCTATGACGCGCGGATTGCGTTTCTTGTTAGGAGAAGGCCGACAAGACAAAGCCGGTTACTTCGGTGCAGCGGATGGTTCGCGAATGTATGGTCATGGGATCGTGACACTAATGCTTACTGAAATGCTTGGGATGGGTGTCGACCCCGCGATGGATGCCCAGTTGCACGAAGCTTGCGAGAAAGCTATCGATTTGATCGTCAAGAGTCAGAGGGTAAAGAAAGGGGTGCAAGCTCGCGGTGGATGGCGGTATACACCCGATGCTGGAGATAGCGACCTGTCGGTGAGCGTATGGCAAGTAATGGCACTGCGAAGTGCGAAGAACGACGGCCTCGATGTCGCTTCTGCTACCATCGATGATGCAATCGGATATCTCAAACGATCGTTTACTTCTCCCGTCGATACGCAAGGTGTACCGCGAGAAGCCAAGGCAGGTTTCTCTTACGAAGCTAACGGTGGCGGGCCAAGTTTCACGATGACTTCCGCCGGGCTACTTGCCATGCAAGTTTGCGGTCAATACGAATCACCTCTCGTTGCTGGTGCTGCTGATTGGCTATTGGACCATCCACCAAAATGGAACGAAAGATTCATCCTTTACGGTTTGTATTATTTTGCCCAAGGGATGCATCAGCGCGGCGGAACGCACGCCGAACGAGCCGCAAGCATCGTATCGGAACTGTTGCTCGGACAACAAAAACCTAACGGTTCTTGGGAGTCCTCCGGCGGCGAAGAACAAAATGCAGGTACGGTCTACTGTACTTCGATGGCCGTGTTGAGCCTATCGGTCAAATACCATTACTTGCCGATCTATCAACGTTAAGCCTTCAGGTAAACCTGGTTCTTCAGGATAGTTCTTCGGTACAGCTATCACTCCGCTGCTTACTCGCTGACGCTCGGGTTACTATTGCGTGGCCAACGGCCAACACACAATATGGGTAAACACGAAGTGTAAACGAGGCATCGGCAACCCGTACCCTTAGCGAGGATGCCTCAGCACATGCCCACTCCAATCAACTAGTTAGCCACTTGAATCCCCGAGCAACGTCAAACTAATGCAAACGAAGTTTCACTCGAAGTACCTTCGCGAAGCGATCCGGCTTTCGGCTGAGAAGATGCAAGCGAACGAAGGTGGCCCATTCGGGGCCGTCGTCGTACGTTATGGTCAAGGAAATGAAGGGGGCGAGCTTATCGCGAGTGGGTGGAATCGAGTCACCTCGACTTTTGACCCTACGGCGCATGCCGAGATTTCGGCCATTCGCGAAGCATGCGGCCGACTTGGTACGGTATCCCTTGCGGGATGTGTGATCTACACAAGCTGCGAGCCGTGCCCAATGTGTTTGGCTGCGATCTATTGGGCAAGACTCGATCGGATCTATTTTGCAGCGGGAAGAGCTGATGCAGCCGCTGCAGGTTTCGATGATGATCTCTTCTATCGAGAGCTTGCTAAGCCTCTAGCTGACCGCATCGTACCGATGGAACAACATCTGCGTACTGAAGCGGTCGTGGCTTTTGATGCTTGGAGAACCAAGCCAGATCGAATCGCTTATTAAACGCCGGGCACTACTCGTGACGGAGTGCTTCGATTGGATTCATCTTCGCTGCTCTGGTTGCTGGATAGATACCAAAGATCAATCCAACGGCAAGGGAGATAAAAAAGGCTCCAGGAATACTTTCCGGAACGATCGAGGGTTTCACCGTGCGGACCACTTCTGGTAGATCCGCCATTTGCTTCGGGAACCAAACGGTAGCTAGCTCCCGAGTAAGATCTACTGCCGGTGCACAGAGCAATCCGAAAAGGATGCCTAGGATGCCACCGGTGAGACTCAATACGCTCGTCTCGACGAGGAACTGACGGATGATGTCGCGTCGCTTGGCACCAAGTGCACGGCGAATACCGATCTCCCTCGTTCGCTCGGTTACGGTCGCAAGCATGATGTTCATGATCCCGATACCCCCGACCAGCAACGAGATCGCCGCGATCATACCCATGAAGAGCATGAACATCGCTCGAGTCGTACGGGCTTGTTCAAGCAGTTCGAGTGGAACCACTACGGAGATGTCTTCCATTTTTTCGTGGCTGCTGAGCGCTGCGGAGACGAGTTCAGCGGTTTGCTTGACTTCGCTTACATCCGCAACCCGAAGTGTGATTTGATTCAGTTCGATGATCTCTCCTTCGCGCGACCCAGACCGCATCGTCATGATCGTATCGCCGATGCGTTGTTGCAACGTTCGGATCGGAATGTACACGTCGTTCGAGAAGTCTTGAGCGGACATTGAACCACCGATCGCAGCAGTGGCACCCTTGGGTTTTAGAACGCCGACGATCAAATAGAAGTCTTGGTTCTCAGGCATGTAGATTCGCTGCCCGATGGGGTCTTCGTAGGGAAATAATCGCTCAGCGACTTTCGCGGAGAGAACGCAGTGGCAGTCTCGAGAGAAGTTCTCTGCATCGGTAAGAAAGTGTCCGGCGGAGACTTGTAACTTGGTGACTTCGGCGTACTCCGGAGTGCAGCCTACAAGGCGACCGTCAAGCTTGCGGTCTTTGAATTGAAATTGACGGCGCATTTCGCGAATTGGAATCGCGCTCTTCACCGTTGGGATGGTATCGACAAGCATGTCGAACTCTTCACGGGTGAGCCCATAAGGCGTTAACCCTTGGCTCGACATCTTCTCGCTCGGTGGTTTGACCGTGCGAACCATGATCGTATCTGCCCCGAGGCTCTCGATCTGCTTCTGAGCTTCGTCACCGATCCCCTTGCTGATCGCAAGCAGCCAAATCACGCTTGCTACACCGATAAAGATACCGAGGACGGTTAAGATCGACCGCATCGGGTGTAGCCAAAGGCTTTTGATCCCGAGTTGAATCGTCCCAAGTAAAATTCCCATCGCTGGACATCTCCACTAAGCAGTGCGTGTTTGGTGCAGTGCTGAGACTGCGATATTTGAATTCGACAACTAAACTCAGCCTACTAAACTTCCACAGGCATGTTATCGATGGCGTACTTCGCGGCTTCGTCGCGAACTTCTTGCGTGTTAATTCGATCCCATTGCAAACGTCCATCCTTGAGTCGCACCACGCGCTTCGCCCGCTTGGAAACTTCGTCTTCGTGGGTCACGAGAATGATCGTTCGACCTTCGTTGTTGAGCCCCTCGAAAAGTTGCAAGATTTCTTCGGTGGTGCGGGAGTCCAAGTTTCCGGTCGGTTCGTCCGCGAGGATGAAGTACGGATCGTTGACCAAGGATCTGGCGATCGCAACCCGCTGTTGCTGGCCCCCGGATAATTGAGTTGGACGGTGGTCGAGGCGTTCGCCTAATCCGACCATTTTTGCCAAGTCCAACGAGCGTTTTCGTTGTTCGGGGGTCAGTGGTTTACCTTGATAAAACAAGGGGACTTGAATGTTCTCCACGACCGTTAATTGTTGGATCAAGTTATAAGCTTGAAAGACGAATCCGATCCGTTGAGAGCGGATGTCGGCGAGCTGGTCGTCGGACATTTTTGCAACGTCATCATTGCCGAGCCACAAGCTACCTGCGGTGGGTTGATCCAAGCAGCCCAAGAGGTTCAGCAGAGTACTTTTTCCTGACCCGGATGGGCCCATGATCGCGACATAATCGCCGACGGGAACATCGAAGGTAACGCCGCGAAGAGCGCGGACCGTTTCGCTTTTCAGGACATATTCCTTCTTCAGGTCTACGACGCGGCAAGCGTATCCGTCGGTTTTGAATTCTTCAGCCATCGAAGTGTTCACCGTCTGGTTGACCGTTTGTATTGACCGTATTCTTTGACAGTCCGTGGACTGTCCTTTGACTGTAAATTGAAAGCTGGAATGTTTATGGACTTGCAAGCGTACTTCGCAAGCGACCAACTACGAAACATTGCGTTGTTCGGCGGTCGGGAGTCAGCTTGAGCAAGGCTAGTTAGCGCGTGGTCCAGGACCACCTGCACCACCTGGAGGGCCACCTGCTCCACCGGACATCGCAGCCATGCGTTTGCGAAGCACTGTGGTGAGTTCCGCGCGATCGATTTTACCGTCCTTGTTAGCGTCGTATTCGCTGAAGGCGTTCTTCACATATTCGGATGCTGCTGCTTCTTCCTGAGAGATCGAACCATCGGTGTTGGTGTCTAATTGTTTCATCGTGTTACCGACGATGGCGTCGGCCGATGGGGCCCCGCCTTGTGCTCCTGGTCGTCCTGCACCCGGTCCTCCGGCGGCAGCACCACTAGCACCTGCACCCGGGCCTCCCGCACCAGCGCCTGGGCCACCTGCACCAGCAGTTGCACTCTTGGGCATCGGTTCGTTGGACATAGCCACAAGCGTCGAGCGATCGTCTTCGTCTTCGAATTCGGGGATGTCCATTTTGTCTAAATGGTTCCGAGGGTCGAGCACTACGTTATCGTTGGCTTCGACCCCATCTTTGACCGTGACAAACTTGTCGTTGGTAGCACCGATTTTGATTTCACGGGTATCCCATTTGTTTTGATTGTTTTGATCGCGAACGAGAACAAAGTGATGTCGTTTCGACTCGTAAACAGCGTGCACAGGGATTTGAATTGCTTTGTCGATTTGTTCGACGAAGATACGGACTTCGGCGGTCATCCCTGTACGGATCGTCTCGGGGGGATCGATGATTTGAACGTAGGTCGCGTATTCCTTGACGTTCGAGCCCCACCAATTGCCTGGTTCGGCATATTTGTTGACTTTGAAGACCCGTCCGAGGAGTTCATTTTCAACGGCATTTACCCGAATCTTAACCGGCATGCCTTCGCGGATCAGGCTGATTCGCGATTCGTTGATCTTCGCTTTGACTTGCATCCTAGTTGGATCGGGGAGCAAGAAGATCGTTTGTTGTTCGCGGACCAAGGCACCTGGTTCGACGATGAATTCGCTACCGCCACGACCGGAGCTTTTGTTTGCGTAGACGACTTGGCCGTCGGCTGGGGCTTTGATCGTACAAGCTTTGATTTGGGTTTCGATTTCTTCGAGCTTGTTCTTTTCTTCGACCAGGGTGTTTTTGTCCGATTCGAGTTTCGCGCGGGTGGTTTCGATATCCGCGTCGTATTGGACAAGCATCTTTGCTTTGGTCAATTCATCTAGCACCCGCAGTCGGCCTTGAGCCGACTCAAGTGTGCTTTTGGCGTTTTCGACCGAGAACTGTTCCGCTTCGATTTGAAGTGGCTTCAATGTTCCTTTGGCGGCGAGTCGTTCGGCGCTTTCGAGGGAGAGCTCAGCTTTGCGAAGCGATTGTTGAGCGACGGCGATTTCGCTCAAAATTGCTTTTCGTTCGGTCAGGAATGTACCTTCGAGGTATTCTTGGCGGGCGATGACAGCTTTATTGACGGCGGCTTCGGAGCTGATCACCGAAGATTCCGCAGAGCTGACGACGATGCGTTGATTTTTCGATTCCTGTTCGAGTGCAGAGGAGTCAAGTTGGCAGAGGGTATCCCCTTTTTTGACCAACGTACCTTCAGCGATCACGGTCAGGATTGGTGTGCCGCTTCCCCCGCGACCTTTGACTTCGCATTTTACTTCGTTGTTGCTGCTCGACTCTATTTCCCCTTGTTCGAGGACGATGTGGTCAAAGGGGCCTTCGGCCACTTTGTGCAACATAGGTTCTTGGGAGCCTTCGTAATCGAGACCTTTTTGGTTTTGGTACCACCAATAGCCACTGGCGGACAGTCCGGAGATCGCGAGCAAGCTTAAGATGGTTTTTTTCATGGCATTTCGAAGGAAAGTGGCGGGGTGGGAAAGGACAGCGGAACGCAGCCTAAGGTACCTGTACTATGGTGGCTTGGAAAGGCGTAGGCAACCGGCGACTTCGGGCGTGGTTGTTCTTCGGCATTACAGCTACTCCTTAAAATCGCCCATTTCGGAAAGATTTCGCCAGTCAGAGTTCTCTCAATAGCCGAAAAAGGGGTTAAAGCTAAGGCGTAGGGGCGTCAAAGGATGTAAACCCTTGCGGGATAGGAAAGTTTTCCAGAAAATCGCCGGAAGTGCCAAGCCCACTGGACGGGTGGGAAGGGATTGGTTAAACTTTTAGACCCTTTAGCGAGCAAATAGCAAACGGAACATAGGTTTTTCCTAGGATTTGGAGATTAGGTTGCATGGTTAAGTTGCAGGTCCGCGATCGTGAGACGATTCAGGAGGCGGTAAGACGATTCCGCAAGTTGGTTGAGCGAAGCGGGTTGAAGAAGGAGATGCGACGTCGCGAGTTTTACGAGAAGCCCAGCGAAATCAAGCGTCGTAGCAAGCAGCGAGCAGAGCGTCGCAATCGCCGCATTCGTCTTCACGGCGTATAATATTGAACAACCGCTGGGAGGTTCTTGAGCCAAAAAACTCAAGAGCATTCTAGCAATCGTCTAGGTTTGTCGTCTTGTACGTTGGGAGTATCCCTGGTGCAAGAAAAGTTCCGGGGAATGGAAAAAACCTAGCGAAGTAGCCGATCGATTGCCGAAGCAATCGTAGGTTGGAACAAATGGGGGCGAATAGCTCAGTTGGTTAGAGCGCCACTCTTACAAAGTGGATGTCGGGGGTTCGAGTCCCTCTTCGCCCATTCGCAAACCCTTGCGGGATAACGACTTACAGCAACGGTTTTTTGACACGATTTCGGGTTTTTTCCCTACGCTATTTGCGACACGATTTGGTTCCCCGAATCGCCCCCCAAGTGATCGACCCTGCTGCCCTCTGGCGGTATCTCTGGCCGGTTTTCTCGATTCAGTTTCGTTACTGTCGCGAATCTGGAATTAGAAAAACAAATAAACTTTGGCCTGTCGATGTGGTCTCGCCATGGTGGCGGAAGGGGATCGCCTAGGAAGGACCCAATACCCCCCTGGGGGGTGGGGTGCTCATCTGCCATGGTCGGCCCTCGATGGTGGCAAGTGCTCTGACCGGTTCGACGATGAAACGAAAAACCCCGAACCAAGCTTAATTGGGAGCAGCTCGATTCGGGGCTCTTGCTAGGATCGCGGAAGGTGTTGCGAACTAGCTTTGGATTTGTGTTGCGAAAAGGACCCCTGATAGCTCGGCTCGGATCGCTTCGCGGATCGCTTCCCATCGGTGGACCCTGTCCCCCTGGATCGCTTCGCGCTTGGTGATTATCTCGCTGGTGGCCTGGCGAATTGACTCGATAGCCGCTTGGGCTTCGCGGTAGGGGTTGCTGGCTCGCGCGTGTGCTTCAAGCCTTGGTAGCAGCTCTGCTGGCGGTTCGCTGCTGTAGCCTTGTAGCTTGAGGACCTGTTTCAACTGGCTTTGCTCGGTCTTTACTGCGTTCTGTATCGCGGCGTCCAATGCTCGGTTCGAGTCTGCTAGCATCCGATCAAGCAGCATATCCAAAGCGCCATCGCAAGCCAAAAGGGCTTCATTCTCCAAAAGGGTAGCGGTACTGTCGAAAAGCTGTCCTTTGAGGGTTTGAACATCGGCCCATGTTACCCTGACGTTTAGCTGTGCGGTTTGGATTGCTTGGGCTGACTTTCGGTCGTGTGCGACCCATGCGGCGCAAAGGTCATCGACTCGGCGGTTATGCTCATGGATCGCTTCAAGCGTTGCTGGCGGTAGATGCCCATAATCTGGAATTTGTAGCTGCTGTAGATTTCTTGCTCGGCTTGCCATCATTACCCCCATCGAACTGGATACCAAAGTCCCTCACCTGGTAAGGCCATCGGCGGGGGTGTTTTGGCCGGTCGGTGATCCAGGAAATAGGGATCGGTGGCCGGCGCTGCTCGCATTGGATGCCATCGCCAAGAGCGAGACCGGATTTAGTTACTTTGCTTCAAGTCCCCCCTGACTCGAAGGAATTCGGCGGTTTCGTCAATGAAAAGACTGGGCTTGGTTAATTCCTTCAACTTCTACCCCTATACACCTTCACCCAACGCAAGTAGCCCGAATAGGTAGAGTAAAGGTGTTAGGGGGTGGGTGGGGGGGGGATACGAAGGAAATATAAAAAACCAGTCTTTTCATTGGTCAAAGTGTCGATTTGTTTCGATTTCCAGGGGGGGGTGTATTCTTGAAACAATTAGCTGGCGAAAAACCTCCCCGCTGGAGCACCCCTAGCCCCCTGGCTGACCGCCTCCGTGATGTATCCCATAGCCTTTAGGTCTTTAATGATGCTGTCGCGCTCGGGTTGCTTGATGCCCTTGGTGCTTTTCGATAGATCGCTCCTTAGGATTCCTTCACTCCCCGCTTCTCGGATTATCTTCAGCACCCTCTTAACCGTGGCCTCCTGATTGTTTTCGCTGATGCTGTCGTCAACCAATCTGCATGTCCATTCAGTAACTTCCGTTACGGTTTCCATGGCCCAAAGATAGTCTGCATCCGTTACTTCGGTGTGATCGCGCGCCGGATCGGTGATCCTTGAACATGCAGAGATTAAAGCCAACTGGCTCGCCTTCTCCGCTGCCCTCCCCCATAGCGCGCCGGTCTTTTCGTCCATCTCTAGCCGTTCATCGCAAACATCAACAAACCAGTCCATTAAAAGTTGCGCCTCCGGTGTGATCGGTACGACTGTTTCCCCCCCTCCCGAAAAACCGGATAGGTTTCCTGCTCCTGGTTGGAAGGCGTACCAGTTTTTTGCGATAGCTAGTAAGTCGTCGGGCGGGGGGATGTATTTTGTTTTCCGGCTCTTCTGCTTGTCATCGCCTCCAACAATTAACAAGCGACCTACGAGACCGCTTTCAACGTCGCTCGGCCTGAGGTTTTCTAGAATCACTCCTGGTGTTGAAACGGCGTAGAGGTTCTGGTGGGGGTATCGCAGAACGTAGTTGTTTTTCGCGTCGGCGTATTCCTTGCCTTGAAATTGCGGTTTGTTTCTGGCTGAAAACATTTCAAGCAGTGCTCGGTTGACGTTAGCAACGTGCTGCGTGCTGTCGTTGCGGTTAGACTTGAAATACTGTCCGAATTCGTCCGCAAGCCAAAGCCTAGCGCAAGTAGCCCCTTTATGCGCGTTGTATAGCGATGAATCACTTGTAGCGGCCCCGGTTACTATCTTCTCGGCAATGCCGGTTGCTGCCATGAAATCACTGATTCTTGATAGCGCGTGATCCTTGCCCCTTGCGGTTCCCCCAAGCATTAGCCCATAAACAACTGGCCTGGTCTGGTGTCCATCCCCAAGT
>JBJONT010000088.1:0-10126 GCA_046051705.1 Planctomycetota bacterium | reverse complement strand
AGCGTCGCATTCTGTTGGGGACTTATGCGTTGAGTGCGGGGTACTACGATGCGTATTACTTGCAAGCGTTGAAGGTGCGTCGATTGATTCGGCAGGACTACGACGAAGCGTTTTCGAAGGTTGATTTGTTGCTGGGGCCGACGACGCCGCAGGGTGCTTTTCGGCTTGGAGAAAAGTTAGCCGATCCGATTCAGTTGTATTTGCAAGATTTGTTTACAGTGGGTGCAAATCTTGCGGGGATTCCTGCGATGTCGATACCGGTCGGGTCGGGGATGGATACAGGTTTGCCCATTGGCTTGCAACTACAAGCACCGGTGTTGCGTGAAGACCAGTTATTTCGTGCCGGTGCGGCTTATCATCGAGCGATTGCTTATCAGTTCCGTTTACCAGCTACATTGGAAGAGCCTCGAGTATGAGTGCAAGTGCGATAGAGAGTAAGGCTGCGCCTGCTTACCGAGTGGTGGTCGGCATGGAGGTGCACGTTCAGTTGAAGACGCGGAGCAAGCTATTCTGCCGTTGCTCGACGTTATTCGGCCAACCGGCAAACACGCAGGTGTGCCCGGTGTGTATGGGGTTACCTGGTGCTTTACCGGTGCTAAATCGGCATGCGATCGAACTTGCGAGCCGAGCTGGCGTGGGATTGAATTGTGCGTTGTCGGACTTTACGAAGTGGGATCGCAAGAATTACTTTTATCCGGATTTGCCCAAGGGTTATCAGACGAGTCAGTACGATTTGCCGATTTGCGTCGGCGGTTATCTCGACATCCCAGTAGGTGGTAATGGTGCCCAAGCCAACGCATCAGGCCAAGCCAGTGCTTCAGGCCAAGCCAGTGCTTCAGGCCAAACCAATGCCGTTGGGTCGGAGAATGTGTACAAGCGGATTCGATTGGTTCGGGCGCACTTGGAAGAAGATGCGGGCAAGAGCCAGCATGATGAAGTATCTGGGCGTGGGGATTCGAAGATTGATTTGAATCGGGCGGGGACGCCATTGTTGGAGATCGTCTCCGAGCCGGATTTGTCGAGTTCCGAGGAAGCCAAGACGTTTCTTTCCGAGATGCGTACGTTGATGGTCTTTTTGGATGTGTCGGATGGGAATATGCAGGAAGGCTCACTGCGGGCCGATGCAAATGTGAACTTGCATATTCAGCGAGGTGAAGAGTGGGTTGCCACGCCGATCGTGGAGGTCAAGAACCTCAATAGTTTCAGGTCGGTCGAGCGTGCGATCGAGTTTGAAGTTGCCAGACAGTATACGGAGTACTTGCGAACAGGGCTCACGAAGGGGCAAGCACCTAAGCAAACGCGGGGCTGGAATGATGAGCTTGGTCAGACCGAGATGCAACGTGAGAAAGAGGAAGAAGCCGACTATCGGTATTTCCCTTGCCCGGATCTTGTGCCTGTGAAATTAACGCAAGCCCAGAAGCTTCAAGCGCAGGAAAGTGCGGTTGGAACACCAAGTTTTTATCGAACGCAGTTGGTGAGCAAGCATGCGTTGAGGGTTTCCGAAGGGGAGATCTTGATTCAGCAGGGACGCGGCGTGGTGGAGTACTTCTTGGAGTGCGTCGAGCATGGGGCGACCGCGAAGCGTACGGCGGCTTGGATGTTGCAAGACGTGCTGCGGTATTTGAATGATCGAGCGGTACCGATTGAGAGTTATCCGATTCGAGCCGATAGATTTGCCGAGTTGTTGAAAGCGGTCGAGAGTGGTCGCGTAGATACAGCACAAGGCAGAGAGGCATTGGGCAAGATGTTGCAGACCGAAGGGTTGTCGGTAGATGCTGCGATCGCTTCGTTGGGAATCGTCCGAGTCGATGCGAGTGAAATAGAGACGTTGTGTCGTGAATTGTTGAATGAAAATCCGGATGTGATAGAGAAGGTTCGCGGTGGGAATACCAAGGCGGTTGCGTCGTTGGTTGGATTGGCGAAGAAGCGGAATCGCAACGCCGATCCGAGGGTGGTGCAGGAGACGTGTTTGCAATTGATATCGCAAATGCAATAGTTCGATTGCCCGTTAGTGTTGCAAGTTGGTCAGCGAGTAAAGAACAGATGAACTTACAGAAATACCTCCGGTCTGAGATTCAGTCGATGGCACCTTACAAGCCGGGTGAGCAGCCTGGAGCGGCGAAGGTGATCAAGCTCAACACGAACGAGAACCCTTATCCTCCGAGTGCAAAGGTGCTTGAAGCGATCCGCGAAGCGAGCGGGCGGTTGGAGCGATACCCCGACCCATTGGGGACATCCTTTCGGAGAGTTGCCGCAGAGGTTTTGGGGGTAACGCCTGATCACATTCTCTGCGGAAACGGCAGCGACGACATCTTAACGATTCTCACGCGTGGATTCGTCTCGCAGGGAGATGTTCTGCGTCTACCTTTTCCGAGTTACATCCTGTATCGCACTTTGGCAGAGATTCAGGGGGCGAAGTTTCAGGAAGTGCGATTCCTGAAGGACTTTCAATTAGCACCGGAGTTTTATGCGGCGGGAGATCGGTTGAAGTTGGTGTTCTTGCCCAACCCAAATTCCCCGAGTGGAACAATGATCGATCCCGAGGCGATTCTGCGATTGGCTCAGAGCGTTGACTGTCCGGTGGTGGTCGATGAGGCTTATGTAGATTTCGCCCCGAGGCATTGCGTGGATTTAATCGCGAAGGATCCGAGAATCATGGTCTCTCGGACGTTGAGCAAGTCGTATGGGCTTGCTGGATTGCGGTTTGGATATTTGGTTGCGGATCCTGTGTTTGTCGAGATGCTTCGCAAAGTCAAGGACTCGTATAATACCGATGCGATCAGTATTGCCGCAGCGACGGCGGCGATGAGCGATCAAGAGTGGTTGCGAGCGAACGTATCGAAGATACTTTCGACGCGTTCGAGGTTGGAATCAGGGCTAAGAGACTTGGGGTTTGATGTCATCCCTTCGCAAGCGAATTTCGTTTGGGGGACGAGGAGTGATCGGCCGGTGAAACCGATCTATGAAGCGTTGCGTGCACAGGGGATCTTGGTGCGTTACATGGATTACACGCAGAGTGCAACGCAGGGATGTGATGGATGGGGAGATGGATTGCGAATCAGCGTCGGAACCGACTCCGAGATCGAAGCGTTATTGTTGATCCTCAAGGGAATTCTGGGTGGTTGAATGCTGATTGGTTGAATTTTGGCCAGTTGAATTTTGGGCGGCTAGGAGTCTTGTGATCCTGTGAGAGACACTAGCGTTGGGGATTGTTATTGTTCGCTGTAAAAGCGTCTTGCGGCCGGGTGGTAGGGAAGTCCTTGCCATTCGGCAGCCATCTCTTTGGAAATGATCCCATCGGTAATCGGTGGGTCGCTGTAGATAGCGTTCAAGCATTCTTGGACAAGTCGCGACGGTGCATCTTTTCGAACGACGATCATGGCCGCGGTGGCGAGGGTGGATGTAGGGGATTTGACGCTCCCACGATAAGCACCGGTGTTGAATTGGTAGAGGCGAAACATCGGTTCGGATAGGGGGATATTCGCCGCATTTTCGATTTGCAAGAGTCGAAATTCACCGAGGGCAAGCAGTTCGCTAAGTCCACTTTGTTCGGGTTTGATAACGGCGAACATCGGCAGTTTTTGGTCTCGGATGCCAGGGGTGTTCCAGTCTGCATCGAGGGGATCGAGGTCCGCTTCAGTGATACCGAAATGTTTGAGGAGTTTCAGACTTGCTTGTCTGGTGCCGGAGTCTTTGCTGCCGAGAACGACTTTCTTGCCTTTGAGGTCGGAGACCGACTCGATCGTTGATTCGGTCGGAATCAGGACATGGATCGGTTCGAAGAACAGTGGAGCGATCACGGAGACTTGGTCTGAGCGAATGGTCGATTCTTGCATCAGAGCGATATCGGCGTTGAGTTCTAGAAGTTGCCGAAGGTTCTCGACGGAACCGCTTGTGGAGATGACGGTAGGTTGTTTTCCTGAACCGGTTTTCATTCGATCGGAGACTTTACCAGCTAGGTCGTAGTACATGCCCCCTGGAGAGCCCGATGCGATTGCGATATTCTTCGGGAGTTGCCCGTCTTGGAAACGGGAGACGAGTGGGTTCCCTAGGAACAGCGCGGTTAGGGCAAGCGAGAAGGTGGCTAAGAAGAGACGCTGAGCCCAGCGTTGCGAAGTTGAGGGTTCAATCTGTTTTCCGCCGGTGAGGGCTGCGACGATCGGAATATTGCGGAACCAGAATAGGGATCGTCGAGCGATGGAGGGCGGTTTCGCTTCGATCGGGTGACCGTTGAGGAATCGCTCGAGGTCGTCGGCGAGTGCCGATGCAGAGGGGTATCTCAGGGGAGGTTGTTTCTCAAGGCATTTGCCGACGATGGTTTCGATATCTGCATGAATGTGGGCTTGGAGCTGCCGGATGTTTGGAGCGGGGCGATGCATGACATGCATCATCGTCTGCATGACGGTGTCGGCTTGGAAGGGTGGTTTACCGGTCAGGAGTGCAAAGAGAATAGCACCCATTGCATAGACGTCCGTTGCGACCCCTTGCGCTTCGCTTTTACCCAAGGCTTGTTCGGGGGACATGTAGCTTGGGGTCCCGAGTGCTGCACCGGTGGCGGTGAGCCCTTGTTCGGCCCCGATTTGTTTAGCGAGCCCAAAGTCGGTAATAACAACGTGGTCGAATTCATCGATCAGGACGTTGGCGGGTTTCAAGTCTCGGTGAACGACGCCGTGTTGGTGAGCGTAATGGATGGCGCGGGCAACATCGCGGACGTACCCTACGGCTTGTTTCACTTCGAGGGGGCCTAGCGCAAGTTTCTTTGCGAGGTCAGTTCCAGGGATGTAGTCCATGGAGAAGTAATGGTGTCCGTTGCTTTCTCCGCAGTGGTAGATGGTAACGATGTTCGGGTGAGTGAGTTTTGCAACGCTGCGAGCTTCGCTGTAAAAGCGTTCGACTTCTTCGTCGGATGCAAGTGCGCCCGAGCGGATCATTTTGATCGCGACGCGCCGGTTTAGAGCGATTTGGTTCGCGAGATAGACCACACCCATGCCACCGCGTCCGAGGATTCGTTCCAAGACGTAGTCCCCAAATCGGCATGGGAGGTTGGCTTGGGTGTTATCGAGTTGGGGGAAGTCCGAGACAGGGTTTCTTGGGGAGGAGCCGGATGGTTTTGCGAGCACATCGAGGGTATCGGCGTTAGGGTCATAACTAGGCCGATTTGGGTCGATGGTCAGTGCGATTGCGGATTGGGGCGGTTGGGTTGTAGTGCCGGGGGTGTCGATGTTATTTTCTGCAAGAGTAGGGCCGGCCATCTCCTCGATCCAATCGGCGGCTTCGAGCAGTTCTCGCAAGCGAGGGGCGAGGGCTGGATTGGCTTCGATGAAGCTTTCGCGATCGATACGGCTACCCGCATCGTGATGTCTTAGGAATTCCAAGAGGACTTCATCAAGTTCTTCAGGCGGATCTTCTTCTGTCGGACGCTCGGACATCGGGAGACTCTTTTCCCCGTAGCGGGGCAATGGACGCAGAACCAATATGGAGATTATCGGTTGCTTTGGGATGGATTCCAAGGGCCTTGGAAGGTGATTTCTCCACCATTTGGTCCGGCTCCCGGACCGAGTTCGATGGAATAATCCGATGCTGCGATCAGAGCTTCGTTGTGTTCGATGGCGATAACACTGTTTTTGCGTTCGACAAGCAGTTGGATGCACTGAACGAGTCGCTCGACATCTTGGAAATGCAAACCGGTGGTCGGTTCATCCATGACGATCAGCGATCCGCTAGGGTCATCGAGGTAGGAAGCGAGTTTCAGTCGCATCATTTCGCCAGCCGAGAGGGTCGAGAGACTTTGGCCGATGGGTAAGTATCCGAGCCCGATATCTCGGAGGGGCTGAAGTTTCTGTAGAAGTTTTTTCTCCCCCCGGAAGAACGCTTCGGCTTGGTCTGCACTCATTTCCAGAACATCGGCGATCGATTTGTTTCGGTACTGGATGTCGAGGATGTGGGGTTGGAAGCGTTTTTCACGGCACTCACCGCAAGGGAGCTGGATATCGGCCATGAACTGCATATCGACGAGGGTAAAGCCGAGTCCTTCGCAGGTCTGGCAACGCCCCTTTCCGCTGTTGAAGCTAAAGTCAGCATCGCGGAGGGATTGGTTTTTCGCTGCGGGGAGTTTCCCGAAGATGGATCGAATCTCGTCGAGAATTTTCAAATAGGTCGCGGCGCACGAGCGGATGGACTTCGCAATTGGAGTTTGGTCGATAGCGATCACTCGGCGAATGGAATCGATTCCCGTGAGGGATTGGAAAGGGAGCGGTGGCTGCGTTTCTTCTTGGAGGTTTTCAAGAATGGCCGGGACTAGCGTATCGAGGATGAGGGAGCTTTTTCCTGCCCCGGAGACACCGATGACAGTGCAGAAGCAATTCAAGGGGATTTTCAGTTCCGGGACTTTGAGGTTTCTGCCTTGGGCTTTTTTAAGGGTGATCCAAGGTTGCTTCAGGGACTTTGGATCGATCGGGCGTTTGGGAGGAAGGGGAGGTGGGTTGAATAGATACTTTGCAGTCAGGCAGTCGCTTTTGGAGAGTTTCTCGGGAGGGCCGCAGAAGCAGACTTTGCCGCCGTTTGCACCAGCTTGTGGGCCGATCTCGATGACCTGATCGGCTTGTTCAAGCAAGAATGGTTCGTGTTCGATGAGGACGACGGTGTTGCCGCGATCGATCAAGCGTCGCACGGCTTTGGCGACTCGCTCGGTATCGCGAGGGTGTAGCCCTACGGTCGGTTCATCAAGGACATAGAGCATATCGACCAGATCGGAACCCAGGAGGTTCGTCAGTTGAACCCGTTGGGCTTCTCCACCGCTGAGGGTGTGCATAGTTCGCGAGAGGGTCAAGTAACCCAGCCCGACATCATGAAGGTAATTCAATCGCGAGAGGACTTCTGCCGTGGCGCGTTGGATGCCGACTTGCTTATCTGATGGGAAGCTACCAAGCGATCGGCTTAGTTCGCCGATGAGTGCGATGAGTTGATCGATCGAGAGCTCGGTGAGTTGGAAGAAATTTTTGTGTTGATAGTGGTAAGCCAAAGCGTTCTTGCTGAGTCGTTCGCCGAAGCAAACCGTACAAGTTTTGTAGGATTTCCAGCGGTTCAAGAAGATTCGAACGTGCATTTTATATTTTTTGCGTTCGAGCCATTGGAAGAAACCGTCGAGACCGCCAAAGCGATGTTTGGTTGATCCATGCTCGATGATTTTCCAAGCTTCTTTCGGCAGTTGGTCGACTGGTGAGTCGACATCGATGTTTTCGCTTGAAGCCAGCGCGAGAAGCTCTTCCAATTCGTGTAGGTAGGCGGGAGTCCGCCAAGGAGCGATAGCGCTTTGTTGAAGGCCTTTGGGGCGGATGCTCAGGGATCGATCGGGAACGATTTTCTCCATGTCGATCTCGGAGGATTCCCCGAAACCGGCGCATTTGGGGCAAGCACCTAAGGGGCTATTGAAGCTGAAGAGTCTCGGTTCGGCGAACGGAATGCTCAGTTCGCAAGACGTGCAAAGTAGTTCCGAGGAGAACCGAAGGACTTCGAAGGGCTTGCTGTCAATTTCGGTCGTTTGCGTGCTCGACGCTTGAGCCGAATTGCGGGCAGAAGCATCGGCCGAGTTGTCGGCAGTAGATTGGTCGATGCATTCGAGAAAGACGGTGACATGAGAGTGGTCGTGGTCGAAGGCGAGTTCGGCAGATTGTCGGACGGAGATCTCCAAGGGTGAGGAGCAGCGGAATCGGTCGAAGACCACGAAAGCTTGGCCGGCTTTTGGAAAGAGTTTGGCTAACTCTTTGCGATCGTCCGAGAGTTCGATGGTCGAGCCGGCGACGATAAACCGAGTCCATCCGGAGGACTGCCAGTGGGCGAGTTGTTCTGCGAGTTCGGTTTTGTTGTTCCAGGTAATTGGGATCGAAAGGATTGCGCGTCGGGAAGCGAACGTTTCGAGTTTGTCGCACATCGAACTGGGGCTGAAGGCTTCGATGGGACCTTTGCAGTTTGGGCACGATGGGAGAGAGATCAACGAGAACAAAACCCGCAGAGGTTCGAGCAGGTCGGCGGTGGTGCCGACGGTGCTACGATTGTTTCGGGATCGGTCCGAGCGGGTGATTGCCAGGGTGGGTGGAAGATGATCGAGTCGCTCGAATTTTGGCTTTTCCAATCGAGCGAGGAATTGTCGGGCGTACGCGGAGAAGCTTTCTATGTACCTGCGTTGACCTTCGGCGTAGAGCGTGTCGAGTGCGAGGGAGGTTTTACCGCTGCCGCTGACCCCGCACAGGACGGTTAGTTTGTGGAGGGGGATATCGACATCGAGGTTTTTTAGGTTGTGTTCCGAGGCGCCGCGAAGTTCGATTGCGCGGAGTTGTGGCGCTGGGGGATGTAGCCGGGAAGTATGTGGGGAGGAGTTAGATGGTTTTGAAGCCAAGGCGCGCTCGATTAGGCTTATCCGCCGGGCTGGAGGAAACGGATGACGGAGAGGATCCATCCGGAGGCTAGCAGCAGGATGCTTACTACCGCGCAAGCGATCCAAAAGGGAGTTGCCAGGTGTGTGGAGGCTGGGCGTTGTATGGTTGGTCCAAGCAATGTTGCGAGCCAGGTTTCGCGATGGGATGCAGAAGCAAACCATCGGGAATGGGAGAGTTCAAGGATGCCGAATTCGAGAGAAAAAATAAGGGCACCGAATTCAATTTCGCGGGTGGACTCTTGGGAATCGGCCCCTGCTGTTGAAGTGGGTGAGGGGGCTAGCAAGGTTTGGGGCGAAGGTGGCGTACGGTTCCTGGTGACTTCAAAGCACCAGACTTGGCTGCCGAATTGCGTTTCTGATTCTTCGTTGAAGTGGACAGGACGCAGGTTTTCGAGGCGACAAGCGTGCTCATCGGATCCGAGACGCTTTGCGCAATCCAAAGCATACTGCGTGACTTTTTGCCACGTTTTCCGCGAGAATTGAAGATGTTCGGTCGAGGATTTCACAGTCCATTCCTTCGTTGCTGCGTGGGTCTCAGGCATAGTATAGTGGGGGCAAGTGGAGATTCCCAAGGCTTGGTTGGGGGGAACGGGGGTGATTCGTCGAGAAAATTTAGGTTCTTCGTGAGTTTTAGCGGGTAGTATTGATTGGTTTCAAGTTTGCAGAGATGTCCCTGCATTAGGGAGCGTGTAGTAATGGTGGAGTTCGGTTTCAAGCGTGGCCGAATTGTCCATGCAATTGGGTGGCCTAATAATTTCGAGCAGGGGCAGATCGATTGTTTGAGCGAAAGAGTTTGAAGTGGCCGATTCTTGTGGCGACGTTGATGATTATCAGCGTTGTGGGATTGACGGTCGGCTGGGTGTTGTTGAATGTTTTCAGCGCGTTGGATCCGCAGAAGAACAGTCGAGCGGAGATTTATTGGATTTTGCTTAGCGTCGGCGCGATATTGTTCGCGTTTCTATTGGCGGGAGTGATTTTGTATTTGATTTGGATCATTCAAAACATCAATCTCAACCGCAGGCAAAGCAACTTCATCGATGCCGTTACGCATGAGCTCAAGACACCGATAGCATCGTTGAAGTTGTATTTGCAGACACTTAATCGTCGGAGTGTAGAGGGTCCGCAGCGGCAGCAGTTTTATCAGACGATGATGCAAGATGTGGAGCGGTTGGATCGATTGATCAATCAGTTGCTCGACGTTGCTCGATTGCAGCGGGTCGATCAAGAGCCAGTTCCCAAGGAGTGGGTTTCGATCGATGAGGTGATAAGGGATAACATTGCGAGTTTAACGAAGCAGCATGGGATTGGCAGCGAAGTATTTCGCTTTAGCGACAGCGAGTGTGAGTTGTTTGTTCAGCGGGTGGATTTGGATGTCTTGCTGAGAAATGTGATGGACAATGCGATTAAGTATGCTTCGTTGTCCCCTGAGGTGGAGATACGAGTCGAGTGTGAGGGAGACCAAGCGGTGATATATGTGTCGGATAATGGAGTAGGTATACCGAGGCATTTGCGGCGCAAGATATTCTCGAGGTTTTATAGGGCGGGAGATGAGTTGGAGAGGAAGAAGCCGGGTGTTGGGTTGGGGCTATTCTTGGTTCGCTCGATTGTGGAGCGGTTGCGAGGAAGTATTACGGTTGGGGATCGTGGGAAGGGAGGTGGAACGACGTTTGTGATTCGTATCCCGCAGGGGCG
>JBJONT010000087.1:0-15710 GCA_046051705.1 Planctomycetota bacterium | reverse complement strand
TGTAGGTAAACGTTTGATCTGCATCTTGATCAGTGGTGCTAAGCGTTCCGATGGTGGCGTCGTCCCCGGCGTTCTCCGCGATGCTCGTTGCCGAGAGGGCAATGTCGGAGGGCGTTTCGTTTACATCGGTCACGGTAATCGTGAAGGCCTTCTCGGTTGATAGGCCGTCTTGATCGGTCGAGCGAACGCGAACGGTATAGCTCGACTTTGTTTCGAAGTCGAAGCTGCTGTTGGCTCGCAAGGTATTGCTGCTGATGTTGAACGAAGCGTTATCGGTATTACCTGAACCAGCGACCAAGGTGTAAGTAAATATCTGGTCGGCGTCTTGGTCGGTGGTACTGAGCGTCCCTATGGTCGCATTGGCTCCAGCGTTTTCAGTGATGGTATTCGCTGAAAGGGCGGTGTCGGATGGTACTTCGTTTACATTGGTCACGGTGATCGTGAAGGATTTCTCTGTTGATAGGCCACCTTGATCGGTCGAGCGAACGCGGACCGTATAGCTCGACTTGGTTTCGAAATCGAAACTGCTGTTTGCACGCAAGGTGTTGTTGTTAATGTTGAATGCAGCGTTATCGGTATCACCCGTTCCAGCGACTAGGGTGTAGGTAACTGTTTGGCTGGCATCTGGATCGGTGGTGCTCAACGTTCCTACGTTTGCGTTGGTTCCTGCGTTTTCAGCAATTGTATTCGCCGAAAGTGCGATGTCGGATGGGTTTTCGTTGACATTGGTTACCGAGATCGTGAACACTTTTTCGGTCGACAGGCCACCTTGATCGGTCGAGCGAATTCGAACCGTGTAGCTCGACTTGGTTTCGAAGTCGAAGCTACCGTTTGTTTGCAAAGTGTTACTGTTGATGTTGAACGCGGAATTATCGGTATCACCAAAGCCAGCGACGAGTGTGTAAGTAAACGTTTGGTCGGTATCTTGATCGGTGGTGCTCAAAGATCCAACTGTCGCATTGTTTTCGGCGTTCTCGGCGATGGTATTTGCGGAGAGGACGATGTCGGATGGTGCGTCGTTGACATTGGTAACGGTGATCGTGAAGGTTTTCTCTATCCACTGTCCTTGCTGGTCGGTCGAACGAATTCGGACGGCTGGGGTTGGGTTTGTTTCAAAATCAAGGTTGCTTACGGCGACAAGGTTCGATCCAACGATGGTGAAGGAGTTGTTGTTCGCGCTACCTATTCCATCAACGAGGCTATACGTGAATGTGTCACCTTCGTTGACATCCGTGCTGGATAAGTTTCCAATTGACGCATTGATACCAAGGTTTTCGTTGACGGAGAGGTTCGATAGGTTGATATCAGTATGTTTGTTCTCTTTGAGAATGTAGATCTCCTGTCCATATACATCGGATGCGGGGACGTACAGAAGGTCTGGTCCGAAGGATGTTAGCTGTGTAGGTGAAATGATGAGTTCTGGGGATACTATCGTAGAGAGCGATACGGTCCCGGATTCTGTTCCATCGGATTTCCAGAGTTGAGTGCCGTTGATACCATCATAGGCGGTAAAATACACCGTTCCGTTGATGTTTGTAAGTAAAGTCGGGGAGGAGGAAGTAATTCCGGTTGCAATGTTCTTGACCATCACGGTTCCGGCGTTTGTGCCGTCGGATTTCCAGAGTTCAATGCCGTTGGTGCCGTCATTTGCGGTAAAGTACACCATCCCGTTGATGTTGGTGAGATTTGCTGGGAATCCAGATCCTGCTCCCGTTTGGGTATTCTTGACCATCACGGTTCCAGCGTCCGTTCCGTCGGACTTCCAGAGTTCAAAACCGTTCGTCCCATCGTCTGCCTGAAAATATAACGTTCCGTTGATGTTGGTAAGTACTGTCGGGGATGATGATGTAGCTCCTGATCGGATGTTTTTGACCATCACGGTTCCAACTTCCGTTCCGTTGGACTTCCAGAGTTCAACACCATTGGTTCCATCATTAGCGTTAAAAAGCAACGTTCCATTGAGGTTAATCAGATTCCCTGGAGATGCAGAAGGGAGTCCTAGTTGAATACTCTTGACCATCACAGTTCCGGCCTCGGTTCCGTCGGACTTCCAGAGTTCAACACCGTTCGATCCGTCATCGGCTTGGAAAAACAATGTTCCGTTGACGTTGGTGAGATTCGCTGGGGTTGAAGATGCGCTTCCTGATCGAATGTCCTTGACCATGACGGTCCCAGTACTCGTTCCGTCGGATTTCCAGAGTTCAACACCATTGGTGCCATCTGTCGCCCGAAAATACAATACTCCATTGACGTTGGTAAGAATTTCCGGAGTTGCGTGACCGGCCCAGATATTTTTGACCAAACCGGTTCCAGCACTTGTTCCATCGGACTTAAAGAGTTCAATACCGTTAACTCCATCGTCGGCACGGAAGTAAATAATCCCATTAACATCAGTAAGTGATGACGGGTTGACGCCGCCTGAAGTGGGATTGATATTCTTGACAATCATGGTGCCAGCGGTCGTTCCGTCGGATTTCCAGAGTTCTGTGCCGTTAGTGCCATCGTTGGCACTAAAAAACAATGTTCCATTATTGTTGATAAGATTCGTGGGGGATGCTGAACCGGTTGCAGCATTGATATTCTTGACCATCACGGTCCCGGCATCGGTTCCGTTTGACTTCCAGATTTCGAATCCGTTCGTGCCATCGTTGGCCCGGAAAAACAGAGTCCCATTTACGTTCATAAGGAGCGTAGGGGCTCCCGAAAGTGCTCCTGGTTGAAGCGACTTGACGATTACGGTTCCGGCTTCAGTTCCATCGGATTTCCATAGTTCAGCGCCGTTGAAGCCTTCACTTGCTCGGAAATACAACGTTCCATTGACGTTGGTGAGAAACTGTGTGTCTGTCGCGGTTCCTCCTGCTGTGATACTCTTGACCATCGCGGTTCCGGCATCGGTTCCGTCTGACTTCCAGAGTTCAAAACCGTTAGTTCCATCGTTGCCCCGGAAATACAACGTCCCATTCACATTAGTAAAACGCTGTGGTGCTCCCGAACCGCTTCCTGATTGAATATTCTTGACCATCACGGTTCCGTCACTGGTTCCGTCGGACTTCCAGAGCTCAATTCCGTTGATACCATCGTTGGCCTGGAAATACAAAATGCCGTTCACATTGGTGAGATATTTCGGGTCACCCGAAGCGGATCCTGGATTGATATTCATGACCATCAATGTTCCGGCATCCGTACCGTCGGACTTCCAAAGTTCAATACCATTAGAGCCGTTGTCGGCTTGGAAATACAAGGTTCCATTGACGTCGGTAAGATGCGCTGGAGTAGCCGAAGCGTTTCCTGATCGAATGTTCTTGACAATTACGGTCCCTGTACTCGTACCGTCGGATTTCCAGAGTTCAATTCCGTTGACACCATCGTCAGCTTGGAAATACAAAGTTCCATTCACGTTGGTTAGATTCGTTGGGGATGCCGATCCGTTACCTGGATTAATATTCTTGACTACTACGGTCCCAGCGCTCGTACCGTCGGATTTCCAGAGTTCATTACCGACGACACCATCGTTGCATGTGAAATATAAAGTTCCACCGATATTGATTAGATTCAATAGTGTTGTAGAGGCGGAGCCTAATCGAATATCCTTGACCATTACGGTTCCGGAGTCCGTTCCGTCGGACTTCCATAGCTCAAAGCCCGTAGTGCCATCGTTGGCGGTAAAATACAACGTTCCACCAACATCAATGAGACCCGATGGGGATGCTGAACCCATTCCGGGATTGATGTTTTTGACCAATACGGTGCCCGAGTCGGTTCCATCGGACTTCCAAAGTTCCGCTCCTAAGGAATTTACGGTAGCAGAAAAGTAAAGTGTGTTACCGACTGCCGCAAAGCTTGCGGGATCCGAACCAACAGTATCGGGAAGCGGACTGATTTCTTTTAGTAACTGCAAGTCCACTGCAAAGGGGATACGGATGTCCAACGATTCGATCACCAGTTTACGGCGACCGAGTCGAGTGGATCGCTTGCGAAGATTGGTCCGATTGCGCATTGCACCGAGTTGCTTGATCCACTTTTTCATAGTTTTTGGTCTGCGTTAGGATTTGGAACAAAGATGAAGGGTGGCGGCAGTTTGCAGGGAACAGCAATGGGGGCAATAAGTACTGGGACGAATCGGGAGAAACTCGCACGAACAGTGCGCGAAATTTGCAAAATAGGTTTGACCGCGAAGTATGTGTTGTGGGATGGGCTGGAACGTTGTGCGGTGCAACACGTTGTGCGGCCCTTTTACGTAGTGCGGTCCTCCTGGGCCGCGCTCACGAGCGCAGCGAGGCGTCATGCAGCAAAAGAAAGGTGCTTCGAAACTTGCGCGGACTACGGCCCAGGAGTACCGTACTACTGTTGCGCGGACTACGGCCCGGGAGGACCGTACTACGATTTGGGCTGCAAACACGAGCGCAGCAAGGCATTATGGCGCGATAGGTTCGCGTTTTGGATTCAACCAAGCCTCACGCAAAGACGCTAAGACGCAAAGGAAGTAGTTCCCTTGTTGGCACGCTATCGGGTGATTCCTCATCAATTCGTTGCGAGCTTTCTCTCGCAGTGGAACGGAAGCGATCATTCCCGAACCAAACAGAAATCCTGGAAGGGGACAAGAAGGACTGGGACGAATCGGGAAAAATGCGCACGAACTGTGCGCGAATTGGCAAAATAGTTTTAACCGCGAAGTTCCGGTTGCGGGGGAGCAGGCGCAGGGCCATACTTGCACCAAGCCGTTTGCACCCAATGACATCGCTCAATGCCCGTAAGAACTTAAGTCAAGGGTGCATCGAATCACTCACGATCAAACGGTGCGATTCGTAGTACCGTTTTTGTTTTAGCGAACCGATGGTGAATGTGGTGCTGTCGACATCCCAACATAGTTTTAAGGATTCTGATGATTCCCAAAAAGTCGTGCTACCGCGGCGTTTGGTGATGCATGTGTATCGGAAGACGATCTTCTGGACTTTTCAGACTTTGTTCTGGTTGTTGATTGGAGTGGCGGCAATCGGAATTACTTGGCACGTACAATCGGAAAAGCCAACCCCATGGATTCCGATATTCCTACGCGTCGTCAGCATGTTCCTCATGTCGACCTTTGTCTATTTCTTGTTCGAGTACACTCGGCTAGCGGAGCTTCCGCGGACGATCCGATGGTTGTTGATTGTCATTGCTGCAAGTTTGTCTTTCGCCTTTTCCCTTTACCTTATCGTGAATGGATTTAGCGATCATTTCAGGACCGAGCCGCAAGAAAATTTGCCCTATGTCCCGCGGATGGTGACTGCAGTGCTCTGGTGTGCGATCTACTTTTCCCTCGAAATGATCAGCGATCTGTACAACAAGGAATTGCAACTTGCGGATAGCAAAGCCATCGCGCTCGATTTGCGACTTAAGGTAATGGAAGCCGAATCCGCAGCGCGAGCGATTGAGGTTCGACAATTGCAAGAGCAACTCAATCCGCATTTCCTCTTCAATGCGCTCAACGCGGTGGCCGCGAGTAAGAACGATCCGGATTTGGTAGAGAATGTCACTCGGGATCTTGCAGACTATATACGTTTTACCCTAGGTGAAGCTCGTACGTTAGAACCGCTGTCACGAGAGCTTCAGGCGCTCGAAAAGTACCTTGGGATACAGCAAGCGAGGTTTGGAGATAACCTCAACTGTCGAATCCTTTGCGACCGAGTTGCGCACTCGGTACTAGTTCCACCGATGCTAATCCAGCCACTGCTAGAGAATGCTTTAAATTATGGCGCCAAGACGAGCGATCTGCCATTGAGAGTGGAGGTTTCCGCCAAGGTTACAGAAGGGGTGCTTGAGGTGATCGTTTCCAATACGGGACGTTGGATTTCGCCTGACCATTCACGTTCACCTTCGACGGGGCTCCGTTCATTACGGAAGCGTTTGATGTTGATCTGTAGTGAGCATGCAACGGTCGATTTGGTTCTTGAGCCTAATTTGCAGGGAGGATGGGTGCGGTTCGTAGTACGTATTCCGGTAGCACAAGGGGAATCACCTTTGCACTTAGCCCAAGACGATAACCAATTAGGCTTAGAGCATAATTCCCTTGTTGAAACGAAATGACCGATGCTCAAAGTACTAATCGTTGATGACGAACCAGCTGCAAGAAGCCGTATGCTTGAGCTGCTTTCTGGCGACCGTCACATCGCTGTGGTTGGCGAGGTTGGTAGTGTATTCGCAGCGAAGGAGTTCCTTGCAAAGCAGGTTCCTGACGTGATCTTTTTGGATATTGAAATGCCGAACGGGAATGGCTTTGATCTGCTTTCCAGTGTTTCGGATGCGACTCAAGTTGTTTTCGTAACAGCTTGGGATAAGTACGCGGTACAAGCGTTTGCCATGGCTGCTGCGGACTATCTGGTCAAGCCTGTCGATCCCGAGAGGTTACGAGACACCCTTGAAAGATTGCACAACCAGTCGTCGCTCTTGACGTATCGAAGGCGTAAAAGCAGCCAAGAGTGTTTGGATTACGACATGTTGGATGTTGATCCATCTCCGCAGCAGTATCGATTGGAGAGTACCATCAGCGTGCCTTTCAAGGACAAAAAGTCAAACGCCATTCTGAAGATTGCGGATATCTGTTGGATTGAGTCGCTTCGCAACTACACGAAGGTTGCTTTGAGTAATCAGTCTTGTGAGCTCATCTTCCGACGCCGATTGACGACATGGGAAGAGTCGCTACCGCGGGAATTATTTCCAAGGTTAGGGCGGTCCTATATTTTGCAAGTATCCCGGATCGAGCAGGTTGAATGGAACTCGAGGACCGAGACGATCGTGTACTTTCGTGACGCGGGGCTGCCGTTGAGCCTTGGGCGATTACCAGCAAGCCGATTGCGTGAGATTCTTGGGCAGTCTTAAAACGTAGGGCGGTCCTCCTGGGCCGCGCTTACGAGCGCAGCGAGGCGTAATCGCTTATAGGATGCGCGGACAACGGCCCGGAGGACCGTACTACGGTTGCGCGGACAGCGTCCCGGAGGACCGTACTAAGGTTGCGCGGACAACGGCCCGGTCGTGGGGCGGTCCTCCCGGGCCGCGAACACGAGCGCAGCGAGGCGTCAAGCAGCATAAGAAAGGTGCGTGTAAACTCGCGCGGACTACGGCCCAGGAGGACCGCACCACGTGAACGGACCGCACCATGAGAGGGCCGCGTTGACGAGTTCAGTGAGGCGTGAGGTGCGGGATGATCAATCGGCAGAGTTAGGTTTTCCTGATTTTGCAACACGATCGCTCATAGCTTCGATTGTGACGTACAAGGCGGTTGCTGAGACGCATCCGACAGGTCCTCGGGTGATCAAGCCGGTTAGTGCGGCCGAGAGGAGTCCAGCACGACGACCGTTGCGCTCGGCTTGGGTGTGCTCAAGTTCTGCTTGCCTAGATGCGGCATATACGGAGTGTCTTGCGACTTCACCAACCATAGTAGCGACCCCCGCAGCGCGAGAGATCGCTGCCGTTGTACCGGCAGCCGCCCCGTTTACCGCAGCCCCCGAAAAAACGGCTTTACGGATGGTTTGATTTGCTGTGGCAGCAATCCCTGCGAGTCCGGCTCGCACCGCACCTCGAATAAGCCGGTCTGACTGGTGGCTTTGGTGCTCCCCGGTTTTCCAGGCTCTTGCGAAGTGTTCGCAATTTCCGAAAGCGAGATTGTAGTAGGTGTTTCCCAACGCATCCTCGGCGCGCGAAAGGACTTCGCCTGCCGGCAACGCATCGTTGACTTGCTCGATCCGAACCGGTTTCCCGTCTGCGAACGTATCCCAGGCGACGCGTTGGACCATCATGCGGGTTCCAAACACACTCTGCGGTGCGTCTTGGGCATCCACCTCTACCTCTCGAGAGACTACTGGGGTGCTCGCTAATGTTGCTAAGTGAATGACGGTCCCATCCCCCATGTCGATCCCGTAGTGACGGTAGGGAATGATTCCCCACAGACACTGAACGCTGAGCAAATCGGCTTGTGCCATCTACTTTTTACCCTTTCGAAAAAGGAGTCCAACCAGGAGGAAACGTGACGGGGCAGTTGGATGAACTTTACGCAACTAGACTCTGAAAAGACAAGGCTGGGTTGTAGCTTGGACGAGGCGCGGAAAACGGTATCAGCGGTGCATATAGTACAAACGGCCGTCTTCGGCTCCTCCGAGGAAATCTCGAAACCCGTCTCCGTCGAGATCGATCGTCGTGGGGCTTACGTCGTGCCCTTCTATGTTTCGATCGGAAAGTGGACCAATCGCTTGAAAATGCCATGGGGCTTGGCGGGAGGAATCTTTTTGTTGAGTAGATGGTATCTGCAACCACAACTCTGCATTTTTCGAGTTGAACAACCAGTCCAAGTGGCCATCATCGTTCCAATCGACGATTGCGAGTTTGCGTCTACCCGATCCGCCCGCTTGTTTGTTGTTGAGTTGCAATGGCTCTCCTTTCTCGTTGAGAAAACGGCGAGTTGGAGGTTTTAATCGCAAGACTTGGTCGTCCTTGTAGCGTTCGAAGAAGGCCAGGTAGCCTTCTGTATCGAGCATCGCCAGATCGACGATTCCATCGCGATTGAAATCGACGACCACGGGGGTGGTTCGCCATTGGGTAAGTAGTTGGTTTCCTTCAGGGCGAAGCCAACCCCAGGAAAGCGTAGGTGGTTCGGTGTCCCATTGAACGGTGATGGGTTCGGGTTTGCTCAAGCGGGGGGCGGTAGGTTCACCAATATTTCGCAACCAGACAACTTGGCCTAGGATGCTGTTGAGCACCACGTCGAGTTTTCCGTCTTGATCCCAATCCGCGACGCTAAAGGTCGTGTATCCCCATTTGGCTTCGGCGGGGCCTTGGATACTTCCATTCTTTCCTGCCATGATTCGGAAGGGTGCTCCGTCGACTTCAAGTCTTCTCGGTTTTTGCCATTTGGGTGATTCGACATTTGGTCCGCTGAGGTTTTCAAAGAATTCGATATAGCCGGCGGTATTGCCCGAGAGAATGTCTTCGTCGCCATCCTGATCCCAATCGACCCCAACGGGCGTTGCCAGCGCACCGCACTTGAGTGTCTCGGCGACTTGTTGGAAGTATTGCGGGCTATCGAAGACCGGGGCTTGATTTGAATCGAGCCGACCGGTGTTTCGAACCCATGCTACACGACCATCTTCATCTCCGACGATCAAGTCCATGAAACCATCTCGATCCCAGTCGAAGGCGACGGGGACGATCATTTGCAAGTCCATCGACAAGGGGGGTCCTTGCGGAGTCTTTAAGCGGTAGCCGGTTTTATACTTTGGAGACTGTCGCGAGCCGGCGTTTTCGAAGTAAGTAAAGCTGTCGAGGAATTCGCCGCAGAGTATATCGAGATCTCCATCGCCATCCCAGTCGTGAAGGTTGGGGGAAGGGCAACCGAAGGTTTCCAAAGGTTGGCCCTCAAGGGTTTCGATAGCGACAGGGGGCTGAAAGGTTTGTTTTTCAGGTTGTACCGATGGATTTGCCGGTGATTTGTTATACGGTGATGTGTTATTCGGTGAGACGCTGTTTGGGGATGGGTTCCCTTTTAGGAAATAAACGAAGCCGCGTAGGGGGCCGGCGATCCATTGACCGTTGCGATCCCAAGCGTCATCCCAGCCGTAGAAACTCCAGTCTTCTACGCCGACGACCAAGTCGAGGATGTCATCGCCATCGTAGTCGGCATATCGCCATTGATTGTGTCGAACTTTGGGGCCTTTGGTTTGCTTGCCTTGGGGTTTGTAAAAGTTCGCAGGGACACTTAAGGGGACCGAGTTTTGGATACCGGATTGGGTGAAACTGCTGTACTCCTTACCAGGGCTTAGGACTCGCATGTCGTTGCCGATGTAGCTTGGCATGACGTAGTGAACGGTACCGCTGAGTTTGATTGCCGGTTGAAAGACAGGCATAGGGTTGATGGCGGTATCACCCGAGCGATTTTCGAAGTACCAGACTCCGTTCGAGGGTTTGTCGGGACAAGATACGATCAGGTCAAAGTCTCCATCACTGTCCGCGTCGCAGGGGATGGGCCAAGCCCATAGGCCAACACCGAGATCGACGACGAGTCCTGGATGGTTGTAACGCAGCGGGAGAAGTTCTCTTTTTGTGGCCTCGGGCGCATTGATTGTCTGCGAAGGTTTCTCTTGAGCAATAAGATTGCCGAAGGGAGCTGTAATCAGTAGCAGACAAACCAGCATGCTGCCCGTATAGAATCCGCGGACAATGGGTGACGAGTACCGCGCCTTGTTGATGCAAAGGGAATGTGCGATGTGAATCAACATGGCATGTCTCAATCGTTGCTGAGGGTACGTCTTTTAGCGGGGTTAGTTAGTCCGTAGGAACAGCGGACGCATGTGTCGCTCGTAGATGTTCTCATAGACGTTTTTCGCGATAATGTCACGATGCTTTTCAAGAAGTTCGAGGTAGGCATTTCCTCGTTTAGCAGCCAGTTTGAAAGAGACGTGCAGCAGTTGTCGAACGCTGGCGTTGAACTCAGGATGGTTTGGGATATGGCGGAGAGTATTTGCCCATTGTTTTGAACCCCACTGAGATACCGTAGAGAGCGATGGCAATTGATCGCGATGGATGTCGATCACGCTGGCGTAAGGGCCAGTCAGGGCGTCGATTTGATCGAGGGACGCTGCGTAAATTTCGTGAACGCATTGGACACCTTCGGAGCCGGACTCGGCCAAGCCGATCAATTCTTCGAGCCAAGTAGTACCGGCGGTTTTGATGTGAAGTCCTGCACCGGTTTTATGAAGAGCGCGTTGAATGATCGGGTAGATCGAGAATTTATCGCTTCCGCTGTGCACACTGAGTTTTAGGTTATCCGGTAGTCCATATACCTTGCTTGCATGCGCGAGGATACATAGATCTTCGTTGAATTCTTTTTCGAATTGTTCCAAGTTACCTTCGTAATCGACCCCTTTGTTGAAGCGACCTGTGAACTTGGGCGCAATGGTTTGCAACGAGACTCCTTCGTCGCTCAGCGCCGCGAGGATGACTAAGAGCTCTTGTGGAGTTTGGGGTGCATCGGTCTCGTCCATCGAGACTTCAGCAATAATGTTTTCAGCACCTTTGGCGTGAACGATGTGGCGGTAGATTTCTCCTGCTTCTTTTGCGGCGGCAAGGTATTTTTCGGCGATGATTTCAAGTCCGTCGCCGGAGATGCGGATCGGATCTTCGATACCGGGAATATGGAGGGTGCCGAAGAGTTCAGAGTGGTTCTTTAGGAATGTCGCTAGGTGATCTCGCTCAGGTGCCTTGCCGATCGAGTCAGCGACATCGATGGTGAAGAAGTCCGAGCTGTCGAGGAAGCGGTCGACGGTTTCGAGTCGAATATGATCCGCATCGATATGCCAGGGTAGATCCCAACCGGATTGTTCGACCGCTTGCTTCGCTGCTTTCAGGACGCTCGCCGGTTCAGAGCCGATGAAGGAGTGTTCGCGGTTGGATTTGTTCCAGACGGGGATGACTTCTACCCCATCGCGACGAATTTGTTCGAAAGCTCGCAGTTGTGCGGAAGCTTGGTGAGCGAAACGATCCCCTACGCCAAAGGAGTACTTAGCTAATTGCAACATGGGAGATTCTGAGGGGATAGAGGATAGGTAAGGATGATTGGTTGTATTTAGGCCAAACCTGTTTTGGACCGAACCGCATCGTACCTTTTTTCAGAAATATTTCCAGTTTGGGGATTTATTGGTCAGCGAGTGACCAGAGGTGTCACTGGGTAAAGCGATAGTGTTTGTAGTTCGAAACACCTGTAGTCCTCCAACTGACACGAATTTCGCGATGATTGCCACCACTATCTCTGCTAGCACGGTTTCCGCTGACAACATCTCCTCCGCAGTTGTTTCCGCAGTTGTTTCCACGGCCGTTTCCCCAGCGATTGCTGTGACCAAACCGGTTTCGGTAAGTCCGGTAGCCAACGGTATGGTAACGAACCGAATGGTGACAAACGGTGCGGTGACAAACGGTGCGGTGACAAACGGTGCAGTAAGACGGCCTACGGTAAATCAGATGCTTTCCAGAGCCATGCACAATCCGGACGAATGGGTGATTCGCTTGCGGTATGTAGGGAAGGACGGAGTGACGACAGAGCGGGTGGTCAGTCCCATTAAAATGGTTGGGCCAACGTCACTCTTAGCGCTGTGTCTTTGCCGAGAAGAACCTCGTCGCTTTGAGCTTGGGCGTTGCAGTCACATCGAATTGGTTGACGCCAACGATGTCTTGATGCCTGTAGCGATTCGGATCATCCCACCGGTAGCTGTTGCGCCGTTAAATACTGCACAGGTAACCAGCGTAAAGGTGCCGGTTGTGGTTCCATCCGCGATGGCACTTACTGGGGAGCTTGCTGCGGTTTAACTAGCAAGAGAGCTTCGGCATGAAGACCTGGTCCGAAACCGAGCATCAAACATCGCTGCGATTCATTGACCGAAGCATTGCGTTTAAGGACTTCGTCGAAGATGAACATCACGGTTGGAGAAGACATATTTCCGTGATTGGCAAGGATGTGTCTAGAAGCTGCTAGAGCATCGGAGTGCAGTTGCAGCGAATCGATCACGCCATCGAGAATTCTCGGACCACCCGGATGCACAACCCAGTGGTCGATTTGTTCGATGGAAATTCCATGTTGGCTTAGCCAATGGCAAAGTGGTTTCTTGAGATCTTCGGCGATCCGGAGTGGAACTTGACTTGAGAGGGTCATGGCGAAGCCATGGTCACCTACTTTCCATGTCATCAAGTCGTGGGAATTGGATATTTGTACTGAGAATGAAGTTTGGATTTCCCAAGTGTGTTGCTTTTGGGATCGGCCGGTGAGAATGGCAGCGGCTGCACCGTCTGCGAACAGCGAGTTCGCGACGATTTGTTCGGGATCTTCTGAGTATTGTTGGTGAAGGGTGCATAATTCCACAGCACCAACGAGGACGACGGCATCAGGATTGCTTTCAACGAAACTCGCTGCAACGCGAAGTCCATTAATCATGCCGTGACATCCCATAAAGCCAACGTGGGTTCGCTGAGTGGTGGCGGGAAGTCCCAGGTTTTCGAAGAGGACTTGGTCGACCCCTGGTGCTTGAAAACCCGTGCACGAGACGGTGACCAAGTGAGTGATTTGCTCGGCGGGCAAGTTCGATTTGACGAGTGCTTCACGACAGGCACGAAGTAAGAGTGGACCAGAGTGAAGTCCGTAAGCGAGCATACGTTCGGATGTGGTCGGACCGTAAGGTTTTTCGTCGGATCGAATGGGGTAGAAAGACTGTCGTGCGTGAGGTTCACCATCTTCTTTTTCCAGCAGGACGCTTCCTCGTCGCTGCACCCCTGATTTTCGGTAGAGGGCAGGAACGGCCTTGTTCCATCGTTGCGTTAACCCCAGATGTTGAACCAACTGGGCTGCTTCGTCTTGAGCGATGCTACAGATAGGAGAAGCGACGGCGTAACTGATCAAGCGGGCGCTTGAACGCAGTGGTTTCTGCTCGAATCCATTTTGGGGAGCGTTCATGCAACCGCTTTCTTCAGTATTTGATTTCTGAGGCTAGGTATCCACTGAAAAACCTTCAGGACCCATTGGGACTTCCAACGACTCCTCGCTTGTCTTGCAACCCAGCGACAAACCGTTTGACGGGTTTTTCGTTGCTGTTGCACGACCTTAGCCCACTGAGCTTCGGCGCTGTGGATATCGCCAGTAGTCAGGGCTTGATGAAGCAAGGGGGCGAGTTTTACGGCGTTCTCTAAACCCCATGACATGCCTTCACCGGTGAAGGGCTCGATATATCCGAGAGCATCACCGACTAAGAAAGCATTTTCATTTGCCACGCAATGCGATTCGCGTGTAAGTTCCGGCGTGGATTGCCATTTCGTATCGAAAAATTCTGGGGCTACATCCACACCGCATTCTTGCAAAATCTTAGCAACGGCATGAGGGATGCCTGCTTTATTACCACCAGCGTGATTGCGATTGGATTTGCTACTTTGTACGTTACCGCGCAGTGAGTTTGGGTCCAGAGCGGCGGCAAGATCGACTTGTCCACCATCGCTCAAGCATATTCCAACATAGCCATTCGATCCGGATAGCATGTTCAATTGACGGCTGGGAGAGCCGAGCTGAATTTGGCTACTGGAGAACCAAGCGTTCCAGTCTTCCTCAGAGATAAGACAATGAACTCCGATGCGGGAGTCGTCAGCAATTATAGACGGCCATTTCTTTACCGTATTTGATCGCTCGGCAGTCGTGCGCTCGGCGATAGTTTGATTTATGGTCGACTGATTTGTAGTTGTAACTACAGTGCCGCGCGCTATGAGTCCTGATCGAGTCAACCCGGTGGCGAGTACAACGAGCTTAGACGATGCGGTCACGTTGAATGGGATCTCATCGTGCCTGGTTCGCTGCAAGCGAACCTGTACGGATCCATGCTCCTTCGAAACGATACTTCCTGTGGTTTCTGAAAGGAAAGACACTCCAGCTTGTATTGCTTCTTGGACGAGAAGTGAGTCGAGGGTCGATCGCCGTACACTAAGCAAGGTTGGGATGTTCCATGTGTATCCTAATTGTTGCACGCGAACATGGATTTGTGTTAAGGGGACTGCACCTGCAGATCGCAGGTCATCAAGAATTCCGATGGAGTCGAGCATTTGCTGAGCGCGTGAGTTTAGACATCCGCCGCAGACTTTCTCGCGAGGAAAACGCTTTGATTCAACGAGCAATACTTTTAGACCTAGTTTAGCTGCCCAATATGCGGTCGCTGAGCCTGCAACCCCGGCTCCTAGGACAATCAAATCCCAGTTCGTATCGCTTGCGTCGTCGATCTGTAGCGTTGCATCGATGGACGCTTGACTTATCCCCATGGAGATCATCAATGCGAGCTCCTGGGAATTGCTGGCAGTAAGGTGTCGGGTTGGTTATTGCGTTCCCATATCACGGAGCATCGCTCAGGCCAATGTTTCGAAAACCGGGAATTGTTTAAACCGGCTTGATCGGCAAGGCTTTTTAGTTCCTGAATTGTAAACGCTGCACGGACGGACTGAGGGCCATCGAAATGGACAACTTTAGAACGGGACAGCAAGTGGCAACCGAGTTTAGCGAGCAACCAACCAGTTCGAGTGCGTAACAAGTCATCGCAGATGACAGCACGACGCGCAAGCACGCGCATACGAGCCAAGAGTTTAACAACATCGGATGCTTCGAAGTGATGCAGAAACAGCGAATTGATAACGATGTCGGCGACTTGGTCGGCTTGATTTCCAAGCGGAGTGACTTCGAGTGCATTTCGGAGTTCGAAGCGGCATTGATATTCGCTAAGACCATGCTTCTTCCGAAGCTTGTCGGCTTGTTCGATCGCGTAGGGGCTGATATCCCAGCCGAGGATACTTACGGGGAACTTGGGGGCGAGTCGATGGTATAGACCGATCGCATTCTCGCCGTTAGCACATCCGATATCGAGGATGACGACTGGTTCCTTTGAGATGTACTTGGCATTCAGTTCGCAGATCACCAGATCGAACTGCGAGAGGGTTCCGGAGAACCAATTGATTCGACGCAATCCCCGCAATGCACGCTGATGATCGGCGTGGGGCAATGCCGGATCATCCATCTTTTCAGGAACCAAGTTCCTTTGCGAAAGATCTGGTGTCAGGGACATATAGGTAGTCGTAGTTTACTGCGCAATCCGGGGGGACGAGTATTTGCAATCGGCGTTGGGCGCTGGAGAAAGGGCACTGGAGTTCAGCCATGGATCTATAGCGTG
>JBJONT010000086.1:0-5263 GCA_046051705.1 Planctomycetota bacterium | reverse complement strand
GCATGTTCAGATCCTCCAGGGAGTAGGATGCGGCAGCCCCATCAGCCACCGCTACCGAACACTACACTACAAATCTGCATCGCGCCGAAAACCGAACTACTGGTTGTGGTGTGCGCTTACTGGCAAGCGGCTTGTGCGCCGGACGGATGCTGCCACTAAATCTGCCCGAACTGGAGGTTTCCGGTTTAGCCTTAGTGACTGCCATTGACGATTGCCCACAGATCGCTGACGGCGAGGGCTCGGTGGTCACCGCACGCTTTGTGACGCGCGAAGTCCACGTCGTAGCCAGCGTCGACGTGCTAGGTGCTGATGGCACTGTCGAAACGATCACTGGGACTACCATCCACCCGGTGTGGTCAGTCGATCGCCAGGAATGGGTACCGCTGTCGGAGCTTGCCGATGGAACGGACCAAAACTCGGCTGAGTTGCCTGACGGATGAGTGTTTTCCTCCGGCCTGCTTTGTCTACAATATCGAAGACCACGGTGAGCACGTCTACCAAGTCGGCGAACTGGGAGTGGTGGTGCATAATAACGAAGTCTGTACGCTAGCAGGCCGGAAGTTAACTGAACATGCGGAAGAGTCTTTGGTTCGGCACGGCTTTAGTCCGCCATTTGACGATGTCGACAAAGTTATCGACGGCGCAAAATGGCTTGTTAAGCAGTCCGACGGAGGGGCAGTAAGTATCGTTAAACAAAAAGGGCGTGGCAGGTTGTACTCGATTGTAGTTGAAGGTAGTCAGGGTATAACCACCGCTATGAAAAATATGACTCCGAGAGAACTATCGAATCTGGCACATAACTAGGGATTTCCCCTATCATGGTAGAGTTCATGAGTGTTTTACGTCTGGGCTTTTTCCTATTTTCGATACGACATGAAACAAACCGAACGCAACTAGATATTTCGGATGAGAATGGCAAGCATATTTGCTGCGCAACGGCTGAATGTACTAAGGATGATCTACAGCGATTGTGTAATTGGATATCTGATCTCGAGTCCTCGAATTTTCTTGGGGCGCCCGAAATCATTTATGTCACAAGTGATCTCACGTTGGAAATGGCATTTTCTGACGTCGACGACGAATCGGTGACGATCGAGATTTTTCTTAAGTACCAGGAGGATGCTAGTCGAAGCTACATCGGGATTAGAGGCCGTTGCGAGAGAGATGTCATAAGCGAATTCGGAAGGTCTTTAGTTAGTGGAATTCAGAACTGACAAATGTGTTTTTGCAGAGTTTTTTCGTAGTCACGGATTCTTCGGGATTCTGTTTACTGTAATCCAATTAGCGTTCATCATCGTCCATCAGCAGTCCGGTCTTTGAACCACCTGATGGACGCTCATAATCCCTGATACCTGAGCCCGACCAAGCCACCCTTCGGCGCTGCAGAACATTTTGGAAAAAAGCGTTCGAGAACTCGGCGCTATTAGGCGGATCTGTTGGGGTGTTTCTATGGTTTTGTGAGATGATTCGACCTCGATTTTCTATCTAGCGACGGTCAATCAGACATCCATCGATCCTTTTCGCTCGCTTGGTGATACTCGTTACTTGGTGCAAGACGCATGTGCATAAGGTTTAGCTCGTGTTGTTTTGGAGTGAAACAAGTGCTGGTTCGCTGGTTTTTGCTCTGCATAAATCACAGCTTAGAGCGCGAATGTGCGCTATCCTCGTAGCTATCGCTATTGCTTGCTTCTCTTTGAGTTCGACCGGAACAGTCGCTCCGGTCCCAGAGTACATCTCGTCGGGTGTCTGCCCTTGAAAGGCTAAATGGGGAACAACAGAATTGTGCTGCTCGACGTAAAAAGCAACAAACTTGCGAACCGAATTCGCACTATCAAGTTCGTTCAAATACAACCACTGGTGCTTTAGCTGACGCCACCAGGCTTCGATCATACTGTTCGATTCCACAATATCGACCTGCGCAAGGATACGTTGGATGGTGCCACCAACCGAGCGATCGATGCGACGCTAAGATGACGATAGTCTTCGGACTGCACCATAGATCGCATTTCGGAGCGTTCCGTCGCAGTCATTTGCCCCGGTAAAGATCTGGGACAAGACGAGACATCATCGAGTCCACATTCTTGCGAGTTCTTCCAATCGTAGTATCGCGAAGAAGAGATTCCGATGCAGGCAAGTAATCTCGGTAATCGAACGAATCGGCTTGCGCGATCAATGACGCCGAGAAGTTTCTGCTTATCGCTCCCTTTTGGCAATCGTCTATAGGTAAGCGAAAAGCCCGATAGGCGAAGCAAGACGACGCACAGTCGAAGCAAAGCTCTTAATCGTGCTGTGCGTCGCTCGAGAAGGTAGACCCTCTTTTCGAGGTCTTCGACATAATCACCTTTTGCGGTCAGAGTCACGACCGGTCGAGGTCGCGCTTTCGTCCAGCCATGTTATGATCCGGTGGAAATAAGCCAAAAAGTTGCTCTGCTCGGCGAATTCGAATGCGACGCTCATGGTTGAGATCAAAGGCTTGGGTAGTTACTCGACCAATTTCAGATTTTGGGACAAGGGTGTAGTCGTCCCACTCAAAGTGATTGTTCCAGTCATCGAGTCGCGGATTAAATAGTTGAATAACATCACCATTAACGGAACTCTTCACGGAAATGCGGTCGCCCTTATGCAAGTTGCAACTCGGACACGCCAACGCTAGGTTGCTTGAATCACTAAGGCCGCCCATCACACGGGGCACGACGTGCTCAATGTGGAAAGTCGCTCCCTGGAGGGATTGATGCATCTGACAGTATTCACAACGCTTGCCAGCCCTCGTCGTAATGGATTCGCGGGATTCATCTGCCACAAGCGGTCAACCTATGGCTTGCGACCAAGTAGATGCAATGCTTCGGCTCGCACAAGCGAAAGGCGTTCGCTCAACTCTGCCAATGCGGCGAGGTCGTTCCTCTCTTGATCCGTAAGTTTTCCCTCATTGTTACGATCCATCAAATACTGAAGGTGCTTGTCAGCTTGATCCGGTAATTTGAGCGTTGCAACGGTCTCGACCCATTGCAGTGGTGCATCGATTGTTGTGACCATCGGCATCCTCTAGGTAGTAAATATCAGATGGAACCTACGGGTATTTTACGCCAGGAAAAGGGATGCGAGTAGCTCAATCCGTTGGTATTTCGGGTTCTTGCGATGTCAATCCTGCATGGTTTTGCGATCTTGCCTCGCGCGTTGTTTAGTCACTGCCATCGACGACTGTCCACCAATCGCAGATGGCGACGGCTCAGTCGTCACCGCACGGTTTGTTACCCGCGAAGTCCACATCGTGGCCAGCGTGGATGTGCTAGGTGCTGATGGCACTATCGAAACGATCACTGGGACTACCATCCACCCCGTGTGGTCTGTCGATCGCCAAGAATGGGTGCCGCTAGTTGAGCTAGCCGACGGCGAGGACCAAAACTCTACTGAGTTGCCTGACGGATCAGGGTTTTCCTCCGGCCTCCGGCCTCTAGCCTCCGGCCTGCTTTGTCTACAATATCGATTTGTTTCGCAACGTCTTGATGGAGCGTTACGGACTATGTTTCGCCCATCGAATGGTCTTGGATATTGGAACCTTCATTGAATTTCGCCTGCCCTTGCTGCAGAAACCTAACCTTGTCAGAAGAGCCTCCCGGAACGTTTGAGGTCTGCCCGGTTTGCTTCTGGGAGGACGATGAGCTTCAGGATAGGGATATTGATCTTTCCTCGGGGGCAAACAAAGTAAGCTTGCGTTGCGCTCGTCAAAACTATCTACAGGTTGGTGCCTGCCATGCAGAGTTTATGAATAAAGTTCGTTTGCCAAACGCTGAGGAAATTCCGAAACGCCATATGACACCGCCCGATACATGATTATCAATACGCCATAGATTATGTCATTACTAGAATTCCACTGTGACTTGCGCGAGGTTTTGCAATTCGTCCTCATCAACCTGAGCCCGAGCAAGCGACCTGGGCTAAGGTGTCCATCACCGTCGAGTTTTTGCCTTTGGAAGTTAAAAATGAAGGGGGATCGCGCCTAGGGAACCAATTGGAAACGTCCTGTGGTCTGAAAGTGGTGATCAAATGACGCAATCGTTCGTATCCCTAAGTCGACTGCGACGACATGCGAAGTGCAGTCGGTGAAACTCAATCCCGCTGATGATAGCCTTTGAAACAGCAACCAACTTCGATGGAACTGATCCTCGGATAGCTTATGCAAAATAGCGGTAGATCCAACGATCACTAAAGTTCCAAACGCGATCGCTTTGGAACGCTCGCCTCTCATCAACAGAAGAGTCAAGGTCTCGTCAACGACGTAGTCGCTTGTAACAATCGGTTGTGCGACCGAGTCAAACCACTTTGCTGTCTTTTGGTGGTTCGGATCTGTAGGTACAAGAAGCGAGTACCATACTCCGGTGTCAACGAAGATCATACTCACCCTCCATAGAGGAGCTTATCGTGATCGGCACCGGAAAAGCCATCATTGGTGTCGCTCTCAGAAGCCAAAGAGGCGATACGGTGAACTTCCTGCTTGAACTGTTCCAAACTGTCCTCTTTCATAGTTTTCCCTAACGGGCTTTCTACGGGAGTGATTAGGACTTGAGTTCCCTCTGGCAGGCCAGAGTTTTCAAATCGAATCATTCCGTTGTGAACTGTGCCTTTGATAACCACCGCAGAACTCCTGGTTTTGCTCGAAAAACGTCTTCCGAGGCATTCTAGGCCGATCTAGCCAAAAAGTCACTTGATATACCCCGAGCAAGCAGGGCAAATATGCATAGATCCCTCGTAACGGACAAAACCACTCGCTTTCCCCCCTGTGAACTCACGAGTTCGAAACTGCATTTCCAAAACTGGACCAAACGGGTCTCGAACTCCGCAAGGCCAAATGCTCTAAATGCTTTGCGTTTTCTGGGCAGAGAGAGTATTGTTACGAAGAGGGTTGCGCTCGGGGGGTTTTCGTCAGAGTACTTTGTCGCCAATGGACTTTTCGTGTAGTTTGTTCAAAAATTGAATGATTGAAGAAATTTGGAAGAGTCTGTTTTTATGAATGATCCAATGGCAAGGGACAAAGTGATCCAAGCACGATCGATGACGCCGGCGGCTCGATTTCACATGGGGTTTGAGTTGTTCGAAATGGTTAGGAATCGAATGCTCGCCGGAATTAGAGCTAGGTCGCCTGAGTTGTCTGACGGCGATGTAGAAATCGAATTTCGTCGAATACTGAAGCTGCAACGTCAACAACAAGAGAAGAACATCTATCGTACCGTCGATACCGTGGAGCAGATGTGAACAGCGAACAAGC
>JBJONT010000085.1:0-9094 GCA_046051705.1 Planctomycetota bacterium | reverse complement strand
TCTACTTGTTGTTTTCTTAGCTGTTAGCGAATTGTTGCGTTGTTGTGTTGTGTTGTGTTGTTGTTCGGCAAAGGTCGTACTTTAGTTATGGGCGAAAGGTTTGCACGCTACTCCCTTGATGACCTGGAGTGCCACCACCGTTCATCGCCAAGTTGCCACCGTCCAAAGGAATAAGTGCTCCGGTGATCCAAGCGGAAGCGTCGGAGGCAAGGAGTACGGCAAGTCCCATGATATCGGTGGGGCGTCCGAGTCGACCGGCTGGGATACCGCCGAGGAATCGTTTCTCAAGGTTTGGGTCTTCGGCGATCCGAGCTTCCAAGCTTGGATTGAGGACTTGAGCGGGGAGTACCGCGTTGACACGCACACCGCGATGGCTCCATTCGGTACTTAACTCACGTGTCATTTGAACCACCGCACCCATCGCCATGCTGTAGGCAACGTGTCCGCGACCTAACGCAGTGGTGCTTGCTAAAGAACCGATATTCATGATCGACCCACGCCCTTGTTTAAGCATCCGCTTACCTGCCTCTTGGCACATGCTAAAGCGTCCGATCACCAAGTTATCCAGCGCGCGTTGCAGATCGCTGATCGAAAGCTCCTCGGGTTTCGACAGGACACCATCCCCAGCGATATTCCCGAGGAAGTCGATTCGCCCGTACGCTTGATCGATCCATTGAAACAGTTCACCAATCGCTTCGGGGGATGATACGTTGGTGCTGTGACTGTCGGCTCGTCGACCTAGGGATCGGATCGTTTTAGCTGTTTCTTCTGCTCCTGGTAGATTGCGGTCGACCAAGACCAAGTCACAGCCGAACTTTGCGAGCGCAATAGCGGTCGCTTGCCCTAACCCTTGCGCAGCCCCGGAGACGAGAGCAACTTTGCCATGTAAATCGAACAAAGGAACATCGAATATGGACATATCAAATTTTGTCATCAACAACTCCACGTAGTCCCAGCCACATCGCATGCAGCAAACAGCAAGGGGAAGATTTTGTATCGCACTACCATCATAGCTAAGCCGAGATAAAACACACCGCATCCGACCAAGCCGGCCGATTGGTACCATCGCGGACGCAGGGGTGCTGGAAGCAATCGATGGTTGATCCAAAGGATTTGAAAGGAGGTCACTCCGATCGCTAAATTATTGAAATTCGCTATGAAGTCGGTCATCAACTTCGGCGCTTTACTGAATAGAAAGGCACACAGAAAGGACCACAGCACGTAGCTTGCAAGAATCCCATAGTAGATCCATCGCACCTGATCCGGTTTCCATCTATCGCGTACCTTGCGATTTGAACTCCAGATCGCGTCGGTCCATCGTCGGCTAAAGTCGTCCAAGACCGACATTTGACTAGGCATCATCACCATTAACCCAGTCAACAAGGCGGTCACCCAGAGCAATTTCGCCAGCACCGGAGAGAATCCCGAATGACGTATTCCATCGGCCATGACGATCGACTGAGCGACACTCATCTGGCTTTCCGTGATCGTGGAGTTAGGTGTGAACTGAAGCGAGAGGAGGGCAGGTAAGGCCATGCCGACAAAGCAACCAGGGGCCCATACGAAGACTTGATCGGTCACTATGTATTTCCACCAACCCCTCCATCGTTCGAGGGAATCGGATGTAATGGGAAATACCTTGCCAACATGACTCAATGTCACCGAGCGTCCACCGACTGCGCTGGGAATCGCACCGACTTGCGAACCCATCCCCCAGCCCTTGTCTCGCACGAAATTCGAGTAAGTTGAATTTGCTAATCCTCCTCCACCTGCGTATCCGGCGAATGCACCGATGACGATCAAGCTTGATGTTGACATCAGCGGTAGTTCGCCGTGAGCGAACCAGTAGGTGAACACGTTCTCGATTCTTTCCCCACCGTTTCCGTCGACTACAGGCACATTTCCAAACTGTAGAAATCCGCTAACGATACTCCACCAATGTTCGGCAGCTACGCAAGTTATTCCCAGCAAGAAACAGAACCCGAGCACCATTACGATTTTCGCGGTCATCACCCATTGAAGGATGTTGTAGACTTTGCCTCCCATCACCACAGGAAAGGCAACGGCGAATAACGATACGTATGCCAACGGGACAACAAGTTTCAGATCATCTACCGTCGGTGGTCGATCGAGGATCAGCGATGCGATCATCGCAGCCCCATGGGTAGAGAGTCCAGGTACCAACGCAGAGATATTTAGCAGGAGCATTAGTCCTACCCAAAAGTGTGGGTTGGGTTTGCACCGCATGAAGCCAGTAAAAACAGGCTCTCCACAATACAAGGCATACCTTCCGCATTCCATGTTGTAGAAGACTTGCAAGATAATCGCTACCGTCGCAATCCACATCAAGCTTCCGCCGTACTTTGCAGTTACAGCCGGACCGAGTAACCATTCTCCACCGCCGATCTGAATCCCCATCATGACGATACCTGGGCCAATGAAGCTGGCCCAGTTCCGCCATCGCAGCGGCTTCGGTTCGGGTAACTCTGCGACTCCCCACGGCGGTATAGAGTCTGGTTTAATTGAACTTGTTGATGTTGAATTCGGCGCTTGCATTGCTTTGTTCCTGGACGGTAACAGGTCCGACTTTCTACGGGATAACCTAGTGAGAATCGTTAATCGTGAAGAACGATCGCTCGTCCAGGTCCACCATGGCAATCGCGAATTTTCAGTGCAGCGAACAAAAAGTAGCTACCTGACTTTGGAATGCTTCCTACGTTGCAAAGATACTCCACACCGACCATCTGGCGACTACCTAAAGCCCAGTAGGTCATCAATGCACGTTTTGGATCGAGACCACCCAAGTCTGGTGCATCGGTACCGACACAACGGACACCCTTGGAATGAAGGTAATCGATTCCTTCAGGTCCAATCGAAGGCCAGCCTTCCGCTTTCCGTGTGAACGCATCGGTCCAAAGTCCTGTCCCGAAGTTCCCTTGTGCATCAGGTGTCATTTTTACGTAACGATCGATGACTCCGGTGTGGAGTATGACGACTTCTCCCGGACGGATAGCTCCATGATCTTCCTCGAACTTCTGCAGAAAAGCCGGGGTGACTTCGGGTGACGTTGGCCAGCGTCCTCGATCGGTCGAGCCGATCAATGAACGTACGTCGATCACGCGAGTGTTTCCACAAGTCCATTCGATCGGGACGCTTTCGGCAGTCATGGTACTTGTGCCTCGAGGTCCGAACTTCGATTCGTATTCCTCTAACCAACTGCGAACTTCTGGTGATTCACCAACGGCTTCTTTGGAAGGAGGAAGAGCGAAGGAAGGTGGAACTAAGTGAGTTCCAGCCATCGAATCCATCATGTGACCATGATGAAACATGTCGAGATATTCGCTGTAGAGGAAATCGATTTTTAGATAAACTTGGCGATGTTGCCCAGTGCGCGCTGCGGGATTGGTCATCGGAAATCGGGGTGTCAGCGTCGGGGATAGATCGATCGCCCGCCGATCGCGGCAAGCTTCGATAAGCCTCTTAGGCAAGTCTCCTCCGGCAATGGAGAATGCTCGACCTTCACCGTATGGGCCACCTTCGTGTTTGGGGCCCAAGAAGCAATAAAAGGCGCCTGTTGCGGGTAGTGCTCCAAGCTGCGTTGCCCCTTCGGTCCAGATCATTCCATGACGCAATCCCGCGTAGTGAGTCGGTTCGGCTAGATCCGGCATCGGTCCCATGCTGGCGCTATCAGTCCCACAAGCCTTGATGCCACGCGAGCCGAGCCACTCCATCGCCTCCGGGTTCGGGTCGGGATATCCTGGCGCGATTCGATCGACCACATCATTGATAAAACGATTTCCCTCCGGAAAAGGACGATAGTAGCGGTCTGAGTAATCGCTTCGAAATAACACCACATCGCCGAATCTCAGCGGTCGATATTCTTTTTCGAACCGTTCTAAGTACTCGGGTCCGATCAAAGGGCTGACTCCCTTGGGGGCTTTATCGAGCAAGTCTCTGGTATCTACCAAACAAGCTTCGCCACCAAATTGCCATGCTTCGATCTTGTCGGTAGTCGCTAATCCTAGCGGTCCGGATTTCTCTCGATTGAGGTCAGGTCGCGCGACACTATGCGGGGGAACATCTAATTGAGTTCCCGTATTTCCATCAACATACACCGCATCGGTGTTGTAAGTGCTTGCGGGGCCAATACGGGTCTGCGGAATAAGTTGAAATCGGGGGAATGGATGGGTCGGCCAATTGCATGGATACTCCGATGCGATCATCAACGAGTGATCTACGAATCGAGGTTCTGTACTTTGTGCAGCCACTGGCTGTGCCCAAGTTGCCGACAGGAAGCTGACGCAAGCGAGGGAATATAAAGCCGACAATCGTGGAGTAGGATGCATCACGGGGAGAGGTCCTTATGCAAAGTCCTGAGTTATTCAAAAACGATAGTTACATTTTCGGTTGTTCGGGAATTTTAGTGGCTGGAATTGATTTGCATCGGCTTTTGCAGCACCGTGCCTGTGCTCAGTGAAACGGCGCCAGTGCTCAGTGAAACGGTGCTCGTACTCGAAGGCAGCCTGTAGTGTTTTTTTGTTTGTTCAACACACGACCTACCTTTGACGGAAACAAACTGGTCCCGTTATCCGAGCACGAGCACGAGCACGAGCACGAGCACGAGCACGAAACTTGGCCCGAATCGCAACCATATTGGCCACTGTTTTTCGTCATCTGTTACATTTTCAATCGGAACGAACGAGTGATGTCGGTATCAAATTATTGTTGGGATGAAGCTACTGTTGGGATGAATTGTGGTTCGCTAGCCGAGCCAATCCCAATAAAGTTTCTTCTCCGCTGCTTTCCCTAACGGTTCGTTGAAATCGCGAACGGATCAAGTCGAGGAATTTCGGTAACGAAGCTCCTAGCCCGCCGGAGACGACGATGCTCTGCCATGGTTCTTTCGTTGACAATCGTTGCGACTGATGAAAGTAGTTGTCGACCATCGACGTGCAAGCTGCCAAGAACAAATTGCCGACGTTTAGATTCTCTAAAGTGATGTTAGAAAGTGAGCCGGTGGAACCAACCGGGCTTGGGAAAAGCGACAGATCGGTCTGCAAGTCCGTATGGGTGACTTGCTCCATCTTCTTCGCGATAGTTTCCCACACATGCTCCAGCGGCTTGCCTTCTGAGTCAGCAAGTTCACTCAGAAGGTTTACCCACGCGTTTAGGGATCTACCGGCTGGCAAGTGAGTGATGGTGTTTAACCATTTGCCATGAAAGTAGCATCGGGTTTGATAGGGGCCGGATCGAAATTGATCGCTGAGGATGCTTACTTGAGATCCCGTTGAGACGTTGATCGATAACTCGTTCGTAGCAAGTCCGCTTCCGTACAAAGCGCACTGTTGGTCCCCATAGGAACCGTGGAAGTCAAATATCTTTCCTCCCTCGCTGCAACGTCCGATGCTATTGGTATGGTGCATCAGTTCTGGCCACCATAAATCGCCGAGCCCGATCCGCTCTAGTGCCGCATAGTGCCAGTCGAGTTTGTTGAGGTCGAGCAAACCGATTGCATGGGTTGGGTGCATGCACCCAGGTTGCTGTGTTAGGTGGCTGATGCAGTAGTCGGCGATGGATAAAGGGAGTACGCCATCGGCTAACTTTCGAGATTCCGACAACCAATGCAAAAGTGCGGAAGTGGAACCAGGTTGCAATTCTCTGCCTAATACGGAAAAAACGTTCTCCGGCCAATCGAGTCGAATCGTTTCCAGAAACGATCGACCATTGGAGGATCTGGCTGAAGTTCGTTGATCTCGCCAAGAGATGTAATTCGACTTGGCACGCCCCTTATCATCGGCCAGAACGACGCCACCCATTTGACCGCAGACCCAAACCGTACAATGGCCGCTGGAATGTTCGCTGAGTTCCAGCAGCACTGAGCGAACGGCTTGCACAACAGCATTCGGATCGACTTCGACGTGTCCTGCTGGCAAGTTACCTAGCGGCTCTGGAAAGGGACGTTTGATGCAACGAACCAATTCTCCAGATTCGGGTTCGATCAGCGCGCACTTGATCGACGTGCTACCGATATCGAGCGCGATCGTAGAGAGTCCCGGTTTGATCATGTTTTTTCCGAATCAAAAACGGTCGGTTAGACCGGTTCATTGAGGACTGGATTACTCAGGGTGCCTATCCCTTCGATTTCAATGGAAACCGAATCTCCATCTTGCAGATACACCGGAGGCTTTCTAGCTCCACCCACTCCGTGTGGTGTTCCGGTGAGGATGACGGTGCCGGGTGCGAGTCGTGTAGAACCACTGAGGAATTCGATCAAGGTAGGGACATCAAAGATCATGTCATTGGTGTTCCAATCTTGCATCACGTTCCCGTTTAGAACTGTCCGAATCGAGAGATTGTTTGGGTTCGGAATTTCATCTGGAGTTACCAAGACTGGTCCGAGAGGGCAGAATGTTGCGAAGGTTTTTCCTCGGCACCATTGGCTTCCTCCGAACTTCATTTGCCAATCACGAGCACTGACATCATTCGCGCAGGTGTATCCCAAAACGTAGTCCAAAGCGTTTTCGCGGGAGACGTTATAGCATGGTTTGCCGATGATGACCGCCAGCTCGCACTCATAGTCGACGGAGTTGCTCGCGAGCTTGCGGGGTAGGTAAATCGGATCACCTGGGTTTTGCACCGCTGAGCTATTCTTCATGAACAAAACTGGGAACTCAGGAATAGCTTGGCCACCTTCGGCGGCATGTTTGCGGTAATTCAACCCGATACACATGATGTCGCGAGGGGAGATCGGCGCAAGCACTTTTTGGACATCTGCGCGTTGGTCAGTTTGAGTCCAATCCCCAAAGAGATCTCCTTCGATCTTCTTTGCCGTCGCATCGGCGCCGAGGGATGCATAATGGGTTTGGCCTTGAGAATCTAAATAACGAAGTATTTTCATGTTGGAATCAATTCATAAAAGGGGAATGTGTATCGGTCGCATCGCGAACGAGTAGCAGTTTTTCCATGACATCAGAGGGAAGTGGTATTCCAGCGGCAAGAGACGTGTCGAGCCGTTCCCATTCTCGCTCCCCTGGAAGATACACTCGATCGCAGTCGTCGGCTCTGGGTGCCGCATGGATTTCTTGGATCAATTCATCGAGTCGCTGATCAAACGCTTCCGGCGAACCGAGAATCGACACGTCGATCGCCATAAACGATGCGCCGTGATTCGATGGCTTGTTCGGCGGATCAAACAGCCAGCTTCCGACTTGCCAAGTATGGCTGCCACCCGGAAGAATCGCAGAGAGAACTTCGCACCACAGACCGATCCCGTATCCTTTGTGGCCGGCCATCGGTGCTAAAGCTGCATTGGCGGGGTACAAGGATCCGTCGGTCGTTGGCTTGCCATCCGGTCCGATTAACCAAGTATCGGGGATAGGTTCACCCCGTTGGCAAGCCGCATAGACTTTTCCGCCTGCTGTCGCTGCGGTTGCCATATCGAGGAGAATGGGTGGATGTCCAAGCCTCGGAATCGCATATGCGATCGGATTGCTACCTAGGACACTGCTGCGCGAACCTGGAATTGCCACAGAAGGGATATCATTGCCGGTGGCCATCGCAATACAGCCTTGCTTCGCTCCCTGCCAAACATAGTAACCGATCGCTCCGACATGCGCGGTATGTTTCAAGCCTACCCAAGCGATCCCGGTTTGCTTGGCTTTCTTTACCGCCAACTCCATCGCTACGCTACAACCGATCATCCCCAATGCGGATTGTCCATCGACGACTCCCCACGATGGGCCTTCGCGCTCAATGCTCGGCACTGCGTCTGCTCGATATCCCCCAGCTTGCAATTTTCGGATGTACCCGATCAAGAGCTTGGTGCCATGCGTATGAACACCCATCGCATCGGTATATACCAGCGTGTTCGCTACGGTTGTAGCATTTTGAGTGTTCATCCCTGTGGTAAGTAGGGCACTTACCACGAAGCTATGGAGTTGCTCGAAGGGAACGCGCGCGGGAGCGGTCATGACACTACACCGTTGACCACATGCACCATTCGCTTGTTTGTGATCGCGTTGGCAGCATGTTGGGCGGCGGACTCCCGAAGTTTTCGAACTGCTTTAGGGCTCGCAGATGCGATATGAGAAGCTGCGATGACGTTTGGCATGGATCGCAACGCACTATCTGCCGGGATCGGTTCTGGATCGCATACGTCGATAGCGATCGAACTGATTTTCCCTGTTTCTAAAGCTTGAATGATCGAAGCCGTATCGATCAGATCGCCTCGTGCAAGATTGATGACAATCGCACCTTGCTTCATTTTCGCAATGGTTTCGGTTCGAAGCAATTTCCTGGTTTCAGGAGTCGATGGGCAGTGAAGGGTAAGGATATCGCTTTGCGCCAATAGCATATCGAGTGTTGCGGGTTGTGCCCCCATTTCAACGATCGCTTCTGCTGGAACCACTGGATCAAAAACCAAGATTTGTGGTTTGAACGCTCGCAGTCTCGCGATGACTTCTCTGCCGATTCGACCGAAACCGACGACACCGACAGTTTGATCTTTGAGAGTTCGCATAGATGACAAGTCAGTAGCTAAACCCCACTTGCTATCGCGAATAAGCAACGCGTTGGGAACAACTTGACGGGTCGTTGCAAGGATAAACGCAAGCGTATGATCAGCGACTTCATCGATGCAGTAGTCAGGGACGTTACAAACGGGAATCCCTTTCTCTTTCGCCGCTTGCAAGTCGACGTTATCCACACCGATCCCGTAGCGAACAATCGCCTTTGAACGTTGCATCGCTCGGATGACTTCTGCATTGACCGGAGCGAACTGAGTGATCACCGCATCGACTTGCTCGACCAACGGGATCAATTGCTCAGGCGTTTTGCATTGCCCATGAACAATCTCGCAACCTAGAGGTTCAAGGATAGCGCGTTCGATATCGAGGTTCGGAAACGTATAGTCCGTGATGGCAACTGTCGGCATGGAGAGGTGCTCCAGTTGTAGCTTGCTCGCAGCAAGAGCAGGGGGGAGGGAGATGCGAAAGGTGCTCGGTTGATTGCCGAGGCAAGTGTATCGTAGCACTCTTGAGCGCGCGACTCCACTAGGCTACATCATCGCGACTTCATCGCACCCCACAGTAGCACC
>JBJONT010000084.1:0-9296 GCA_046051705.1 Planctomycetota bacterium | reverse complement strand
GCTAGATTCCCAAGTCATCGGCTTGTTGATGGGCACAACCTCGAATCACATCACCACCATCGAAGCGAGTATCATCGCACCACAGTACCGCGGTAGCAGCCATCAACCCGGATGGGCCAATCTTGCTCTGATGGCCGAACGAATAGAATGGGCACTACAACTCGGCTCCAAACTCTGCCGTTTCGGAAGCCTCCAAGCTGCTACACCGACCCAAAAACTCGCCAAGCGAACCGAAGCGACCCTCGTCAAAGAATCCGACTTCTTCGCGCTACCCTTGAACTGATCGCGTTAACATGGCAACCGTCCTCGATTGCTTGATCATCGGCGCAGGCTTCTCCGGAATCGCGCTTGCCTCCGAGCTTAAGAAACGCAACCACTCCTTCTTACTAGTCGACCGCGCCCCGAGTATCGGTGGGACATGGCAAGCGAACCGTTACCCGGGAGCACGATGTGATACCCCCACCGTCGACTACGCATTCCACACCGACGCTGAATTCGACAGAACTTGGGAATGGTCCGAAGACTACGCGACCCAATCTGAAATACTCGAATACCTCCAACGCTTTACCTCATTCCAGCAACTCGATCACCATCTCGAACTCAATGCCACCGTAAACGAGATTGCGTGGGACGCTGCAAGATGCTGCTGGCAAGTGAAACTCTCTACGCACCGAACCATCGCTTGCCGATTCGTCGCACTCGCGCTGGGTGCGTTGTCGAAACCATTCACTCCCCCAATGACGAACTTAGCACAGTTCCAAGGCACCGTATTACACACTGCAAATTGGCCTCATTCTCCACTCAACTTTCGCGATCAACACGTCGCAATTCTCGGCACAGGCGCTTCGAGCATCCAACTCGTACCCGAACTTGCAAACATCTGCAAACAATTGGTTATCTTCCAGCGAACACCACCCCTGGCGATGCCCCAAGCGAGAAACGAAAATGCATTCAACAATCGAAAGCGAATGAAGCGACACCAACGTCAACTCTTCCTTTCAACACTCTCGCGAAATCGATACGCAAGCTCCTCACCATTCCATACAGACCTTGGGGAATCGCTCTCTGAAGCGCAACTGAAATTGCGTTTCGACCAACTCTGGGACAACGGCGACTTATTTGCGATGGTCGGAATTGCCGCAGACCTCTTCACCGATCCAGCATTCAATAACCGCGTACGAAAACTTTTTATCGATCGCATCGAAGCCCAATTCAGCAACCACAACTTCGATCCATCCATCACCGATATCGACTATACGTTAGGTACGAAGAGAATCTGCATCGAGCGCGGGTATTACCGAGCACTTCAGCAAGCGAACGTGCAACTTGTCAGTACCAAGAATCATACGCTATCGCTGAGCCACGACTCGATTCTCCTAACAAACTCTTCGCCGACTCAAGAACTCCAACAACGCGGCTTGCACACAGCTCAAAGAGCTTATCGCGTCGACACCATAATCTGTGCGACCGGATTCGATCCCTTCACAGGTCCACTCCTCGATGTTGACATCCAAGGCCAAGGCGGGATTACCCTTCAATCATACTGGGATTCCGAGATCAAGAGCATGCTAGGAATGCTAGTTCATGGCTTTCCGAACATGTTCTTGCTTCAAGCCCCGGGATCACCGAGCGTGTTGAGCAACATGGCGCAAAGCAGTCAATTCCAAGCGAACTGGATCGCCCGTTGCATCGACCAGATCAACCCCAGGTCACAACCGGTATTGAGCGTATCAGCCCAAGACGAAGCGCGGTGGACAACCCACGCAGAGACCCTCGTTAAGAATTCTCTCTTTGTCAATTCCAGGTCTTGGTACAATCGAAAATCAGAGCGAAACGCAAACGGAAGCTTCCTGCCCTACATCGGCGGCCAGCCCAATTACGCAAGAGAGTGCGAGTCATTCCTCCAACGCCTCTAACCCTCTCCATCTCTGTGCCTCCGTGTCTCTGTGTTTCAAAAAAGAGCATCAGATCGCGCGCCATCCATTGCGCGGACTTTGGAAACACGGAGACACAGAGTACACGGAGCCTCTGTCCTAAACCCCAAAGCCTCCCTCTCTGTGCCGCAGTGACTATGTCGGTGCAAGATACTTGCCGCGATGGTGCCATGGGCAGCGTCGCTATGCACAACAGCAGGCCCTACGTGCTGCAATACGTAACCCCATCTTGGCAAGAGGCGTTGGGATTAGTAAGGTTTGCAAGGTTTGGAGGGAATCAGAAAAGCTAAGGGGGCTGCCATGGGTAAATGCAACAATGAGTTTGTAACGATTGCCGAAGCCTTCAAGTGCTTAGGTATTGCCCAGAACACTCTTCGAAGCTGGAGGGCGTATGGCAAGATCCAAGAGTATCGCCATCCGCTGAACAACTTCAGACTATACCGCCTCGAACACATCAACGCCTAACGCCCGGGACGGAGGTCAGGTCGACATGACGGACAAAGATGAAGGTGGCAGAATGGAGAATGAAGGAGAATTAATCTTCTACCGGACACCTGAAGGGACCGTTCGGGTAGAGGTCCTCTACGAGTTGGAAACCTTTTGGCTTAACCAAAAGCGGATCGCGGAGCTGTTTGGTGTCGATATCCGCACCGTAAGCTACCACCTGAGGGAGATTTACGACGCGGGGGAACTCGTTCCAGAGGCAACTCTCCGAAAAATTTGGAGAGTTCAAACTGAAGGAAATCGCGAGGTTAGACGCGAGATCGAGTTCTATAACTTGGATGCTATCATCTCAGTTGGATACCGAGTGAACAGCTCCCAAGCCACCCAGTTCCGTATCTGGGCAACCCAAACGTTGCGGGAGTTCATTATCAAGGGCTTTGTCCTTGATGACGAACGGTTGAAGCTCAACAAACGCTTTGGCAAAGACTACTTCGACGAACTTCTCGAGCGAATCCGAGAGATCCGTGCAAGCGAGCGTCGATTCTATCTCAAGATCACTGACATTTACGAACAATGCAGCATCGACTACGACAAATCGGCAGAGATTACGCAGACTTTCTTCAAGACCGTCCAGAACAAACTTCATTGGGCCGTAACCGGAAAAACTGCGGCTGAGATCATTGCCGAACGAGCCGACTCATCGAAGCCCATTATGGGGCTTACCACCTGGAAGAATGCGCCCAAGGGCAAGATCCTCAAATCAGATGTATCGATCGCTAAGAATTATCTTATCGAACAAGAGATCAAGGAACTGGAACGAATCGTATCCATGTACCTTGACTACGCCGAGAACCAGGCGTCCCGCCAGATTCCGATGAAGATGTCCGATTGGGTAACGAAGCTAGATGCCTTTTTGCAAGTAAAACCCAAAGCCTCTTCTCTCTGTGCCTCCGTGTCTCTGTGTTTCAAAAAAGAGTATCAGACCGCGCGCCATCCATTGCACGGACCTTTGGAAACACGGAGACACAGAGTACACGGAGCCCTCGTCCTAAAACCCAAAGCCGATCTAGATTTTCCCGCGCCGTTTTCCTACAGTCGACCTTTTCCGGGACTCAAAACCCAAACCAACCGCTTTCCTCCCTTCTGAAAATCCCAACCTTTTCAGCGCAGGATGCCTTCATGAACCGTCGCACCACCCCAATCCGCTCCTCCGCTGCAAAACCTGCCGCTCCGGTTCTCTTCTCTCTCCCGGATGTCTCCATCCCCACGCTCCCGACATCGAGCGTCGCTGCACAAATCAACACTGCACAAACTCCCCCCCCACAAAACACGACTGCACCCAAAGCACCAGCACCCCTAGGCCAATCCTGCGAACCCGCGCACTCACGGCCAGTTGCCCCCCAACCAATCAACACGCTCCACACGCCAACCAACACCGAACTATCTCAAACCCCAAAAACGAACAACGTTCTCAATACCGCGATCACCGTACTCCTAGCTGCCACTGTACTTATCGCCTTGCGTATCTACACACTACCCACCCAAAACTCGGACCCAAGGACTTCACCTCCTGGCCCCAACGCAGCCTCCCTCCCACAACCCACTTCCACCCCCTCAAACCCTACTCCACCTCACAACCCATCCACCGACCCGACCGGTGTCGTACTCGCTTCCTCAACCACACCCGTCCTAACCCCCTCACTCCCCCTAAATCCCCCACCACCATCAGCCCCACACACAATCGCAACTTCGAATTCTTTTGATTTAACGAACACCGAGAAACCTACCCTCGAAATCAAAGATCCACCGGTTTCGGTCGCTTCCTACGAACAAGCCCCCCCTATTCCCTCGCCACTCCCCTCAGTAGCTGCGAACTCACAAGGGGTGCCCCAAGCAACTCAAACGACTCAACCTCCACCCGCCACGCTAACTCTCCCTCCAAACCGAAACAAACCTACTATCGACGCGCAGTCCCTAAATACCCGCGACATGATCCTGCTTCGACAAGGCAAACAGCTTCCACCCCCATCCGCTCCAACTGCTCCTCCAGCATCGCTCGCCGACTGGAAATCACAACCCGCTTCCTCCAGTCCATCCACTGCTTCCACTCCACTCTCGGGGAACACCTATCCCCCAATCAAACAAAAATACGAACCGATCAGCATACCCAACTCATCTTCCATCACCTCACGCCCCACATCGATGGAAATCCCCCCACCTCCAAAACCATACCAACCTATCGGCGCGAACTTTGAGTAACCTCAAAGCCCACGCCCTACCACAAACTCCGCCACAAACTCCGCCACAAACTCCGCCACAAAGTCCGCCATACACTCCGCTATCCCCCTTATCCATGGGTTCCTTGTGTCCATGGGTTCCTTGTCCAAGCAGGATGAATCATGAGCAACTCAACCACATCATTCCTTCGCTCCTGGGGCTCCGACCCTCAATTCGATTCACATTCACCAGCAATCGAACCTGCTTCACAACCAAATCCAACCGCAGAAGCTTGGCGAACAGCCGAAAAAATCTCGCCCGCTTGGGAAGTCGACGCATTGTGCTGGCCTGAAGTTGTATTGCGTCTCGAACAACACCACGCACAAACGGTAACCCGCGTAAGCCAACATATCGCCGCTTGCAATCAAGCCGGCCTGAAAGTCTTAGCTCTCACCGCCGCCGATCGAGGCACCGGCCGAACCACGGTCGCGATGTACCTCGCCCGCGCTGCATCCTTCGCCTCCCTACGTGTCGCTCTCCTCGACGCAGATCTGCTTTACCCAAGTCTCGCAGATCAATTGCAACTCGATGCGCCGAACTCATGGACGGACTGCATCACCAATAACCTTCCTATCGATGAAGTCGCTATTCAATCCGCCCAAGAAAACGTCACGATCTACCCGCTCCTCGAACCGCACCAACCCAGCTTCCTTGCCGAACATCAACAACAAATCGCGGACTTCATCGCGAAACTTGCCTCGGAATACGACTTGGTGATCCTCGACTCCTCAGTGATCTCGAACCTAGCGAACAACCCATCGAACAACCTTGCCGGTCTCGCAAACCCGTCGGCAATCCAAGCCGCCATCGTGGTCACAGATGCGGAACTGAGCAACCACGAAAAAACCGACGAAGCTTGCAAGCAACTTCAGTCGCTCGGCCTAAGCTCCGTCGGTATCGTTGAAAACTTCCGCCCCTAAATTTAGCTTGAGCTGGTCTGAATCTGATACTCACCATCGACGTAGTCGACGTGAATCGATCCACCCTCATGCCCGTCGCGTTTAAGCAACTCGGTGGCAATCGCGTTCTGCAATCGCCTTTGAATCACTCTCTTCAACGGTCTCGCACCAAACACCGGGTCGTATCCCTCCTCGGAAATCGCATCGATCGCACGATCGCTGATCGTGAACTTGTAATGCACCTCCGTTAACTGCTTCTCCAATCGCTTCAATTGCAATCCTACGATGCGGCGAATCTGATCCCGCTTCAATGGCTCGAAAAGAATCGTGTCGTCGATACGATTGAGAAACTCCGGCAAGAACCTCGCTTTGAGCGACTCCTGAACCGCTTCCTGCATCTCTTCGACTCCACCACCCTCATCGGCCACTCGCTGGATCATCTGACTACCAACGTTGCTCGTCATCACAACGATCGTATTGGTAAAGTCAACCGTGCGATTCTGCCCATCAGTCAATCGCCCATCATCAAGCACTTGCAGCAAGATGTTAAACACGTCGTTGTGCGCTTTTTCGATCTCATCAAGCAAAACGACACTGTATGGACGCCTTCGAACCGCCTCGGTCAACTGACCACCTTCTTCGTATCCAACATACCCCGGAGGTGCTCCTACCAACCGACTGACCGTGTGCCTCTCCATGAATTCACTCATGTCGATGCGCACCATCGCGTTCTCATCATCAAACATCACCTCAGCTAAAGCCTTGCACAATTCTGTCTTTCCCACCCCCGTAGGACCGAGAAACAGAAACGAACCGATCGGACGATTTGCATCCGACAGCCCACTGCGACTACGCCTTACCGCATTGCTGATGGCTTCCACCGCTGGATCTTGTCCTACAACACGCTGATGCAACCGCTCTTCCATCACCAACAGTTTCGCGCGCTCGGTCTCCAACATGCGTGTCACAGGTACTCCTGTCCACGAACTGACCACTTGCGCGATCTCGTCGGCAGTCACCTCCGTTCGCAACAATCGTGGATGCTCCTCACTCTTCTCCTCTTGATCGTCTTCCTTCTCAAGCTGCTCGCGAAACTTCCTTCGAGTTTGATCTAACTCGAAGAGCTTCTGATAATCGGCTTCATTAACGGATAACCCAGAGGATTGCTTCTCCTTGATGGAAATCTCCAACTTGCGAAACTCTCCCTCAGCACTATCCAATAACTTGCGGACAGACTTCACATCCGATAACCCCATCTTCTCGGCTTCCCATTGCTCGCGAAGACTCGCTACCTGTCGTTGCACCGTCTCCATCTCTTGCTCGATATCTTCAAGCGCCTCTTCAGTTCCCTCATCGCCTTCCTCTTTCAACTGCCGTTGAGCAAGCTCGAGTTGCCGAAGCCTTCGCTGCAACGAATCGATCTCGGTAGGTACACTGTCCCGCTCCATCGCTAATCTTGCAGCAGCTTCGTCGACCAAGTCGATCGCCTTATCGGGAAGGAAACGATCCGCGATGTACCGATGCGATAACTTCGCAGCTTCCACCAATGCAGCGTCCCGTATCTTCACACCATGATGCGCTTCGTAACGCGGTTTGAGCCCACGCAGAATTGTGATGGTATCCTCCACGGATGGCTCACCGACATACACCGGCTGAAAACGCCGCTCCAATGCCGCGTCCTTCTCAATGTGCTTGCGGTACTCATCCAACGTAGTCGCACCAATGCATCGCAACTGCCCCCGAGCTAACTCAGGCTTCAGTAACTGCGCAGCATCGCTCGACCCTTCCGCCGATCCAGCACCTATGACGGTATGCAACTCATCGATGAATAGGATCACCTCACCATCAGCATCCTTCACCTCACGAATGACAGCCTTAAGCCGCTCTTCGAACTCTCCGCGAAACTTCGTCCCTGCAACCAACCCACCCATGTCCAACGCGATCACTCGTCGATTCTTCAACGACTGCGGTACGTCCCCTTGAACGATCCGCTGCGCTAAACCCTCCGCAATCGCGGTCTTCCCAACACCCGGCTCTCCGATCAATACCGGATTGTTCTTCGTTCGCCTCGACAAGACTTGGATGACGCGGCGAATCTCATTATCGCGACCGATCACCGGATCTAACTTGTTCCGCTTCGCTTGCGCTACCAAGTCCACTCCGTACTTTTCCAATGCTTGAAACTTGCCCTCCGGACTCTGATCCGTTACCCGAGCACTTCCTCGCACCGTTTGCAAACCCTGCAATATGTCCTTCTCTCCAACACCGAACAATTTCAGTAGCTCGCTGCTGTTCTTGTCCGATTTGCACAACCCAAGCAATAAATGCTCCGTACTTACAAACTCGTCCTTCATCCCCTCGGCCGTCGATGCCGCCGACTCAAAAGACTTCTGCAAGTTCGCCGATACCCCAGGCTGACGACCGCCACTCATCCGTGGCAACCGCTTCATCTCACTGCTCGTCGCCGCTTGAATCTTTTCCAACGGCGCTCCGATCTTCTTCAACAAAGGCACCACCACCCCACTGGGATCCTCCAACAGGGCTGCTAACAAATGCAATCCGTCAATCTCCGGATTCCCCTCCGAAGCTGCCTTCGATTGCGCTCCGACGATCGCTTCCTGAGCCTTAATCGTTAACTTGTCCATGCGAAATGTCATAGTTTGCCCCCTGGTGTTTGCGGATTTGTGGATTTGTGGCGTTTCAGACCCAGCCCACCTCAACGGCCTCGCACCAATTTGCGACCGTCTTGGCAGTCAATTCCTGACTTCTTTGTACCCAAGCAAAACACAGGCCAATGGAAACAAACCATTCTCGTTTTTCTCAGGTTCGCTCCGAACTCTACCCCGCAAGGGGCTTGCCAATCCCAACCCCAAATTCCATACTAACACCAGGATTCTACCAGTCCTCACCACCTCCTATTACCAGTTTATGCGTTACCGAGGCTTTTCCCTCGGTCGCCGGAGGTAGGTACTGCCCATCGCAATGGTTTGCAATCAGACCAAGCAGAACACCGGACCTCAAGGCAACCAACCTTGAGGTTTTTTTATAAACCGCTCACTTCATTGCTCATTTCAATTTTGGCATACAACCCAAATCATCCACACAGAAAGCCACCGTCATGATCGTCGTCATGGAACAAAACATCCCGAACGAACTCATCGAAAACGTAGCGAACCGCATCAGCGAACTCGGCCTCAAAGCGCACGTTATCCGAGGAACCGAACGAACTGTGATCGCCGCCGTCGGTGACGAGCGAAAAGTAAAAGTCGAATCGTTCGAGTCCTACCCCGGTGTCTGCGAAGTCCTCCCGATCCTCGCACCCTACAAAATGGCCTCCCGCGAACTCAAACCCGATGCTACCGAAATCCAAGTCCTCGGCTTCAAAGCCGGTCGAGGATCTGTCGGCGTTATGGGCGGACCTTGCTCCGTGGAAAACGAAGACCAAATCGTCGCTTGCGCCCGCGCAGTCAAACAAGCCGGTGCTACCGCGTTGCGAGGCGGTGCCTTCAAACCACGCACCAGCCCATACTCCTTCCAAGGTATGAAAGAAGATGGACTGAAACTTCTAGAACTCGCACGTCAAGAAACCGGACTTGCGGTCGTCACCGAAGTCATGAGCACCGAAGATGTACCTCTCGTCGCAAAATACGCTGACATCCTTCAAATCGGCGCTCGCAACATGCAAAACTACAGACTCCTCGAAGCCGTCGGCAGATCGGGCCGCGCGGTCTTGCTCAAACGG
>JBJONT010000083.1:0-19220 GCA_046051705.1 Planctomycetota bacterium | reverse complement strand
CAACAACGTCGAGCATCGCTTTGGGCACAAGTGGTTTTTGATCTTTTATTTGATCTCCGGGATCGTTGCGAGCTTCGCTCAGATCGTGCTAGCACCCAACAGCATCATTCCAAATCTTGGTGCTTCCGGAGCGATTGCAGGTGTCATGGGAGCTTACTTGGTCCTCTTTCCCCACAACCGAGTTAATGCGGTATTTCTGTACCACATCATCACTATCCCTGCCGTTTTCGTACTTGGACTCTGGATCGCGATGCAGCTTTTCAGCTCCGTCGGGTCGATCGCTTCGACATCTTCGAGCGCTGGGGGCGTCGCTTACATGGCACACGTCGGAGGCTTTGTCGCTGGATTATTAGCAGCGGTCGTTTATCGCTTGCAACACCAACAGGAACCCGACTCGATCCTAAGAAGACAATACGATCGGGACCCAATGGCAAGACGCCTTTGGTAGAAATCCAAAAGGCACCTTCGTACTCAGTGGCATCCAGTTACTTGGACTAGATCATTACGCGCACTATGCGGCTAAGCTATGCGGCGCGGCGATGAGTCCCCTGCGATGATGTCTGAGCCAACGCTTTTCGCAAACGATCGAATTCTTCGATACTTGTGAAGTGAATGGTGATTCGCCCTCGACCGCGACTGGTCTGACTGATGTCGACTTGAGTACCGAGTGTCATCTTTAGCTCACGCTCCAGCGAAGCGATTTGATCGGGTTTCGATGGACGTCGACGAGGAATAGCTCGAAGAATTCCATCTTCGTTTTGGGCAGCTTCGGCTACGGCTTCAGCAACCCTAGCTTCCGTCTCACGAACGCTCCAACCTTCTTGGCGGATACGTTGTGTAAAGGCGATTTGTTCTTTCTCGCTTCCCAAACTTAGCAGAGCTTTCGCGTGCCCGGCCGTGATCTCGTCGCGTTGGATGCTCTCGGTAATTGCTTCAGGGAGTTCAAGCAGACGCATCATGTTGGCGATGGTGCTGCGATCGATTTTCAGTCGCTTGGCCAAATCCTCTTGGGTGCAGCGATGCTCCGTCAGGTAGCGCTTGAACGAGAGTGCTTTTTCGATGGCATTGAGATCTTTGCGTTGCAGGTTCTCGATGATTGCGAGTTCGGCAACAAGGCGGTCATCTGCCTCGCGAACTTCCGCGCGGATGGTTTTCAATCCCGCTCGGATGGTGGCTCGAAGTCGACGCTCACCGCTGATAAGCTGAAAACGCTCACCGACACGGCGAACGAGGATCGGCTGGAGTTGTTGATGGGACTTGATACTCTCGGCGAGAGAATCAAGTTCCTCATCGTTGAAATGTCTTCGTGGCTGGAAGGGATTCGGATCGATGGTATCGACCGCAATATCACCGGATCGCAGCGACTCATGTTCGGCGACTAGCGGCGTGGAACGCGAGAGTGGAACAGTTTGAACGGCAAGGTCTTTAGGAACTTCGCGGCCGTCGGTGTCGAGTTGCGCATTCAAACCTGCTGCTGGCCCATTCAAACCAGAGTCTCTCGGCAGAGTACCTTGAGGTGCGGATACTTCGTCGACAGGCGTTCCAAGGAGAGCGGCCAAGCCACGTCCGAGTCTACGGTCTTTAGTCACGTTCAAGTACCTCCATGCAAAGTTCGATGTACGCGCGAGCGCCCCGAGAACGCGGGGCATAAGTCAGAACCGATTGTCCATGACTTGGAGACTCGCTGAAAACGATGTCCCGAGGGATCCTTGTAGCAAAAACAATCTCGCCGAAGAAATCCCGAACTTCCCGTTCTACTTCGTGAGTTAGCTGAAAATTTGGATCGAACATCGTCAGCAGTATTCCGCCAAAGGCCAGTCGCCCGGGCTGCGATTGCATGACCCCACGGATGACTTGGATCATCTGACTGAGCCCTTCCATTGCGTAGTACTCGCACTGGATTGGCATAATAACCTCGGTACTTGAGGCCAAGGCGGCTTGGGTCACTTCCCCGAGCGACGGGGGCGAATCGATGAAGACCGCGTCGTAGGAGACGCAATCGGTGTCCAGATGTTGGCGAAGCAATTCACGGCGGCCCGGTGCGCCCTTTTCAAAAACTTCGACATCCTGAAAGTTTCTACACCCCGGCAGAATACTCAAACCTTCGAATCCGGATGGTTGCAGGAATTCTTGTAGCGGCCGTTCTTGAAGTAGCGGGTGATTTGCCAAAGGCTCGATCCCAAGCCCTGAGGTGGCATTGCACTGTGGATCCAAATCCACCAGCAACGTCTTCTTGCCCGCCAATGCAAAGCTAGCGGCCAGATGGACCGCAGTCGTGGTTTTCCCCACGCCTCCTTTTTGATTTGCGATGCAGAATATTCGAGGCATAGATTCTTTTTGTCGGGGACCGGATCCATTCCCCCAAAACCGTCGGAGCGAAAACTCCCCTCAAGACACTGTTGGTGGTCAGTAGCAAACAGTGACTTTGAGGGAAATACCAGTTCCACGATTCACGGGAATTTTTTGGGAAAAAGCAGTTTTGCCCGGTGACTTTTGGTCAAGTCGCTCTGTGCTACAATGAGGCGGATCCAAGAGTCTCTACTCCCACCCAGAAATCAAATCATGAAATCCCACTGGAAACGGATAACTCCATTCGCTTGCCTATCCCTGCTCCTTCCGCTCTCCCTAGCGGTTGTCGCCCAAGCTCAAGACGGGGCTGGGAAAACCAAGGCCACCGACTGGCCACTTTGGCGAGGTCCTCAGCAGAACGGACAATCGGTCGAAACCGGATTGCCCACAACTTTCTCCGTCGAAGGAGAGAATCTTCTGTGGCGGAAAGAAGAATACGCCACCCGCTCGACCCCCGTCGTTATGAACGGGCGTGCCTACATCGTTTGTCGCCACGAGCCTGAGACGAACAAGGAAGCAGAGAAAACTGTCTGCCTGAACGCACAAACCGGCGAGTTGATCTGGGAAAGCATTCACAACATTTACCTCTCCGATTCCCCTTCGGAACGTGTTGGCTGGGCAAGCGTCGTTGCTGATCCTGAAACCGACCGAGTCTACGTCCTTGGGCTAGGTTGCACCTTCCAATGCTTGGATGGCAAAACCGGGAAAACCATTTGGGAACATTCCATGCTCGAAGAGTATGGAATGCTCTCGACTTACGGCGGACGAACCAACTTCCCGGTTGTCTACGAAGACATGGTTATCATCAGCGGGGTGAACACAGGATGGGACGAAACTGCGGTTCCGACCCACCGATTCGTGGCCATGGACAAAAACACCGGAGCTGCGATCTGGACTCTTTCCACCCGCCCTCGTCCTGAAGATACGACCTATAGCACCCCGGTTTTCACCGTGTTAAACGGCCAAGCCGCTATGGTTTTTGCCGCCGCTGACGGAGCGATCTATGCCGTCCAACCCCGAACCGGCAAGGTCATTTGGAAATACCAAGCATCCCCGCGCGGTATGAATGTCGCCCCATTGGTCGACAACGGCATCATCTACATGGGCCACGGCGAGCAAAATGAAACCGATCGAACCGTCTTGGGCGCTGTTTTCGCCATCGATGGCAACACTTCCGGGGACATTCCCGAAGACAAACTGCTTTGGAAAATCCCCAAGAGAACCGTATCTAGATCTTCCCCAGTTCGAATCGGCGAGCGAATTTATTTCATCGAAGACGGGGCAGCCCTTTTCGGGGTCAACGCAAAGACCGGAGCGATCGAAGTCGAGAAGAAACTCGGACGGATCATGTTCGGCTCCCCTGTGGTCTCCGAAGGGAAACTGTACGTAGCCGAAAACACCGGCCGCATCTGGTGCTTGGAACCGTCCGAAACAGAACTCAAAGTCGTCGGCCAAACCCGTTTGAACGACGGTAGCGAAATCTTCGGCTCGTTCGCCATCTCGAACGGCAAACTCTACTTGCCGACCAACAAAGCCCTCTACTGCATTGGCATCCCAGGTGCTCAAACTCCGGAAAACCTTCAGCTCCCAGCAGCTCCGATCGAACCGGCAGTGACCGACACCCAGATCGCTCACATCCAAGTGTGCCCCGTGGAAATGCTACTACAACCTGGCCAAAAGGCGAAATTGCAAGTTCGCGGCTACAACGCGATCGGTCAGTATGTTCGTCTGGTACCCGAAGCGGCGATCAACGTCGCCGGTCCTGGCTCCGTCAGCGAAGACCAAATCTTCACGGCCGGCGAAGCAGCCACAGGGGCAGGGGTCAAACTAGAAGCTACCTTCGGAGAACTCAAAAGCGCCGCTCGCGCTCGGGTCATCCCTCCATTCCCCTGGACCTTCGACTTCGAAGACAAAAAAGTCCCACAACACTGGATCGGGATGGCATACCGTCACCAACCTATCGAACTCCCAGAAGGTGGAAACGGGCTTGTGAAGATCAGTACCATTCCAAAGGGTACACGTAGCCAAGGTTTCTTGGGCCTCCCCAAGTCCGAAGGATACACCGTACAAGGTGAGTTCTATGCCCTAGATACCAAAAATAAAGTCGCGACGACGAAACTTCCTGACATGGGAGTCGTGGCACAACGCTACACTCTAGCTCTCGAAGGCGCACAGCGACTTCAACTCCGCTCGTGGGTATCCCTACTCGAACAACGCTTCGCCGTTACAATCCCCTTCGAATGGCAAGCCAAGACGTGGTATGTGATCAAACTTCAGACGCAAACCACCGATGGCAAAGCAGTTCTACGTGGAAAAGTATGGAAAAAGGGAGAACCGGAGCCTGAAGCTTGGACCATCCAAGGCGAAGATGCAACTCCGAACACCCAAGGTAGCCCAGGCCTCTTTGGTAATTCCACCGACGCAGAATTCTACGTCGACAACGTAACGATCACTTCTAACGAAGCAAAGCAGTAAAGCATTGCAATGACCGATAGCACATCGCCACCAATCGCCAAGCAACTGTACATCGAAACCGTCGGTTGTCAGATGAACGTTCTCGACAGCGAAATGGTTGTCGCAGCCTTGCGCAAACAAGGCTACAGCGTGACTCAAGATCCGATGTCAGCCGACGCAATCCTGTTCAACACTTGCTCCGTCCGCGAACATGCGGAGGAGAAAGCCTACAACAATTTGCTTCGGCTCAAACAATGGAAATTAGCCAACCCGGAGCGAGTCATTGGGGTGATGGGCTGTATGGCTCAAAAGGACCAAGAAAAGGTATTCGACCGAGTGCCCTTCGTGGACCTCGTCGTCGGCCCTGGCCAACTACATCGAATCCCAGAGCTGATCGAAAACGCCAAACAAGGTGACCGGCATCAGCTTGCCGTGAGCCTTTCAAGACGTGACGGATCAGCCGACGAGATCAAGCGTTCTCACGAAACGTATGACCCGTTGCGGGATCCGGAAATGCGTCCGACCCCGTTTCAAGCCTACCTGCGAATTCAAATCGGTTGCGATAAGTTCTGCACATACTGCATCGTCCCGATGACCCGAGGACCTGAACAGGGACGATCCCCTGAGAGAATCGTCGAAGAAGCTAAAATCCTAGCGGCCCAAGGGGCAAAAGAAATCACGCTCCTCGGTCAAACCGTAAACTCCTACCGTTGGGTCGACGGTGAGAAAACCACCCGACTCGCCGATTTGCTGGAAATGCTCCATCCGATCGAAGGCCTCGAGCGGATCAAGTTTGTAACGAACTACCCCAAGGACATGACCCGAGGTTTGCTGGAAACCGTCCGCGACCTTCCGAAATGCATGCCGTATTTGCACGTTCCGGCTCAGAGCGGTTGCGATGCAATTCTCAAACGGATGAAACGTGGTTACAGCGTTGCGGACTACTACGAAATGATGGAGCGCATTTGGGAGATCCTCCCCGGTGCGGCCGTTTCAAGCGACTTCATTGTTGGTTTCTGCGGTGAGACCGAAGAGCAGTTCCAAGAAACCGTCGATATGGTCAAACGCTGTCGCTTCAAAAACAGCTTTATCTTCCAATACAGTGTCCGCCCCGGGACAAAGGGTGCTGAACTGCTGGAGGATGATATCCCGGAAGAAACGAAACATCGACGAAACCTAGATCTGCTAGAAGTTCAAAACCAAATCTCCCTCGAAGACAACCTGAAATTTCTTGGGACCACCGTACCGATCTTGGTCGAAGGCCCAAGCAAGTGGTCGGTACGTAAAGGACAAACGGGTGAATTGCGACAGATGACCGGCCGAACACCTTGCGATCGCATCGTCGTTTGGGATGGGAACATGCGTCAAACGGGCGAGATCCTTCCGGTTCGTATTACCGATGCTTATGCTTTCACCATGCTTGGGAAAGTGGAAACCAACGAAGTGGTTGGTGCCAAAGCTTCTCAGAGCGTGCCAGATTTGGTTCCGTTGTTGCGTCCTTAGGGTTCTAGAATTCTTTCTTGCGAAGACGGCGCGGCTTTCTGCAACAGTGGCCGCCCGATTCTTGATTGGGGCCCGCATCTCGCTAGGCCCGTATCTCGCTAGGCCCGCATCTCGATCTTATCGCGTCTTGATATTCCCCCGTCTCGATGAATTCCGGTGGTTGGGCGATTCGGTGTGGGCTACAAGCTGTCTCGATCAGTGGAGGCCTGCGCGTATGAGCGAGCTCTTCAAGGCCGTTAGGAAAAAGACTTTCGTTGGAGATCGAATACTCGTTACCTAATCGTTGCAATCGTTACTGACGTCAAAGCCTTTGCATTGAAACCCCGAAAACGTTTCAAATTACCTGACCTGCCTATTTTTTCTGTTCCATCCTTCTTCACCAGTCGATTTAGATCGCCTGTTGGGAAATGGTTTCCTAGTGTCCCGAGTCGGAGAGCGGCGCTGTGTTGGCGTTTGCTCCGGTCTCGTCAAGCACGCTCTTTGTCGAAGCGTTTTGTCAGCCGCAACTGACAGGAGGCGGATCGACCGAGGTCGTCCAGGGACGAGACCCCTGCCTGAGCAACTTGTTGGCGTCAAAGCGATGTCACTCGATGGCTTCGGGGGCGAAAGAGACCAAAATCCCGCAACAACGGAGTGACGAAATAGCAGAGCGTCGCCTCGATTGATACTAGTGTCCTGCGTGGTACTGCAAACGTTCTAGGGAGAATGGAACTATGAAGAAGCAATTTGCTCTGCCAGCATTGATGGGTCTTGCGACCGCATTGAGCGCTGGGGCTGCACACGCTGCTTTTGGCGGCGCGATCAGCTACGAAAATTGCGGATGTAATGTTGTGGATCCTTGTGGACCATCGACATACACCGTAATGAAGACGGTTAAGAAAGTCGTATACGAGCCAGAGACGGTTACCGGAACCAAAACGGTCAACCAAATCGTTTACGAGGACAAGCAAGTCCAACGCGTCCGTTACGAGCGCGAAACCCATCAGCGTGAAGTTTCCTACACGGTCAATGTACCTGTACGTGAAACCCACACCGGGGTTCGTAACTATACGGTTCGCCGACCTGTGTATGAGACCCGTACCAAGCAAGTGACGTACAACGTCTCTCGCCCAGTGTACGAAACACACAGCAAGGTCGTTAACTACACCGTGATGGTGCCAGTTCGTGAAACACACGAAAAGGTAATCAACTACACGGTTCGCCGACCTGTTACCGAGACCCGTACCAAGACCATCAACTACACGGTGATGAATCCAGTTCGTGAAACCCACGAAAAGATCGTCAACTACACCGTGATGAACAAGGTCATGGAAACCCGTGAACAAGTGATCAACTACACAGTCATGGTTCCAGTAACCGAGACTCGTGAACGTACGGTCAACTACACGGTTACCAAGCCTGTCAACTACACCAAGACGGTTACCGTCCGTGGTGGAAGCTGGCAAACGGTTGAAGAAGAAGTTGCAGGTCCTGTCATTCGCCGAACTGTTCGCGAACCAGGTACTTGGACCTTCGATCCTGCAACCTGCAAGAATGTATACTGCCCAGGTGAGTGCCGCGTTGAATGCGTTCAATGCCCACCGAAGAAAGTATGCAAGAAGGTTTGGGTTCCAACCTGCGAAGAAAAGACTATTGATTGCGTACGATACGAGAAGGAATGCTTGACCAAGGTTGTTCCATACACCGTGACCAAGTGTGTTCCTGAGTGCCGCCAAAAGACGGTCACCTATAACGTCTGCAAACTGGTTCCTGAGTGCCGTCAAAAGACCGTCACTTACACCACTTGCAAGATGGTTCCAGAGTGCCGTACCAAGGACGTTACCTACACCGTTTGCAACTGGGTTTGCGAGCCACGAAGCAAGGTATGCACCTATACAACTTGCAAGCTCGTTCCAGAATGCCGTCAAAAGACGGTTAACTACACCACTTGCCGCACGGTTTGCGAGCAACGCGTCAAGGACGTTTGCTACACCGTTTGCAACTGGGTTTGCGAACAAAAGAGCGTTCCTTACACCTACACCACTTGCAAGATCGTTAAGGAATGCCGAACCAAGGTTGTTCCTTACACCGTCTGCAAGCCAGTGACCTACTGCGATACCGTCAAGGTAGCAAAGTGCGTCAAGACCTGTGTTCCTTACACCTACACCCGATGCGTGCCTAAGGTTGTCTGCGAAGAAGTTCCAGTCACCGTCAGCTGCGATCCTTGTGCAGGCGTTGGAGCCGGTAACGGTAACGGTATCCTCGGTGGAAACGGTTTGTTCAACGGTCGCCTTCGCAACCTCCTCCGTGGTCTTCATTGCCACGGCGGATGCCGAATCTTCGGCAACGGTTGTGCAGCTGGTGCACACGGCAGTGATTGCTCGTCGGGAAGCTGCGATGCAGCCCCAGCTTGCGGTTGCTAAGCACCTACCGAAACAACTCGCTTCAACCCGGTCTGTGACAACCAAAGTTTCCTGAATCTGTAGCTCAGGAAACTTGGATCAAGATCCAAAATCCAAAAAACTTCAAACGGCTGGTGCCAAAACACCAGCCGTTTCTTTTTTTAAGAAATTCCACCCAACAAAAGATATTCCGATTCCTTTAGGACAAGCGAGAGCGGAGTAAAATTACTCACGTAACGCAAGGGACTATAGGCAATTCCAAAATCCCGTGCTAAAAGTGCCTTTCTTAGGTAACCTCGATTTCTCCTACAAAAGGGACATCTTTTATGTTCATCACAAAAGCGCGGCTGATGACCGCAATCCTGGCCATGTGCGCCGGTTTACTGGCCAGCTTGAGCGTGGATGCTCAAGCACAAGAAAAGAAACCCAACGTCCTCGTGATCTGGGGTGATGACATCGGTACATGGAATGTCAGTCACAACAATCGCGGGATGATGGGATATCGCACCCCGAACATCGATCGCATCGCCAAAGAAGGCCTTGCCTTCACCGATTACTACGGTCAGCAAAGCTGCACCGCAGGCCGCGCTGCATTCCTCGGCGGGAATGTTCCCGTCCGAACCGGGATGACCAAAGTGGGGCTGCCGGGAGCCGAACAAGGCTGGCAAAAAAGTGACGTGACAATCGCCACCGTCCTGAAGTCCCGTGGCTACACCACCGGTCAGTTCGGCAAGAACCACCAGGGTGACCGCGACGAACACTTGCCAACCATGCATGGTTTCGACGAATTCTTCGGTAACCTCTATCACCTGAACGCGGAAGAAGAACCCGAAAACCTCGACTACCCAAAGAATCCCGAATTCCGCAAGCGATTCGGTCCTCGAGGTATTCTGCATTGCAAAGCCGACGGTAAAGGTGGCCAGACCATCAAAGACACCGGCGCCCTTACCAAGAAACGTATGGAAACCGTCGATGACGAAAGCTTGGCAATGGCCAAAGACTTTATCAAACGACAACAAGCCTCCGGCCAACCATTCTTCTGCTGGTGGAATGCAACCCGCATGCACTTCCGCACCCACGTAAAAGAAGAGAACCGTGGTATCTCCGGACAAGACGAATACAGCGACGGAATGGTTGAACACGACCGTCACGTCGGTGAATTGCTCAAACTCGTCGATGACTTGGGTCTCGCAGAAGATACCATCGTCCTCTACTCGACCGACAACGGTCCTCACTACAATACTTGGCCTGATGCAGGTACCACACCATTCCATGGCGAGAAGAACTCCAACTGGGAAGGCGCATTCCGCGTTCCATGTTTCGTTCGCTGGCCAGGCAAGTTCCCTGCTGGCGTTACTCTCAACGGTATCGTTTCGCACGAAGACTGGTTGCCAACCCTTGCCGCTGCTGCCGGTTCGACCGACATCAAAGACAAGCTTTTGACCGGTGTTGAACTCAACGGTCGCAAGTACAAGAACCACATCGACGGCTACAACATGCTTGATTACTTCATGGGTAAACAAGCTGAGTCGCCACGCAATGAGTTCTGGTACTGCGGCGACGAAGGCCAAGTCATGGCTGCTCGTTACCAAGACTGGAAAGTCGTCTTCCTAGAAAACCGCGCCGAGCGATTGCAGATTTGGAAGGAACCATTCGTCGAACTACGCGCACCAGATCTTTACAACCTTCGACGCGATCCGTTTGAAAAGGCCAAGATCGGTTCGAACACCTACGAAGATTGGTACATCGATCGCGCATTCGTCTTGATCCCAATCCAAGGCTTGGCGATCAATTTCCTCAAGACGATGGAAGACTTCCCACCAAGCCAAAAGCCTGGTTCTTGGAACCTCAGCAAAGTCGAAGAAACGCTCAGAAACAAAGCTGGTAGCCGTTAAGCTTAACGGCTAAGCGGTTCTGTTCGCGAAAGTCGATTGCTCAAGCAAGCAATCGACACTGCGTGAATCATCAGCTTGAAACACAAAAGCAATACTGCGAAATAGCAAAACACAAAACAGCGGAGCTGCCAACAGCTTCGCCTGTTTTCATTTAAATGCATTAGATTCGTCAAGCCTCGCCACTGAAATGCTTGAGGACCTATTTTCTTTTCTGCACTCTACAGTCCCCGAAACTATTGCCTGATCCAACCTGCAATGGTTTTGGTTACCATCTCAGAAGCGTCGTGCTGCACAAAATGATCCGCTTGAGGAATGGTGACTAGCGTTAAGTCCTTATCAAGCCACTTCCAAGTGTCGTTAAGCCCACCAGGTAACAACGCTTTGTCTTTCAATCCATGGATCATTAGCACAGAACATTTGACCCGAGGGCTCGGCTCCTCTGGAATCTTGTAAGGCTCACGCGGATAGTTCGCCTTGTAGTAATTGAGCATCCCTTCCATCGAAGACTTCTTTAAAGCTTCCAGGTGCTTCTCCTTGGCCTGAGGGTCTTTCACCCAAGAAACTAACGACTCCGGTTTGATCACCGAAGCTGCCTCTCGCGTCTGAAAGAATCTTGCATAAGCACTGTTCTTCTGTTGCTCGGGATTCGTAGCAAGCTCCCGTGCAAGCCCATCAGGGTGGGGCAGATTCAAAATCACCAGCTTGTCGGTCATATCCGGATAGCTCATCGCAAATTGCCACGCGACCATCCCGCCCCAATCGTGCCCGACAACTATCGCACTCTTCGCGTTAAAGTGCCCGATGACGCTTCGAACATCCCCTACCAATTTATCCATCGTGTACTGTTCCACACCGACAGGCTGATCGCTTTGATTGAACCCACGCTGATCGATCGCAACGACTTGATGGGTCTTGGACAACTCAGGCATCTGATTGCGCCACGTGTACCAATAATCTGGGAATCCATGAATCATCACCACAAGAGGCCCACTTCCGCGCGTGACGTAGTGAATCTTCACATCTCCCGATTGGGCATATCCATGCTCTCCGAACTGTGCTTCGTCGGTAATTGCCTCTTGTGCAAATCCGCTTTCCCCGCCCCCCAAACACAGCCATGCAATCGCAATCACGCAACGAAACATCCAACTGTTACGGTCGAGCATCATCTATTGCCCCATTCAAGAAAACAAGCTGGTACGACTTTCGATAGATTCTTATTGTCCAAGCCGGCATCCAGCAAACAGACACCGCAAAGACGGTTCTGTTATATATCAAACCGCACGTGTCTGCTCGCTTCACACGACACGTCCCCCTATGCACGTCCCCCTATGCACGTCCCCCTATGCACGTCTCTCTATGCACGTCTCTCTATGCACGTCTCTCTATGCACGTCTTTCTAGGCAATTCTCTCTTTTCTCGATCCCTCGCTCTGCCCTCTCTGGCCTCCCAGTCCTCCCAGTCCTCTCTGGCTTCCCTGCCCTTCTCTGTGCCTCTGTGCCTCTGTGTTTCAAAACCCTGTGTTCCCCCCCCTGCCAAATCAAGAGATCGCCAAAATCCCATTGGAATCACCGAAATCCCCGCGATCCGCTCCAACCGTATCGAGCATCATACGGAACAGGTTATTGAGCGGCGTGTACTGCGGGAACTCCAAGACATTCCCGGTACTGAGCCCCTTGCCACCTCGACCTGCAAGCAACAGCGGGAGGTCATGGTGATCGTGGCGGTTCCCATCGTTGATCGCTCCACCATAAACAACCAATGCGTTATCCAGCAACGTCCCTTCGCCATCCTTCGTCTCCTTGAGTTTCTTCAAGAAGTATCCGAACTGTTCGCAGTAGTAGCGATCGATCTTGGCAATCTTATCGATATGATCCTGCTTGTTCTCGTGGTGAGAAAGCTGATGGTGCCCGTCCTTGACCTCGATCATCGGGAACGCGCGATTGCTACCTTCGTTGGCCAACATAAAACTTGCAATCCGCGTGGTGTCGGTTTGAAAGGCTAGGACCATCAGATCGTACATGAGCCGAATGTGCTCGGTCGCATCACTCGGCTTATCCGATGGGGTCTGCGTTCCCTCTGGAAGTTGTACCGGAGTCGCAAACCGCGTGATCCGTTGTTCGATTTCCCGAACGCTCGAAAAGTACTCGTCGAGCTTGCGGTTGTCTTCTGCACCTACTTGGCTAACCAAATGCTTCCGCTGGTCGGTGACAAAGTCGAGAATGCTTACTCGCATGCTCTGCTCTTTCGGATCCCCGCCACCGGTTACACCGAAGAGTCGGTCGAATGCGCTCTTGGGCTGGATTTCTTTACCGGTCGGAAGCGATTCACTACGCCAAGAGATGTTATTCGAATAAGCGCACGAATATCCTGAGTCGCAAGCACCCGCATCGCGGCCTTCTTCGGTTCCCAATTCGATAGAAGCCAAACGGGTGCTGCGGCCGTACGTATCGGCAGCGATCTGATCGGCACTTCTTCCAGCTTTGATCTTGGAGCCAGCTGTCTTGAACGGATGCGCTCCGGTTAAGAATGCAGCGGCACTACGAGCATGATCTCCCGGGCCATCCCCCAAGGATTGGGCGTTGACCTGTGCTAGCCCTCGAAGTACGTTGAAGTCATTGCGATACTCGGCAAGCGGTTCGAGCGCATGAGATAATTCCCATTCTTTGCCCTTCCCTTTCGGCACCCAACGATCTGCGTTCGTTCCGTTCGGAAAGAATACCCAAGCCAGTCGAACCGGCGGAGCCTCAGCCGAAGCTCCCAGCACGGGCTTCATGAACTGCAGCATCGGCAGAGTGACCGTTGCACCTAATCCTCGAAGGACCGTTCGGCGATCTAGTCGCATCGATGAAGGAATACGTCCGCTAGGAAGTGATTGCTCGTACGTCATCTCAGTTTCGACTCGCTTGTTTGGGTTGCAGACTAGGGTTTGGTGTGACTTGTAAGAATGCATTGCTCAAAACGATGCCTTCGATAAGCGACCGTATTGTATACCGATTCGCTTTCGACTTCTCTAATATTGTATCGACATCACAACGGTCGGCGCGCTGCAATCCTCGCCCCAAGGCGTAGGTTAGAAGCCGTTCAGTGAAGTTTTTAGCGACACTATCGGTTTTTTGTGACAGAATCGCAATCAACTCCTTCGGGCCAGAGAACTTCGTTCCGTCGACCAATTCCCCTTGGGCAACGATTTCCAGATCTCCTTCTTTGTCCCGCCACCGTCCAATTGCGTCGAAGTTATCGAGTCCTAAACCTATAGGATCCATAATCTTGTGGCAGCCAGCGCAGCTCGGATTCGACCGGTGAATCTCCAACCGTTCCCTGAGCGAAGCGGTTTCAGCCGCAGTCGCTTGCTCCAATGACGGCACGTTCGGTGGAGCCGACGGTGGGGGATCGCCCAACACCGTTTCTAACACCCATTTCCCACGCTTGACCGCTGAACTTCGGGTCGGATTCGATGTCAGAGCCAAAGCCGCAGCTTGGGTGAGGATCCCTCGGCGATTCTCTGGAAGGGTTACTTTGATCCATTCATCCTCGCGGTTGTAGAGCCCTTGGCGACGCGGATTCGTGTCGTTGGTCCCAGGGCGCCGGCGATATAGTTCCGAAGGATTCTGGCCGTCGAACTGCACTCCGTAGAACTCTGCAAGCCGAGGATTTACAAAAGTGAAATCCGCGAGCAAGAAGTCTTCGACGGTTCCATCTCTCATTACCGACTTGCAAAACAACTCAGTCTCTTTGATCATCGCTCCCCTGAGCCGATCGGACCATATCGGAAACTTTTCTCGATCGATGTCGATCTTTTGTATGTTTCGCAATCCTAACCACTGCGCAAAAAAACCGGTCAATAACGATTCCGAACGAGGATCCTCAAGCATCCTTGCTACCTCGGCACGCATCACATCCGGTTCATGCAATCGATTCTCTGCTGCGAGTTTTAATAGCCCTTCATCAGGCATGCTCGACCACAGAAAATACGACAACCTCGAAGCAATTCCGTAATCATCGAGCCGAACACCTTTGTCCGACTCAACCCAGCGCTCGGCTCGAAACAGAAACTGTGGAGACACCAAAGCGGCTTGCAAACCAAATCGAAGCGACTGCTCGTACGTAAACCCAGCATCTGCCCCCTTCTGGCACACCATCATCACTGCATGCACTTCTTCATCATCGACTACCCGCCGATAGATGCGAGGTAAAATCGCCTGAAAGACCCGACGGGTCGCTTCCGTAAATCCAATCGCTCTGCCTTCAGGCTGATCCAAGGTGTCCGGATAAGCGATCACGACTCGTTCATGCTCTCGCGGATATGCGGGTTCACCTTGCTCTGGTCCGACCAATCGAAGTGAATGAATGATGAGTTTGCGATTCGGCACATTTCTCACCTCTGGATTCGCATCTTCGGAATACTCAATCCGCAATTGATGCTCCCCGGCAGTCACCTCAAAGTCAATCTTGGTTGTCTCGTCCTTGGGCAACACTTCCCACTCGGAGACCACTTGATCATCAAGGTAAAATTTTGCCTGGCAATTATCGATCTGACCTTCTCCAAACCGAGTTCGCACACTCAACGTGTACTTTCCAGTCGCAATGTAAACCGGGACCTTCATCGATTCGTGAAACCCAAGCGTCTGACCTTCAAAACTCTGTTTGCGAAACACTTCTCGATCCGTCGCAATCACCTTCTCGGAGATCAACGCCGCAGCTTGTAGATATTTCTCCATTGCAATCGGTGGAAGCGACAGAACCTCACCTTGGTTATCAAATCCGTTGCCCACATCATCTGATACAAACCCGATCTGCTTGCTGGGTTTGAGGTCGAGCCCAAACAAATCACGAATCGTGTTGTCATATTCGAATTGGTTCAAACGACGAACAGTGACTTTCGGTGGAGCCGGCATGCAACCGCAGTCGACTTCATGCAACGCCCGATCAATCCAAGCCGTGACAACCCCTCGTTCGTCAGCCGTCATCGTCGATGTCTCAGGCGGTGGCATCGCTTCGGCCCGTATCACCCCTCGGATTTGCTCCCAAGTGCTATCGTGGGAACGAATCTTATCCAAACTGTCATAATCACCTAAGTTCACTCCCGCTTCGTTTGCACCCTTCATGTGGCACTCGCCACAGTGCTTCTCTAGAACCGGGACCACTTGAGCCCCCCACAGCTCAGAAAGCTCCTTGTCGAGCTTGTCGACCTCAGGAGAGGCCCCTTCCTGGGCAGCAGCAAAACTGATAGAGCCCAAGGCAAATGCGGAGGAAAAACAGAAGAGTTGAACTGCTTTCCCAAGGCGAAGTACGGGGGCTTCTCGCCTTTGTTTTTCTGGGGCAAACGAAATTGCAGCAGTCACGCAGCGAGCGATTTGCTTCCAATACTCCGAAAAATTCCGAGGACAGTCGCATCTGACCATCATGATCACGCTAGGTAGGGGTATCAAAGGTGGGAGGGCAAAGGCCCGTACAACTATAGCCTGTAAGCAACTTCTTGGCATCACCGACTTTGCGGTTGAATGTTTTTTGATCTTTCGGCCACCTCGCCGCATTTGCTATGACCCCAGCATCGTGTCTCTACGGCTCAAGCGTTTACTTCTAGGAACAAGCCCCTCCACGGATAGGCCCCCTCGGAGAAGACACCCTTGGAGAAGTCACCGTCGCACAAGTGCATATGCCATGCAGCATCAACTTCATGGCCGTGCACCTTACGATTTTGGTATGAGAGAAATCACCCTTTTTTTATTGTGGCAAAAGGTTGGCGACTATGTCCCGATTTGCTTTTATCGCAGCAGCAACCCTGTTCACAGGCTTGCTTGTCGTACTGACGATGGCGATCGCACACAGAGACGCTCGCGGGACACGCACAATCGCTGATATCGCGCCCTCTGCATACTCAGACCTACGCGCTGATCCAATCCATGTAGATTCGCACTCTATCGGTCCCGATGGCGGCATCGAGACGCCAGAAGAATCAACACGGGCGGATGCCGCTCAAGCAGATCAACCATGGATTCAAAACAATCAATGGCCCCAACCACCGGTCGTTCGAGGCAACGACTCTACCATACCCAAAATACGCGAACTCCCTCCTCTTCCTAGCGACGATTCGCTCCCTGCGAACCTCGACTCAAACTTGCCTAGCATCGCTTCGCTTCCAAGCTTGCCGGCAGACATGGATTCGCCAGCCAACATCGACTTGCCACCCAACACGGACTTGCCTGTCGATGGTGGTCTGCCAAACACAAGAAGTACAGAGATATCAGAGAATACTGAAGACTTAAACTCCATTGCGAACATGCAACCCGAAACGGTCGTACTCGCTTCGGGTCAAAACCCACTTCCTACGGCCCCTCCTCCATCCATCCTTCCTCCGCTTGCCGAACCTCCTCGACTCGATGCATCGAGATTTGCCCCACCAACCACTCCCCCTTCTGAATTGCCGACTGCTCCTAACGCGACCGCACCACGTACGGCATCGCCACCACCAAGCACTTCAAGTTCGCTCCCATCCGCGAACCTGCTTGCACCACTTCCAGTAAACCAGCCTTCGACGCAACCATCGAACCTACCTACGCTTCAACCTCCAGCTGTCAATGTCCCTTCCGTCAATAGCCCCATCGGCACTGCACCAACCCTCACTTCACCAACCCTCACTGCCCCGACCTTCCCCTCTCCAACGCTTACTGCGCCCAATGGTAGTACACCCACTGATAACACTCCGTCCGTGAATAGCCCACTTGGCACCAGCCCATCGGTACCGCAACCACCTTCATCGCGAGCCATTCCAGAACCAACTTCAACCCGTTCAAGCCCCCCCTCTGATCCACCATCGCTCGTCGGTCTACCAAGCTTCCAGCCCGACGCATCGCAAAACCGTGCTCCTTCGAATTGGTCGATGGTAACTCCGATCCCAGGAGCTCGCCAATTCGACGGCTCGCAAAATCCAAGTTTGGAGATTCACAAACGCGCACCGAGCGAAGTACAAGTCGGGATACCGGCAACCTTCACAGCGGTCGTACGTAACGTTGGTAACTCAACCGCGTTTGACGTTCAAGTCACCGATGCGATCCCCAAAGGTGCAAGACTCGTTCGCTCAATGCCAGAAGCCCAACGGGTTGGAAACGAGGGTTTGCTCTGGAATCTTGGCGAGTTAGCAGCCGGTCAAGAAGTAGCCATCAGCATGGAAATCGTACCTGAGACCGAAGGGGAACTCGGATCGGTCGCTAGCGTCAAATTCGCCGCTCAAGCATCTGTGCGCACGATCAGCACCCAACCTCGATTGAGCATCAAGCAAACCACTGCCCCGGAAGTCTTGGGTGGAAACACGACGATGGTATACATCGATATTACCAACACCGGATCGGGCACCGCCAAGGACGTCCGACTCGAAGAAGACGTCCCGGGAATCTTTCGTCACCTCACAGGAGCTTCGGCCCTACAACAAGATGTCGGAGATTTAGCTCCCGGTGAGACTCTTCGGTTCGAAATCGAACTGACAGCTCTTGCCGCAGGTAAAGCCAACAACATCGTCCGCGCGACCTCTTCGAATTCCGCTTTGGCCGAATCCGCAACTCCGATCGAAATCAAAGCACCAAAACTGCAAATGCAACTTGTCGGTCCAAAGCTGCGACATCTCGAACGCCCCGCTCCATACGAAGCCGTCATTGAAAACGTCGGGACCGCTTTGGCTCGAGACCTTTACATCACCGCGCGATTACCTCGCGGTATGAATTTCATCAGCGCGACAAACGAAGGAACTTATCTTCCTGACCAACACGCCGTCGTCTGGAACTTGCTCGAACTTGCTGCTGGCACCAAAGCCAAAACCGAAGTAACACTTCTTCCAGTCGAGGAAGGTCGGTTCACACTCCTTATGAGCACCGAGGCAGAAGGACTTCGCGCTGATCCCGTCGAGCGTGAAGTACTCGTCGAAGGCCAAAGCGAACTTGTATTCGACATCGATGACGACAACGACCCGATCGAAACTAACGGAGTGACCACCTATGCGGTAAAGATCAACAACATCGGAACCAGGCCGGACCAAGAAGTTCGACTTGTGATCGAGATCCCCGAAGGTGCCGCTGTCGAACAAGTCTTTGCGCCGATGAAGTATCAATCCACGGGAAGGCAGATCGTCTTCGCTCCGATTCCGAGCTTGGCTTCCAAAGAGCAAATCACCGTGAAGGTTTCGGTCAAGCATGGACGAGAAGGAACGCAGATCTTAAGAGCCGCGATCCAGAGCCAATTGCGCCCAGTCCCTGTGATTCGCGATGAGAGCACCCAAGTCTACCGCGACCAATAAGTCTGTTGGTCTGCGATTTGCTCGAACATAAACGCGAGTCGATCATTAATCTAAATCGCGACCTCGCCCGCTGGCGATCTGGGCATCCCAACTCGCGCGCGCCCCTCCCCCTCGCCCGCTGGCGGGAGAGGGGGCCGGGGGGTGAGGGTGGTGTCCGCGCAACCCCAAGCGCCGCAACACCTTACGCTCCGCGCTTGTTTATGCGCCCCCCCCTTCTCCCGCTGGCGGGAGAAGGGGCCGGGGGATGAGGGTGGTGTCCGCGCAAAACCAAGCGCCCAAACAACTTACGCTCCGCGCTTGCTCATGCGCCTCCCCCCCTCGCCCGCTGGCGGGAGAGGGGGCCGGGGGGTG
>JBJONT010000082.1:0-15382 GCA_046051705.1 Planctomycetota bacterium | reverse complement strand
CCCCTCACAACCCTCTAGCTCTCCACCCTCTGACTCTCCACCCTCTGACTCTCCACCCTCTCTGTGCCTCTGTGCCTCTGTGTTTCAAAAACACCCTATCCCTAACCACCCCTATTGCATCTGAAGAGCACTGCGAATATCCGAGAACACAGCATCCTCAGCCTGCATCCCGTCCACAGAGCGTAGCTTTCCCTGGGATGCGTAATATTGAACCAAAGGCTTGGTCTGCTCGTGAAACACACGCAGTCGCTCTCGGATCGTCGCGTCATTATCATCCGCACGTCCGTCGGTCTTCGCTCGCTTAAGCAATCTCTCAATCAATGCTTCGTCATTGACCCGCAATTCCAACACAGCATCGAGAGGACGACCTAATTCCGCCAGAAAATCGTCAAGCATCTGAGCTTGAACCATCGTTCGCGGAAAGCCGTCGAAGAGAGCTCCGCGTTCGCACTGCGGGCTCTTGAGCTGCTGCGAAACGATTCGCATCACTAAGTGATCAGGTGCGAGCTTGCCGGCATTGATATAAGAAGCAACATAGCGAGAAAGAGCCGTGTCTTGCTCCATCACCGCACGCAGCATCTCCCCGGTGGAGAGATGCGGAATTTTGAGCGAATCGACCAGTCGTCGACACTGAGTCCCTTTACCTGCTCCCGGAGGGCCGATGAACACGATCAGCATGACTCGCGGCCCTTTCTACGATTCTAGGACTCCAACAGACCCTTGTAGTTCCTCATCAGCAAGTGACTATCGATCTTTTGGATCAAGTCGAATGCGACGCTAACTGCGATCAACAAACCGGTACCGCCGTAGAACGACGCTACGGTAAAGGACACACCGAATTGCGACGTGATAATCGTTGGCACGATAGCGATCAACGCGAGGAACGCAGCCCCTACATAGGTGATACGAACCATAACCTTCTCAAGGTAATCCGCAGTACGCTTACCAGGACGATAACCGGGGATAAACGCCCCTGAGTCTTTCAAGTTCTGCGCCATCTCAGTCGGATTGAACATAATCGACGTCCAGAAGAAGCAGAAGAAGAAAATCAACAGCACATACAACACGTTGTAAGTGAATGATGATCCCGAATTAAACATAGAGGACAACTGCTGGAACCAGCTCGACATCGTGCTCCAGACTCCTTCGCCTCCAGCAAAGGAAGTTGCCAGAAGCCCGAAAATCATTCCGGGGATCATTAGAAAACTGCTAGCAAAAATGATCGGCATAACACCCGACTGATTGATCTTAAGAGGAAGGAACTGCTTGGTCCCTCCAAACATCCGACGCCCACGCACGTGCTTCGCACTTTGCATCTGGATCCGCCGTTGTGCCATAGTGATAAACACCACCCCAAACACCACCGCGATAAATAACCCTGCCAGCACCGCCAAAACGTCAGGCCCAATGGTCGTACCGTTATTGCCTGTCAAAGAGCTCGACACGTTCTGACGCAAATCCCACAAAGCTCGCGGCATCTGAGCGAGAATACCTGCCATGATGAGCAACGAGATTCCGTTACCGATACCGTACTCATCGATCTGCTCACCAAGCCACATCAAAAACATCGAACCGGCTGTCATGATCGCTACCGAAGTCAACTGCCAACCGAGCGACAGATTACTCGAGTTCGCCCCGAAAAACTGGGACGAAACGGTGGAATCTTGCCCACCGATGGTGAACTTCAAATACACCCAGCTTTGCAGAACGCAAATCAACACGGTCAAATAACGTGTGTACTCATTGATCTTCTTGCGACCGGCAGAGCCTTCTTTTCGAAGCTCTTCAATCGGACGCCATACAGTGCCGAGAAGCTGGAAGATAATGGAAGCAGAGATGTAGGGAGCTAAACCCAAACCGAAGATGGTCAAACTTCTCAGGTCGGTAGCGGAGAAGACCGCTACTTTATCCATGAAGTTCTTCAATTCACCGGTAACGGCAAGATCTGACTTCAATACCGGTAGCCGCACGTGATAACCGATGCGGTAAACAGCGAGGAGAAACAAAGTCAGAAGGATCTTCTGACGCAACTCCGGGATTGAAAACACGATTTTAAGTTTATCAAGCATGTTTTCGATTTTCCTCAATCGAATGGGTGTCCGTTGCCCAAAAAAATAGCTGACGGCACCTTAGCACCGTCAGCCACTATTGTTTCATCAAATCGATAGCTTGCCTAGACCAAAGGGCTATTAGCCCTTATTGAGATCGGCAACGCGTTTCTTCGGTGTACGCTTCGCGGCCACGACCTTAACAGATCCGCCCGCGGCTTCGATCTTCTGCTTAGCAGATTCGCTGATTCGGGTGACTACCAAATGCAACTTCTTGGTAACTTCGCCACTACCAAGAATCTTAAGCTCGTCAAACCGAACCTTAATGATCCCCTTGTGTCGGATATCGGCAGGAGTAACTTCTGCACCATCTTCGAAGGCACCGTTGATTGCTCCGACGTTTACACCTACTACATCCTCAGCGAATCGGTTGTGGAAACCACGCTTTGGAGTTCGCATGTAAATCGGAGTATCACCGCCATTGAACATAGGATGTCGGCTATAACCGCTTCGGGACTTATGTCCGTCGCGACCACGACCCGATGTCTTACCGGTCTTGCTACCTACCCCGCGACCAATCCGTTTGCGTGGACGGTTGATCTCCACGCCGTTGTTTACTTCTTCTAAATTCATTACAGGCTCACCCCTCGTAGGCGTTCGACGTCTTCCCTGGTTCTCAATTGCGACAAAGCATCAAAAGTTGCTTTGATCAGAACCGTTGGATTATTGGATCGGAAACTCTTTGTGAGAATATCTTGGATACCCAAAGCTTCGCAAACAGAACGAACCGCTTGTCCAGCGATGATACCGGTACCAGGGCTAGCTGGCATGAGCAAAACGTGAGCTGCACCGAATCGGCCAGTCACCTTGTGAGGAATCGTTCCGTTGATGATAGGAACTTGAATCATCGCACGACCTGCGGCCTTTTGAGCCTTCGCCACGCTAGGAGGTACTTCGTTGGCCTTGCCGTATCCGTAGCCAGCCTTGCCCTTGCCGTCTCCGACAACCACCAAAGCTGCGAAACTGAATCGTCGTCCACCTTTTACAACCGCAGCACAGCGCTTGATCTTCAAGACGCGGTCGATTTGGGCATCACCTTGGTTGGTTTCATTTGACATGTTTCGAATCGTACCCTTGCTTCCAATATTCCCGACTTGGTTTGTTCTTGATATTAAAACTCGAGACCGGCTTCCCGGGCTGCATCCGCGAACGCAGCTACGCGTCCGTGGTATTTGTACGAACCGCGATCGAACGAGACCGACTTGACTCCAACTTGGATCGCTCGCTCGGCGAGAATCTTACCGAGTTTTGCCGCTGCCGTACAGTTCCCACCGTACCCAATTTCGCCGCGAAGCCCCTTTTCGGCGGATGAAACCGAACAGAGGGTCTTACCGGATTCGTCGTCGATAACTTGACAGCCGAAGTTCTGGAGAGATCGGTACACACACAGACGAGGACGCTCGGCGGTTCCTCGAACTCGCTTGCGCACTCGAAACGCCCGACGTTTCCTTTGCCCATCGACAACTTTGCGAATGTCCACTTTTAAACCTCTCCAAACTCTATTTTGCTCTTTGGCCGCCTGAACCTACCGTATCGAAACTCGATTACGTAGCACTCTTGCCTGGCTTGATCTTCACTACTTCGCCGACATAACGAACGCCCTTGCCCTTGTAAGGCTCTGGCTTTCGCAACGACCGAACTTGGGCTGCGAACTGCCCAACCGCTTGCTTGTCACAACCCGACACGTTGATGTGTGTTTGGTCAGGACATACGACGGTCAATGTTTCGGGAATCGGTACTACCAACTCATTGGCAAAACCAACACGCATGTGCAAGTTCTTACCCTTGATCGATACTACGTATCCAACCCCTTGGACTTCCAATTTCTTTTCGTAACCGGTCTTCACTCCAACAACCATGTTGTTGATCAAAGCTCTGGTCAAACCGTGAAGCGCCTTTGCGGTTCGCTCTTCGGTATCGCGTGTCACGACAACGCTCTTGCCATCCTCACCAACCGCGACCTTAACTTCGTCACTGTGGGTAAAGCTCAACTCCCCCTTAGGGCCTTTGACTTTGACCGTTGCGCCGTCCAAGCTGACTTTCACGTCCGCTGGAACATCGATTGGTTGTCTTCCGATACGCGACATTTAATTTTCTCCAGGAATGTTTACCAATCAACCGATCGGTAGTCTTCCAAATTTGTTCTCTTAGTTTCCGCCCATCCCGCCCCAACGAACCTCCGTTGGAACAACCTCCGCAAGCCGCTACTAGCTTACTTCAGCCAAAACTTCACCACCAAGCTTGTGCTGGCGTGCTTCACGATCGCTGTACACACCCTTCGATGTGCTGACGATCGAAATTCCCAAACCATTGAGGATCGGCTTGAGTTCCGTGCACTTGACATACACGCGTCGACCAGGCTTGCTGACCTTGCGAACGGATTGAATGATTTTCTCACCGTTCGGGCCGTACTTCAATTCAATCCGCAACGAGTTAAAAGGCTTGCCTTCCACTTCGCTGTAGTCCCAAATGTAACCTTCACGCTTCAGCACATCGGCTACACTCTTGCGTAAGCCAGATACTGGTACATCGACGAAAGGTCGTTCAATCCGAATTGCGTTCCGGATACGTGTCAGCATGTCTGCGATTGGATCGTTGATCATTATTCTATTGCCCTACCCTACCAGCTTGACTTACGTACACCAGGGATCAAACCTTTATCCGCGAGCTGTCGGAAACAAATCCGACAAATTCCAAACTTGCGGTACACAGCCCGTGGCCTTCCACAGAGCTTGCAACGATTCTCACGCCGCGTCGAAAACTTCGGCTCGCGATTCGCCTTTGCGATTTTGCTTTTGCTTGCCACTGGATTTTTCTTCCAATCAAAACGTTGTTACGAACTATCTGTGAAACCGATTGCTTAAGATCGCTCAAACCTAAGCAGTTTTCTTTTTGGGTGCTCGGAACGGCATTCCAAACATCTCCAACAATCGACGTGCATGGTCATTGGTGCATGCCGACGTCACGATGGTAATGTTAAGCCCTTGAGCCTTCGCAAACTTTTCGTTGCTCAACTCAGGGAACACCAACCATTCGCTCAAACCCATCGAGTAATTACCGTGACCGTCGAAAGCTGTGCGGCTAACCCCACGAAAGTCGCGAACACGAGGCAATACGATACTGATCAAACGATCGAGAAACTCGTACATCATCTCGCCACGCAACGTGACTTTACATCCGATCGCGACACCTTCGCGAAGCTTGAAACCAGCGATCGAGTTCCGTGCTACGGTCAAGACCGGACGTTGTCCTGTGATCTCTCCCATCGCTTCGGCTGCCAATTCCAGGAACTTCTTGTCCTGCATAGCTTCCCCAACCCCCATGTTCACGGAGATCTTCTCAATCTTGGGAATCGCGAAAACGTTCTTAATCCCAAGCTCTTCACCGAGCTGCTTTTGGATGTTTTCGATGTAGTGCTGTTGAAGTCGAGGCGCCATCGCGTCGTTTCCTCTATGATTTTTCTTTGCTAAATCTATCGTCTGAATGCGTAACTGGTCGCGAACCGTTCTAGTTCGCACCGACCCGAACTGTTAACCCTTTGCGGCCTTAGCTGGGGATACAACCCCAATCTTTTCGCCGGACTTCTTGCTGTAACGAACCTTCGACCCATCAGCCTCAGTTCGAACGCCAACTCGTGTCCGCTTGTTGGTCTTTGGACAAACCAACATAACCTTCGATGCATCAAGCGGTGCTTCCTTCGAAAGCCGTCCGCCCTGCGGATTACGCTGCGATCGCTTCACGTGCTTGTAAATGCGATTAAGCCCTTCGACAACCACCTTGTTCGCATCGCGATCCACGGACAAAACAACGCCACGTTGCCCCTTGTCCTTACCCGAGATGATTTCCACCAAGTCTTGTTCTTTGATCAACATCGTTACACCACCTCGCTCGCCAATGAGACGATCTTCGTGAAACTCTTTTCTCTCAACTCGCGTGCAACCGCACCGAAAATCCGGGTGCCACGAGGGTTATTGTCTTTGTCAACCAAGACAACAGCGTTGCTGTCGAATCGCACATAACTTCCATCAGCTCGGCGAGTCGGTTGCGCGGTTCGGACAATCACGCCGCGAACCACCGCCTTCTTCTTGATTTCGCTACCCGGAATGACGCTCTTTACTGAGCAGATGATCACGTCACCAATTCCGGCATACCGACGTCGAGTTCCACCAAGCACCTTGATGCACATAACTTCGCGTGCACCGGTGTTGTCTGCAACTTGCAATCGGGTTTCTTGTTGTATCATGTTCTTAGTCTTTCAACCTTGGTTTTAAACCCCAAACCCTATCTGCAATCTGCTCCGCCCGAAGCAAACCGCACAATCGCAACCTTATCCTTGAGTTGCAGCGGATTCGCCTCGAAGAGCCGCGACGTCGACTTCTCGATTCTTCTCAACAACGCGGATTAGCTTCCACCTCTTGAGCTTGCTCAACGGACGCGATTCTTCAATCTCGACCTTGTCGCCAGTCTTCGATTCGTTGTTCTCGTCGTGAACGTGACACACGGTCTTACGACGAACGATCTTGGAATACTTCGGGTGACGTACGAATCGCTCAATCTCGACTCGTCGAGACTTGTTCATCTTGTCACTCTTTACCACACCAACCAAAATGCGTCGCGCCATGTTTCCGATGTCTCTCGTTTATACCCTGCCTGTTGTTTCCGAATCTCTTCGCTTCGAGAAAGCCACCGGTCTTCCTGTGGAACCTGCGGTTTCTTTCTCTCTATTCCCATCAACCGAACAAACTTAGCCGTTAGGCTTCGAAGCCTTCCGAGCTCGCTCGCCTTGGATAGTCTTTACCCTGGCAATCAAACGTCGGTTTTTCTTCGTTAATGTCGGTACGTCGACTCGATCCGTTTGAGATTGCAAACGCAAACGAAACATGGTCTCAGCCGCTTCCGCAGCCGTGAGCTCCAACTGTTCGTCACTCATCTCTCGTAATTCTGTTGCCTTCATTTGCGTCTCTCTTCAACCTTTGCGAATTTACCGCGAATTGCAGAAACGCTAACCGCTTCCGCAATACTTATGCTCCGATCCGACCTTACGCAGGACGGCGTCGAACTAGTCGCACCCGAATCGGCATCTTAGCTGCCAAACGAGCGAAACAAACTTTAGCTTGTTGCTCCGAAACGCCCCCTAGTTCATAGAGAACCGTTCCAGGCTTGACTACTGCTACCCAGTACTCCGGCTCACCCTTCCCCTTACCCATCCGGGTTTCAAGAGGCTTCGATGAAACTGGCTTATCTGGAAAAACTCGTATGTACAAGCGACCTTCACCACGAACGTATTGGTTTGCCGCGATACGGCCGGCTTCGATCGTCTGCGCTCGGATCCAGCCACCTTGCAGGCACTGAAGACCCCAGTCGCCGAAGACGACCTTATTGCCGCGAGTCGCGTTACCTTTTATACGTCCTCTTTGGCTTTTTCGGTGCTTGACCCGCTTGGGCATCAGCGCCATCGTTGTTGTCTCCCGCGTAGGAACCTTGATTTACCCATACCTGAACTCCGATATTCCCTTGCGGGGTCGAAGCTTCAGCAAAACCATAACTAATCTTCGCTTGGATCGTGCTCAACGGCAACGCCCCCGCGTTCGCCTTTTCACAGCGAGCCATTTCTGCACCGCCAAGACGGCCAGAGAGTTGGATCTTAATGCCCTTCGCACCCGCATCCATCGCGGTCTCAATCGAACGCTTCATCGTTCGACGGAAACTCGCTCGCTTTGCAAGCTGCTTGGCAATGTCTTCGGCAATCAACTGAGCTTGAATCTCAGGTCGGTATACTTCCTCGACCTTCAAATTCACTCGACGACCGATCAAATTTTGTAGCTCTTCTTGGAGGACTTCAATCTCAGTCCCCTTCTTACCAATAATCAAACCAGGCTTGGCAACATAGACATGCAACCGGACCTCGTCACGGGTTCGCTCGATCTCAATCCGATCGATCCCCGCTTCGCGATAAGCTGGCTTGGTTGGGTGATTCTTGATAAAGTTCCGGATCTTCTGATCTTCAACCAGAAGCTCGGCGAACTCTTTCTTACTGGCATACCATCGGCTCTTCCAGCCCATTACGATGCCGGTGCGGAAGCCAATTGGGTTTACTTTCTGTCCCATAGTTCTCTGATTCCTACAGTTCTTCCAACCGCTTAAGTTCCACCGAAATATGACTGGTACGCTTCAAGATCGTAAAGGCTTGGCCTCTGGATCGTGGTTGAAACCTTTTGAACATCGGTCCGCCATCGACGCGAGCGTCGACAACTACCAACTCCTCGACTCCGTAGGAGACTCCCTTGTTCTGCTCGGTATCCTGCGCACTACCAACTGCACTCTGGATGACTTTCTCAAGCATCCTAGCGCCGCGGTGTGGCTGATATCGGAGAATCTCTAACGCTTCGTCCGCGAACTTACCCCGAACCAAGTTCGCCAAAGGTCGAACTTTTCGAGCGCTAATTCGCGCGTACTTGTGTGATGCTCGGTAAGCCATTGCTATGCCTTGTTCCCTGATCAATTACTTCTTGCCACCCTTGCCGCCGTGACCCCGGAAGGTCCGGGTCGGTGCAAACTCACCGAGCTTGTGACCGACCATATCTTCGGTAACAAACACCTTGATGTGAGCCTTGCCATTGTGCACCATGAACGTAGCACCGACGAACTCTGGAACGATCGTGCAACGTCGCGCCCAAGTCGTGATCGGTTGGCTGCTGTTCGTCTCACGCGCCTTCTGAAACTTCGCAAAAAGTTTCGGATCTACGTAAGGGCCTTTTTTAGTCGAACGTCCCATCGCTTATCTTTCCTAGTTCATTCCCTAGCTAAGCTATTATCTCAACTTCAATTGACCATATCGCACCGACTTGCGGCGGCGAATGATCGACGCATTGCTTGGCTTGCGGCGTCGACGGGTGAATCCACCCTTCGCCAACTTGCCTGTCGGACTGACCGGATGACGTCCACCCTTGGTTCGCCCTTCACCACCACCGTGCGGGTGATCGTGAGGGTTCATCGCGGTACCGCGAACGTGTGGTCTCCAACCCTTCCAACGATTACGACCGGCTTTACCGATTCGAATCGCGTCGTGTTCCGAATTACCCATCTTTCCGATGGTTGCTCGCCCCTGACTTGGCACACGGCGGACTTCACCGCTCGGTAGTTGCAACTGCGCCCAACCACCTTCACGTGCCATCAAGACGGCTGACGATCCCGCAGAACGACAAAGTGCTGCACCACGACCTGGTGTCATCTCAACGCAGCAAACTTCTGTTCCCGCTGGAATACTCTTCAATGGCAAACAGTTTCCAAGAGTCGGAGGTGCACTCGGCCCATTGAGCAGCACATCCCCCTTCTTCATGTTGTCAGTCGCCAAAATGTAACACTTCTCACCGTCGGCATATACAACCAACGCAATCCGAGCCGATCGGTTTGGATCATACTGAACGGAATCGATGGTCGCCGGAATTCCATCCTTCATCCGACGAAAATCAATGACGCGGTACATTCGCTTGTGGCCACCACCTCGGTGACGAGCGGTAATGAACCCCTGGTTGTTGCGTCCGCCTGTCTTCTTCTGCCGCTTGAGAAGCGACTTTTCAGGCTTGGCGCCCGGTGTCAATTCTGCGAAATCGCTAACCGACGAATTTCTTCGTCCTGGCGATGTCGGTTTGTGAATTCGAATGCCCATTTTAAACTTTCCAGTATTCCGTTTCGATTGGACCCTGAGTTTGTGTTATTCGGTGAACGATCTTAGAAGAAATCAATCTTGTATTCTGACCCAAGCTTCACGATCGCCTTCTTCCAAGCCTTGGTTCTTCCTGCACGGGCTTTGTATCGCCGAGCCTTACCATCGCGGTTCTGTGTAGCAACTGCTAGAACCTTGACGTTAAACAACTCTTCGATCGCACCCTTGATTTGAGTCTTTGTCGCAAGTGGACTCACTTCGAAAGCATAACGATTTTGTCGCGTCGCCTTGTGCACACCCTTCTCAGTTACCAACTGTCGGTAAACGATCTGGTGTGGAGTGAGTTCCATCGATGTCTTCGGCGGCTGTTTGGCCATCTCTTACTCTCCAATTTTCCAAAACTGTTTCTGGAAATTTCGCTTGTTGTCTTATCGTCGGTTTGTTCTTTACGGTTGCTCAATCTTGCAGCGGACGCACAGCAAACTATGCTCCAGCACGCGACTTGATCCAATCAAGCGCCTCTCGCGTGACTACCAACTTGCGTGGACGCAAGATCGACAACGCATTGAGGTCGCTAACAGGACTGATTGTCAAACCCTGAATGTTTCGACCGCTCAGGTAAATGTTCCGATCGTTGTTCGCTGTCGCCAAAGTCTTGGTTACCCCTTCGAGCCCCAACGCCTTGAACGCACCGGCCAAAGCCTTGGTCTTCGGAGCTTCCATCGCAATCCGATCGATCACGATCACCGAACCAGCACTGATCTTCGCAGCAATCGCCATACGAGTCGCACCCTGAACGGCCTTCTTAGGAAGCCGATAGTAGTACGATCGTGGCTGACGACTGTTGGCGTGACCACCACCGCGACGAACCGGAGTACGCTTAGCACCCATCCGTGCGTTACCAGTACCCTTTTGACGATACATCTTCTTCGTGGAACCAGAAACCTGTCCGCGACTCTTGGTCTTGTTACTACCTTGACGAGCATTAGCCAAGTACATGACGACAACGTCGTGCAACAACTGCTTGCTGATCTTCGGCGCAATAGACGCCGGGTCGATGTCGTAATCACCGACCTTATTTCCTGACAAGTCGTATACTGGAAGCGTTACCATGATTGATCCACCAAAACTTTCTTGACCCGTGATCGCTTTGCAATTCGCATCGCGTTTTTGTTCTCAGATTTTGCTCTGCAGACGCCGACCAGCCGACATCCAAACCGATCGACAGCAGAGCCATCTATCGGCACACCAGCCCGCGGTCAACTAGCCAACTTTGTTCGTCTCGCGAACAATGACGTAACCACCAGCAGGACCAGGAACAGCGCCCTTGACCAAAAGCAAGTTGTTTTCGACATCCACCTTGACAACCTTGAGGTTACGCATCGTCACTCGGTCAACACCGTAATGACCAGCCATCCTCGTTCCCTTGCGGACACGACCTGGATAAGTACCAGCGGCCGTACCACCAGGATGGCGGTGAACCTTCTTTACACCGTGCGTCGCACGCTGACCGGAGAAGTTATGTCGCTTCATCCAACCAGAATATCCACAACCCTTCGACGTGCCGGTAACATCAACCGACTTCACGCCATCGAGAGCAGCAACCAGAAGCTCTTCACCCACATTCATCGACGGAGCACCACGAAGCTCACGCACAAATCGCTTTGGCTCGCCACCCGCCTTGGGAACAGCAACCGCACCAGCAGAAGCCAACTTCTTCTCTCGCTTGCTGGAAATCGAAGCAATATGGCCTCGCTCAGCACGGGAAGCCAATCTTCGGGGCTTATCCAAGAAACCCACTTGAACCGCGTCATAACCGTCGCGATCTACCGTCTTGACCTGCAACACCTTGCAAGGACCCGCCTCGATGACCGTTACAGGCACCACGCGTCCATCTTGCTCAAATATCTGAGTCATACCGACCTTGCGGCCGAGAATACCTTTTCTCATGATCAAGTTCCGTAAATCGCCACCCACCGGGACCCACCGCACCTTCAGCACACCCGAAGACGGTCGTTACCCAGCAGGCATCCGCACCATGCGAGAAAACCTTGTGGAAAATACTTACTATCGCGACGTTGCTTTGATTTTGATATCAACGCCAGCGGGCAAGCTTAATTTATTCAACGCTTCAATCGTCCGCGCTGTCGCTTGCTTGATGTCGATCAATCGCTTATGAGTACGGATCTCGAACTGCTGACGAGCTTTCTTGTCAATGTTCGGACCGGAGAGCACAGTGTACTTCTCGATTCGTGTCGGCAATGGAATCGGTCCATGAACCTCTGAATGCGTTCGCTTCGCCGTCTCAACGATTTCCAACGCACTCTGATCGAGAACGGCATGGTCGTAAGCTTCCATGCGGATTCTGATTACTTCATGGGATCCAGACACTATTTCCTACCCTTTACTTAAGCCATTTTCAACGCGCATCGCCTGTCCGTCGGCCAAGATCGTCATAGTAGAGACACTCTTTGCCGGTCGACAACACGCTCAAACAAGCCCTGATGTGGACGAGGGAGCAAGATGGTACGGGGAGCTTCATTTGCCGTCAACCGCAAATGGGGGTTTTTGAGTCTGTTTCAATTTCTTTTTGCTAGCAATTTGTCAAAAACCGTGGGATTCCAACGATTCTCAAGGTTTTTACGAGGGGAAAATAAAATCAGCCCGCTGAGTTTTGCTCAACGGGCTGATCGATTTTTTCGGTTTTCTCAGTGACTAAATGCCTTTTACAAGCAGAAGCCAACGGCATAATCCGGGATGGGATTAATTCTCCAACCCTAAGCCAGCTCCGCCCCCAGGAGGGCCTCCGCCGCCACTGCCAAGCCCAAGTCCACCCGGCATCCCCATCGGCGGACCACCTGCTCCTCCGAGCCCAAGCCCACCGCCTGGTCCAAGCCCCATGCCGCCAGCGCCGCCAGGACCACCCATTCCAGGTGCCCCACCGCCACCATCGAGCCGCAACGGGCCTCCAAGCGGCCCAACAGCCGGTTTGTCAGGTGTTGTGTACATGGCGTAGTTGGTGAAGTCGTCGAACTCCCGAAGCACAATGATCCTACCAGTCTCAGGATCCAATGCGATTCCTTCTCCACCGGTTTTCAAAAACGGATCCCGCGTCGGTTTGTTCTCTAACGGCAACATTCCATGCATGTCTATCACCGTTGCAAGCCCCTTCGATTCCCGCTTGTCAACCGCCTTGATCAACTTGGAAATCGGATGGATCAACTCCAAAGGCTGCTCTTTGCCACCCTCGCGATTCGGCAATCCGAACACATATCCGCGAACCGCCCCATCCTTTCGTGGCAAAAAGCTTGCTATCTTCGGATCGTACTCGGCGAACACCATTTCAGCCTTCGGTGCACTGACTTCGAATGGCTTGCGCTGCGCATCTGGTGCATAAGCCACCGTCATCTCACCCATGTATGCTTCCGCAACACGCTGAGTGGAAATCGGATCCGATGGCTCGGACCAGCCGGTCTTGCGAGCTGACTTTCTCTTGAAAACAGTCTTCTTTCCGTCCTTGTCTTCCTCCGGCTTGAAAGCTTCGCGATCCTTGCGTTCTTGCTCAAGCAAATCCTGCACCCGCTTGAGCGCACCACTTGCAGAATCAAGCAATACCGAACGAGGCTGAATCGAAGCTGCCGCAGGGAAATTTGGATCGACCATCAACAAACGCACGCGATATCGGTAAACGCGGTTTGCCTTGGCATCGAAATCATAAAACCGAACAAGTTTGTACTTGGTAGAAGGCAGCTCTCGGGGAATGTCTTCCGCAGGCACCCCTGAACCAGTTCCCATTCCACCGCCAAGCCCCATGCCACCGCCAAGCCCCATGCCGCCACCAGGACCACCGCCGAGACCAAGTCCAGCTGGAGGACCACCGCCGCTCGGAGGTCCACCACCACTTGGAGGACCACCCCCTCCATAACCGGAAGGAGGTCCACCGCCACCGGGGGCTCCGCCACCACCATAACCCGCAGGCGGTCCGCCCGCACCTGGTGCACCACCTCCACCGTATCCGGCCGGAGGTCCGCCACCACCATAACCCGCTGGAGCTGAACCGCCCCCGGCACTCCCACTTTCAGGTTCTCCGGAGCCGCTCTCCCCCTCTGTATTCCCAGCACCACCGCCAGTGAGTCCAAGCCCACCGAAGCCACCCATCATGCCACCACCAAGGCCCCCAGGGGCTCCGGTAGGCGCTACTGGACCACCTTGCCCTGAAGCAGGAATGTCCGGATGGCCAACCGCATTGCGGTAGTTCTTGATGAGGATCGGAGGTACAGGAATGGTGATGTTCGGTGTGGTCCAAGCTGTATCTGCAACTTCTTGTGATGTACCCAGCCAAACGTTTTTCGCAAGCTCAGTCAGACGTTCGGAACTAGCATTGGGCAACGGTTGCCAGTCACCTTCCGCAATGACCTTGTTCGGATCATCCGTAACGTCCACACGTTCAACTTCGAACCCGGTATAATTCGGGGTATCCCGACCTGGCATCAAGTTTCCGCCAGGAGATAACTTGCTTCGGTACTCTTTCTCAAGCTCTTCGTGCGGCGCGAGCGCTGTCACGGTTACGAACCCTAAATCGCGTGGCCCAATGGCTCGTCGACGTGGATCGCTAGGTGTCGAAGCTCCCAGCGTTTGCGATGGGAAACCTTGATCGTACCCCGGTGCTAAATAACGCTTTGCATTCGTGTTCGCACTCGCACCCCCAAAACCACCCATGCCCGGTGGCCCACCCATTCCAGGAGGTCCGCCAAAGCCAGGAGGGCCACCGCCCGCACCTGGAGGCCCACCTGAACCAGGAAATCCTGGAGGTCCACTCTCGCCTTCTTTTCCGCCCGGCATCGCTCCACCACCACGCGGACGATCTTCCCGCTTCTTTGGCTCTTCTCGCTCCTTGGCATCGGGCAGCTTATCCAGGAAATCGATCAACTGCTGATTTGCGTTGCCAACCACGATAGGTCCGTAAAAATACGAAGCCATCAAGCTCTTCGCAGGAAGGATTTCGGGGTCAGATCGATAGCCAGTGATACGAGAGCCTGGCAAAGGAATCTCCGGACGATACAAATCCTTGGGGATAACTTTCGTGGACTCAACCGACTTCTCGGTGTAGCTCACATCGGTGATCCCTTTGACCCGAGCTTCCTCGTCTTTGATGGCATCCCAATGGTTTTCGCGAATCTGTGTTAATACCTGTTGCGACTTGTCAGCAAGCGTCTTGGGCGCCTTGTTGGCATCGAACCCTTTGGTGGAAAAGCCTAGATAAACCAATCCAGCGCTGAGCAAAGCGATCAACGCAAATACAAACTTCTCTGCGTGATAGAGCATGAACTCCTTTGCATCGAAACTCCCTTTGGATTTCGATTTGCTCTTCGCCGCCTTCTCAACAGGCTGGCTTTCACTCGCGGCCGACTCGTCTTTGTTTTTCTTCTTTCCAAACATTTGAAAGGTCCTTCCTAGTTGTTACCAGCCGGTGGATTGCCGCCAGCCGGTGGAGCTGGAGGTGCGGATGAAGGGTCGGGTGAATTTGGTGCGGTAGGATCCGCTGGAGCGGTCGCCCCCCCAGATGCTCCCGCATTGGGATCAGCTGGTGCACTCGGATCCGGTGTCG
>JBJONT010000081.1:0-3274 GCA_046051705.1 Planctomycetota bacterium | reverse complement strand
TTTCCAGGACAAAAGAAAGCTAGCCCGGAAATCTTAACGCTGCGCGCCGTCTTAATCATCCTTCAAATTCAATGGGATTGTAACGGATAATCCGCGAAAATTGTTCGTTTTAGAGAGTTCTCGGGGAGAACAAGGGGGATCGGGATGAAAAAGGATCGAACCGAAGCTAGGTTCGGATCGTAACGATGAAATTCCGGAGGGGTCCGACTTTGGCCGATGGCGGTCTGTGTTGGAGTTTTGCCCCTCTACTTCCGGCCCTCTTCTTTGCAAATCGATCGATGAGTCCATCCATGTTTCCTGGAATATTTGCGATCACCGACTTCTGGATGGCACGGTGGCTGACGCCGATTTGGTTTTTAGGGGTTGGCGTGACCATTGGGCTCGTCGCCCTCGGACTGTTGCTTGGGCTCTTCTACGTTTTGTCGAAAATCCCATTTTTCGATTTGTTCAGAAAAACAGGGATCGCTCACGGGATCGCTGCAGGTTTAAGTTTAGCGGCAACCGGGCTCGCTGCCCGCGAGCTGTACATGGCTTACCAATCGGCCGGTGCCCCACTGATGATGGATGAGTTTTGGCTGATTACCGTCGCTATCGGAATTGTCTTTTCGATCTTCGCTTGGTCGCTGATGTTTTGCAGTTCAACCCGCTTCATTATGGAGGTCCGCTCGCTGCTGACCGAAGGTGTGGGGTTCTTAATTCTCTGCACGCTAGGACTGCTTGGGTTGATCGGGCTGGCTTCAACCCCTTTGGTCGACAACGCCTCGGGCGCTTTCAGTAGCTTGCCACAGTTTATTTTTCTTCGGCCGACTTCGCAAACTTTTACACTGCCGGGTGTCTCGGGCGATCAAGAGTCGCCGTTTACGAAATTGGAAGTCCGCTACGATCCAAGAACAGTAAACACGATTGAGATTCGGTCGAACAAGAACTTAATTCTCGGTGATGGTCCAACCATTGCCGACTTCCGCGGTCAAGGATTTCGTATCGAAAACGAAGTGCCTTATCAGTGGGTTCGCACCATGGGACCCGAGAAATCCCCGTTGCTGTTAGCTCAAGGAGCGGAAGTCTACGCGCAGAACCAAGAGTTTGGTGACGCGACCGTTGATATTCGTATTTCAAGCATTCCACCAGTTCCGGAATCGATTACGTTCGTAACAGTGGCGTTCATGACGGTGGTCTTTGGATTGTTGCTGTTTTTGATGCAAGCTGTTGCACCGAAGACGGCTGCGATCGCTTTGGCAGCCGCAAAGAGCGAGTTGTCGCAACCGTTGCCCGTGATCTTGATGTTGGTCGTCGGACTCGCGATTTTGCTGTTCGTATTCTTGCCTTTCCACACCTTCGGTGAAGATATCAAGCTGCTCAAGGACTGCGGTATTACGTTGATCTTGGTCGCTACGACGTTCCAAGCCGTCTGGTCGGCGAGTACGTCGGTTAACGAAGAAATTGAAGGCCGGACCGCGTTGACGTTGCTGAGTAAACCGATCCATCGCCGATCGTTTATCCTCGGCAAAATGTTCGGTATTTTCTGGGTCGTCTTCTTCATGTTCTTGGTCCTCGGTTCAATCGAACTCTTCGCTGTGGCGTTCAAGCCGATTTACGACGCGCGTGAGTCTTCCTTGGATCAACCCGACTGGCGTCAGTGCCACATGGAAATGATGCGGACTATCCCTGGCTTGGCTATGGCTTTCTTCCAAAGCGTGGTTCTCGGAGCCATCGCAGTGGCATTAGGAACTCGTCTGCCATTGGTAGCGAATTTCGCCGTCTGCTTCGCGATCTACATGCTCGGCCACTTGACCCCGACGATCGTAGCTAGCTCTCAAGGTGGACTGCCCCTCGTAGAGTTCTTCTCGGAACTGATCGCATCGGTTGTGCCTAACTTGAGCTTGTTCTCGATGGAAGCCGCCATCGACGCGGACGTCGTGGTTCCTTGGTCGGTTCTAGCAAGCGTGTTGGTTTACACGACGATCTACTTCGTCTTGGCTACATTGCTCGGGTTGCTTCTCTTCGAAGATCGCGACTTGGCCTAAGTTCGCCAAACGGGCGGATGGTACCGCATTCAACCAGTGCTTTTCTTACTGAAATCGCACTGGCATTGCCATCGATAAAGGGGTATCAATGAGGATTGATGCCCCTTCGCTTTTGTAGCTGTTACTATGGACTGCGTACTCTGGCCGGTGATGATCGCCTGTCTTTCAGCAGTGGATCAACCTTCAGGGTCTTCTAGCAGTGCCGTCAATCGATTTGCGAGTTGGGGCAGAAAGCGATCGGGCCAGCTCTCATCGATCAACCCGACATGGATCATGTCGAGGAGGTGGGTTTGGTCTTTTCTTCGATAGCTGTTGAGTTTCATCTCGACTAATGCTTCGAGCTTGATGATGCTTTTGCTCTGAATTTCTACTGATTGGTCGATGGTGGGAGTGGCTGTCGCATATTCCGGACGGACTTTTCTTCCAGCTAAGAGAATATGAAGTCCTTGGCTGGGTTTGCCATCACTTCCGTCGAGGAACACAACCGTTCCCATGACTTCGTCTCGGACGAACCCTGCTTGTTGCAACGCAATCGTCGCTTGCGGTAAATCGTCTGCCGCAAGCAGTAAATCGACGTCGCGTGTGTTGCGCACAGCCCCTTCGTCGATGGTGGCAACCCAAGCAGCTACGGCGTTTCCACCGACAACAGCATATGGGACTTGGGCTTCTCGCAGTGCAGCGCAAGCCCGGTTCAGACGTTCTTGTACTAGTTCCACGGCGCGAAACATCCTTTCGAAAACATCGATGCCTTGCTCACGTACCAAGTTGACGAGTTGTTTAGAATCCATACCCGGTATTATAACATCCGTCGAACTAGAATTGTCAAAGTTGTTTGAGTGGGCAACGAAAGGGGAGTTCCCCTAGCATTCCCAATGGCTTAGCGATATTCTCCGACTTGCTAGAGGTAAGTAACCTGCTGGTTGTGGATGACTGGATACCTGTCTGTTTTTCAACGGGATTTGTGGTTGTAAGAGGGTTCGATGAGCAAGACACTTGTTGTTTGTTATCCGACAGAGTCACGGCATATAGAAGCCATAGCACGCGTTGCGCCGGGTTATGAGATTCTCGTGGCCGATCAAGACACGATTCCGGAGAAGATCTTCGCAGCTGATATTTTTGTTGGGCATGCGAAAGTCCCTGTGGACTGGGATTCGGTGGTCTCGCAAGGTCGACTCAAGTTTATTCAATCTTCAGCTGCAGGATTGGACCATTGCTTGGCACCATCGGTCATCGATTCCCCGATCGTCGTA